>DASXUH010000185.1:0-17759 GCA_036504935.1 Geothrix sp. | reverse complement strand
CACATCTTCGAGACCTCCGCGCAGCCCCTGAATCCCGCGCTCGCCTCGGGCCTGGATCCGCGGGATCCGCAGGCAGCCATCCGCCTGCTGCGGGAACAGATCCACTTCATGTACCAGCAGGCGGCTCCGGATGCCGCCCTGGCCAGGCCTTTCCAGGATCACCGGGCCCGGCTCTGGGTGAGGGAGTTCCGCTCCCCCCGCGCCAGCCTCCGCCCGATCATCCAGCAGTACCTCGGTCCGGCCGCAGATCTGATTCGGACCTGCATCCAGGTGCTGCGGCCTGAACTGGGCGCGGCGCAGGTGGCCTTCCTCGGCGCCACGATCATGGGCCAGGTGGCCGGCCACGGGACGATGTCGGGCCTCAACAAAGTGCTATGGGGCGAACTTCCACCCTTCGGCAGCCACTTCCAGGAGGCGGAGCTGCTCGTGGATTTCTGCCTGCACGGCCTGAGAGCAGGCCCGCCGGTCCCGCGTGAAGGGTAGACCTGCGGCTGGAGGGCATTGCCTCCCCGGACCAGGAATACCTCAGCGGTGGTCGGGCCCGAGGCGCTCAGAAGGGTTAGATGAAGCTCGCATGGAGGCTGGGCGGCGGGATCTCGAGCTTCGCCCCGAAGAATCACAGGTTGCCCGATGGGGCAGAACCGATGCGGAAGGACCTCGGCCAGGCTTGACCAAGGTCGATGCCTTGATCGACCAACTCGTGAAGGAAAAACATTCGATAGGACGATTGATCTACGTCAAAAATTAACATATGATTCCAGTCATCGGAACAATGTTGTGCATCAAAATGATTATTTAAAATATGTTAGATATTAATAAAAAAATATCTTGCCAACCTTGTTCAATTGATCAATTCTATTGTTCGGTCGAACGACTAAGGCAGCGTTTCATGGACTCCTCTGACACAACACCCTGCCCTGACACCCGCGATGCCCTGATCGAGGCCGCCTTGGCCTGCTTCGCCAAGTACGGCTACGACGCCACCTCCATCCGGCTCGTGGCGTCCATGGCGGGCAAGAACTCCTCCCTCATCTCCTACTACTTCAAGGGCAAGGAGGGACTGTACCGCGAGGTCTTCCGCTACCTGCTGACCCACTTCTCGGCCAAGACGGCTGGAGAGGACTTGCAGGATCCACCCCAGGCGGCGACGAGTCCCATGGATGGGCGAGCACAGCTCCGTGCGCACATCCGCAGGATCCTCCGCGAGGTGGACGCCCACTTCGACGCCTCGGACCCCCTGCGGGAACCGGCTTCGCGCCTGTGGCTGAGCGAACTCCAGGCCCCCAGGCACGAGGTCAAGGACCTTCTGCAGGCGCGCATGGAGCCCTTCGTGCGTGAGGCCCGCGCCTGCATCCATGCCATCCGCCCAGATTTTTCCGCTGCGGAGATCGACTTCTGGGGCATCACCCTCCATGGCGGTTGCATCCACCATGCGCTGCTGAGGGAAGTCAACGACCTGGCCTGGACGTCGGCCGGCCCTTCGCTGTCCCTCGACGCCATGGCGGACCGCCTGGCTGATTTCACTTATCACGGCCTCGAACAGCGCTGATACTGACGATCCCATGCCGTCGTCCCCATGCGATGCGACCAGATTTTTCTCAGGCCCCTTCTTGGAGTACTCCCATGCAGACCCCCTATCGAGGCGGAATGATCCTCATCGCCGGCGCCCTGATGGCAGGGACGGCAGGGACGTTGACCGTCGGTTGCGGCAAGAAGGAGCAGGCCAAGGCCACCCCTGAAGTGGCGGTGGTGACCCTGCAGCCCGAGCGGGTGGCGATCACCTTCGAATTGCCCGGACGGACCTCGGCGTACCTCATGGCCGAGGTCCATCCCCAGGTGAACGGGATCGTCCAGAAGCGGCACTTCACGGAGGGGAGCGATGTGAAGGAGGGCGAGCTCCTCTACCAGATCGATCCGAGGCCCTACCAGGCCGCCTACGATACGGCCGCGGCGGCCCTCGCCCGGGGGGAAGCCAACCTTCCCGCCATGCGGAAGCGGGCCGAGCGCTTCAAGGAACTGCTCACCGTCAATGCCGTGGGGCAGCAGGACTCCGAGGATGCGGCCGCCGCCTTCAAGCAGGCCGAGGCCGAGGTCCAGGCCCTGAAGGCCGGAGCCGAATCCGCGCGCATCAACCTCGGCTACACCCGCATCACGGCGCCGATCTCAGGACGCATCGGCAAGTCCAACGTGACCCCGGGCGCCCTGGCGACGGCCTACCAGGGCATGGCCTTCACCACGATCCAGCAGCTGGATCAGGTCTACGTGGATTCCCCGCAGTCCAGCGCCACCCTCCTGGGGATCCAGCGGAACCTGGCGGCCAACCGCATCAAGGGCAGCGCAGATTCCGCCCGCGTGAAACTCCTGCTGGAGGACGGCACGCCCTATCCCCAGCCGGGGCTCCTGAAGTTCTCCGATGTCACCGTGGATCCGAGCACGGGCTCGCAGATCCTCCGCATGGTCTTCCCGAACCCACGCCATATCCTGCTGCCGGGCATGTATGTCCGCGCCATCGTCGAGGAGGGGGTGGCCGAGCAGGCCATCCTCGTGCCGCAGCAGGGCGTCACCCGGGATCCCAAGGGTAATGCCATCGCCATGGTCGTGGACGCCTCCAACAAGGTCGAGCAGCGGAGGCTCAAGGTGGACCGTGCCATCGGCCCGAAGTGGCTGGTCACTGAGGGGCTCAACGCCGGGGACCGCGTGATCCTGGAAGGTCTCCAGAAAGTCCGGCCCGGCGTGGCCGTGAAGGTCGTGCCCTTCGGGGCGAAGCCCGCCCCCGCGGCTGCGAAGTAGAGGAGCCGCCCCATGGTCAATTTCTTCATCGACCGGCCGATCTTCGCCTGGGTGGTCGCCATCGTCATGATGCTGGCCGGCCTCCTGGCCATCAAGACGCTGCCCATCTCCCAGTACCCTCCGGTCGCCCCGCCCTCCATCTCCGTGGATGCCTTCTATCCGGGCGCCTCCGCGAAGACCGTGGAGAACACCGTCACGCAGATCATCGAACAGAAGATGACGGGCCTGGACCGGCTGCTCTACATGTCCGCCACCAGCGATTCCGCCGGCCACGGCAGCGTCACGCTCACCTTCCAGCCTGGCACCGATCCCGATGCCGCCTGGGCCAAGGTCCAGAACAAGCTGGAGCTGGCCAAGCCCCTGATGCCCCAGGTCGTGCAGCAGATGGGCATCGCCGTCACTAAGTCCACGAAGAACATCTTCATGATCCTGTCCCTCACCTCGACGGACGGCAGCATGAACGCCGAGGACCTGCGCGACTACCTGGCCTCGAGCGTGGAGAACGTCATCAGCCGCGTGGAGGGCGTCGGCGAGGTCCTGTCCTTCGGCACCCAGTACGCCATGCGCATCTGGCTGAACCCCGACAAGATGGTGGGCTACCGCATCACCCCCGACGACATCCGCCAGGCCGTGCGGGCCTACAACGCCCAGATCTCCGCCGGCCAGGCGGGCGGCCTCCCTGCCGTCAAGGGCCAGCGGCTGAATGTGACCGTGAACGTGCAGGAGCTCCTGCAGACGCCGGAGCAGTTCGGGGCCATCCCCTTGCGCATCAACCCGGACGGCTCCACCATCCGCCTCCGGGATGTGGCCCGCACGGAACTCGGAACCGAATCCTACGAAAGCGACACGAAGCTCAACGGCCAGCCGGCCGCCGGCATGCTCATCCGCCTGGCCTCGGGCGCGAACGCATTGGACACCTCCAAGCTCGTCAAGGCCAAGCTCAATGAGCTCGCCCCCTACTTCCCCCCGGGCGTCCAGGTCGACTACCCCTACGAGACGACGCCCTTCGTGTCCGTGGCCATCAACGAGGTGGTGAAGACCCTCGTCGAGGCCGTGATCCTCGTCTTCCTGGTCATGCTGCTCTTCCTGGGGAACTTCCGCGCCACCCTGATCCCGACCATCGCCGTCCCGGTGGTGCTGTTGGGCACCTTCGCGATCCTCCAGTACGTGGGCATGTCCATCAACATGCTCACCATGTTCGCCATGGTGCTGGCCATCGGCCTCCTGGTGGACGATGCCATCGTCGTGGTCGAGAACGTCGAGCGCATCATGCACGAGGAGGGCCTCTCGCCGCTGGAAGCCACCCGGAAGTCCATGGGCCAGATCACCAGCGCCCTCGTGGGCATCGGCCTGGTGCTGTCCGCCGTGTTCGGACCCATGGCCTTCTTCGGCGGGTCCACGGGCATCATCTTCCGGCAGTTCTCCTTCACCCTCATCACCGCCATGATGCTGTCCGTGGTGGTGGCCCTGGTCCTCACCCCTTCCCTCTGCGTCACCTTCCTGAAGCCCATCGAAAAGGGCCACGAGGCCGCCGAGAAGGGATGGGCGGTCACCCGCCCCTTCTTCCTGTGGTTCGACCAGTTCTACACCAAGCTCAACCACATCTTCGTGGGCCAGCTGGGACGCGTGCTCTCCAAGTGGGGCCGCTACGCCGTCATCTACGGCGTGATCGTGGCCGGGATGGGGGTGCTGTTCATGCGCCTGCCCACGGCCTTCCTGCCCGAGGAGGACCAGGGCATCATCCTCACCCTCATCCAGCTCCCCGCCGGATCCACCCTGGAGCAGACCCAGAAGGTCATGTCCGAGGTCCAGCATTACTTCCAGGACGATGAGAAGGAGGCGGTGGCCTCCTGCCTGACCGTGGGCGGGTTCAGCGTGGCCGGCCGTGGTCAGAACAACGGCATGGCCTTCGTCAAGCTCAAGGACTGGCACCTCCGGGACCGCTCCGAGCTGAAGGCGGAGGCCGTCATCCGCCGGGCCATGCGCACCTTCTCCTCGCGCCGGGATGCCATGGTCTTCGCCGTGGCCCCTCCCGCCATCCTGGAGCTCGGCAACGCGACGGGCTTCGACTTCCAGCTGCAGGACCGCGCCGGCGTCGGCCACGCCAAGCTCATGGAGGCCCGCAACCAGCTGCTGGGCCTGGCGGCCCAGAACGCCAACCTCAAGGCTGTGCGCCCCAACGGCCTGGACGACCAGCCCGAATACAACGTCCGGCTCAACCAGGACCGCGCCGGCACCCTGGGCGTCCCCCTGCCGGTGATCAGCGACACCCTCGCCAGCGCCTGGGGCGGCTCCTATGTGAACGACTTCATCAACCGCGGCCGGGTCAAACGCGTCTACATGCAGGCCGACGCCCCCTTCCGCATGCAGCTGGAGGACCTGAACAAGCTCTATGTCAGGAACACGGCCGGAGCGATGGTTCCCTTCTCCGCCTTCTCCGCCGGCGAATGGAGCTATGGATCTCCCAACCTCCAGCGCTACAACAGCTTCCCCTCCGTGAACATCCAGGGTGAGCCCGCCGCCGGCAAGAGCACCGGCGACGCCATGCTGGCGATGGAAGAGCTCGTCAAGAAGCTCCCTCCCGGCATCGGGTTCGAGTGGACGGGGCTCTCCTACCAGGAACGGCAGGCCGGCGCCCAGGCCCCGGCGCTCTATGCCGTGTCCATCCTGGTCATCTTCCTGTGCCTTGCGGCCCTCTACGAGAGCTGGACGATCCCCTTCTCGATCCTTCTGGTGCTTCCGGTGGGCGTCTTCGGCGCTGTCCTGGCCACTTGGGGCCGGGGCCTCTCCAGCGATGTCTACTTCCAGATCGGACTGCTGACCACGCTGGGCCTCACCGCCAAGAACGCCATCCTCATCGTGCAGTTCGCCGAGGAGCAGATGGCCCGTGGCGTGGGCCTTCTCGAAGCGGCCATGGAGGCCTCCCGCCTGCGGCTCCGCCCCATCCTGATGACCTCCCTGGCCTTCACCTTCGGCGTGCTGCCCATGGCCCTCACGCGCGGGGCCGGCGCGGCGGCCCAGAACGCCATCGGAACGGGCGTCGTGGGAGGCATGCTGACCGCCACCTTCATCGCCATCTTCTACATCCCCCTTTCCTTTGTCCTGGTCAGCCAGATGTTCAAGAAGAAGCGCCAGGAACACGCGCCCGCTGGCACCGCAGCTTCCGAGGAGGGGCAGCCATGAGGCCGCTCAAGACCTGGTCCATCCTTCCTCTCGCCCTGGCCTCCCTCGGCTGCGTCTCCATGGCCCCGAAGTACCGGGTGCCGGAACCACCCGTGCCCAAGGCCTGGCCGGAGGGCCCCTCCTACAAAGGCACGCAAGGAGAAGCCTCCCCGCAACCTGCCGCCGACGTCGCCTGGCAGGACTTCTTCGTGGATCCGCGGCTGCGCAAGGTGCTCGACCTCGCCCTCCGCAACAACCGGGATCTCCGGATCGCGGCGCTGAACACCGAGAAGGCGCGGGCCTACTACCGGATCCAGCGGGCCGAGCTGTTCCCGGCGATCCATGCGGCCGCTTATGGCAATAAGCAGCGGCTGCCCGCCAGTGTGTCGGGCACCGGGCAGTCGATCGTCGTCGAGCAGTACGCCGCCAATGTGGGGATCAGCGCCTGGGAACTGGATTTCTTCGGGCGCGTCCGGAGCCTGAAGAACCGGGCCCTGGAGCATTACCTCGCCACCGAGCAGGCCCGCAACAGCGCCCAGATCTCGCTGCTGGCAGAGGTCGCGAACGTCTACCTGGCGCTGGCGGCGGATCAGGAAAGCCTGAAGCTCGCCCAGGACACCCTCGCGAACCAGGAGGCTGCCTACAAGCTCATCCACCGGCGCTTTGAGGTCGGGGCCTCGTCCGAGCTGGACTCGTACCGCGCCCAGGTCACCACCGAGACGGCGCGGGGGGATGCCGCCCGCTACACCCGCGCGGTGGCCATGGATGAGAACGCCCTCCGCCTCCTGGTCGGCTCGTCCGTGCCGGCGGAATGGCTTCCCGAAGCTCTGGGCAGCGTGACGGCGCTCCAGGAGATCGCCCCCGGGCTGCCTTCCGAGGTCCTGACGCGCCGGCCCGACATCCTCCTGGCCGAAAACCAGCTCAAGGCCGCCAACGCCAACATCGGCGCGGCCCGGGCGGCCTTCTTCCCCCGCATCTCACTCACCACGAACATCGGCACCATGAACAGTGAATTGTCCGGGTTGTTCAAGTCCGGTTCCGAGGCCTGGGCCTTCTCGCCCCAGATCGTCCTCCCGATCTTCGACATGGGCACACGACGGGCAAATCTCAAGGTGGCCAACACCGACCGCGACATCTTCCTGGCCCAGTACGAGAAGGCCATCCAGGTGGCGTTCCGGGAGGTCGCCGATGCCCTGGCCCAGCGGGGCACCCTCGATGATCAGCTGGCCGCCCAGGAAGCGCTCACGCAGGCCCTGGAGGGAGCCTATCGCCTGGCCCAGGCCCGCTACACCGCCGGCATCCACAGCTACCTGGGGGTCCTGGATGCCCAGCGTTCCCTCTATGCCGCGCAACAGGGCCGCATCGTCCTTCGCCAGGCCAAGTACGGCAACCTGGTCAGCCTCTACCGGGTCATGGGCGGGGGCTGGAGCACCGCCCAGCCATCCGCCGCCCCCAGGGCCCCGGAGGCCGCCAAACGGGAGCCGGCTTCCTGATCGCGCCTGGCCCCTTCAGCGCCCCTTCACCATCGGCACGAACCGTACCGGCAGCACCGCCTGCCGCTTCATCCCCGTGGGTGTCTTCCACAACAGATACAACTCCTGGCCCCCCCACTGGGAACCCACGGGGATGATCATCCGGCCGCCCTCCTTGAGCTGGTCCACGAGGGCCTTCGGCACATCTTCCGGGGCGCAGGTGACGATGATGGCGTCGAAGGGCGCGGCCTCGGGCCAGCCCTGGTAGCCGTCCCCGGCGCGGACCTTCACGTTGGCGTAGCCCAGCCGCTTGAGGTCCGCTTCGGCGCGCTTCGCCAGCGGCTCAACGATCTCCACGGTGTAGACCTCGGCCACCAGGTCCGCGAGCACGGCGGCCTGGTAGCCGGAGCCTGTGCCGATCTCCAGCACGCGGTCCCCGGCCCTGGGGTTCAGGACCGCCGTCATGAAGGCCACGATGTACGGCTGGGAGATGGTCTGGCCATAGCCGATGGGCAGGGGCCAGTCGTCGTAAGCCTCCCCGCGCCGCTCCATGGGGATGAATTCATGCCGCGGCACTCGGGCCATGACCTCGAGCACGCGTGGATCCGTGATGCCCCGGGCCACGATCTGGTCCCGCACCATGTGCATCCTGGCCTCGGCGAGGACCGGCTCCACCACCGGGGGCGGGGAAGCGGGTCGGGCGGGTTCCGGGTTGCAGCCCCCGAGGGTCAGCATCAAGGCCACTCCCAGATGCTTTCGCATGGTTCGAAGGTAGCCCAAACCAACCTTCACGCCAGCGCGGATCCCCGGCAGGCCAGGGATCCGCGTAGGGTAAAACCTTGGATTCAGGGTAGAAGGCTTAAGGTGAGGTCCAGCTGCCCGGCCATCCGGCCGGTCCAGCTCTTGAGACGCCAGGCCAGGATCAGGGCCTTGGCCTTGGCGGCCCCGGGGAAGGCCTCACTAAAGGTCGCCGCCACCACCTGACCCGAGGCATCCACCTTCAATTCCAGCTCCGTGCCGGACGGGAGCCCGGCCAGCGCCGCGACCAGGGCTGGGTCCTTCAGCCGGGCGTCGAGCTCACGGCGGAGGGAGGCCGGGTCGGAGGTGCCGGTGATGCCCGAGAAGGCGAGGATGCGCGGCGCGGGATGGGCCTTGGGTTCCGCCTGGCGGGTTTCCCGGCGGGCCGCCCGATCCTGGGCCAGGACTTCCACCTCGGCCGCGGGGGCCGATGCGTACTTCATGCGCGGGGCCGGGGCATAGGCCACGGACTGGGCATTCATGCCGCCCACCGCCGCATCGGACACGCCTTCGGGCAGCGGCAGGGGCTGAGTCACGGTGGTACTGGCACCACCCGTGTGGCGCACCACCGTATCCACCGCCACGAACGAGGTGTAGGCCGTCAGCAGGTTGTAGGCGAGGCCCAGGCGGGTGACTTCAGCCTTGCGGCCTTCGTCCTGGCCGAACTGATCGTAGTCCGACAGGGCCTGGATGCGCTGGCGGGCCCAGAGCTGGCGCAGGGCGCCGTGGCTCCGCTCCTTCACCTTCCCCACTTCGAAGGTCTGGCTCCAGGGGCCGCTGCCGCTGACACCGGAGAGCGTGACCGTGCCCTTGGCTTCACCCGTCCACTTGCCGAGGCAGATGACGGGGCGGTCCGCCAGCACGTCCGGCAGCTGCATGGGCTCCAGATCCTGGACGTGGAAGCCGCTGGTGGTGAGCTTCACGTTGGTGAGCACGGGGGAAGACACGTAGGCGCGGAAGCGCCCCGCCTCGGCGGCGGCCTGCTCGGGCTTTGTGATGACGAAGGCCTCGCCTTGTCCCGCGTGGGCCATGCCCTCGATGAGGTGGCGGTTCACGGAGGAGCCGATGCCGAAGGCGAAGAGGTTCGCGGAGCCGAGGTTCTTGCGGATGAGGTCGAACACCTGGCCGTCGGCGCTGATGTAGCCGTCCGTGGACACCACGAAGGTGCGCGAGATGCCCGGCACCCGGGGCAGGCCCAGGGCCTTCCGCAGGGCGCTGCCCAGCTCCGTCCCGCCGCCGCCATTCTGCGCTCGCACGAACGCCAGGGCCTGCTGGGTGGCCTCGGTGGTGGCGTGCTGGGAACCCGAGGGCGACCAGAAGGCCGAGCTGCCTTCGAAGACCATCACGTTGAAGAGATCCTGGGGCCGCAGCCCCAGGATCATCTCCTTCATGAGCACCTTGGACACCTCGATGGGAAAGCCCATCTGGCTGCCGGAGACATCCATGATGAAGACGTATTCGCGGGGCGGCAGGTCCTTGGGCGTCACGCGCTTGGGCGGCTGGGCCATGAACAGGAAGGTGTTCCCGTCCCTGCCCTGGTCCAGCAGGAGGCCGGACTGCACGGCGTTCCCGGCCAGCTGGTACCTCACGATGACATCGCGGTTGCCGCCGTGGGCCTCGCTAGGATCCAGCCTCAGCGTGGCGTCTGCCTTGCCGTCGTAGGCGATGGCGGTCTTGTGGGTGTCGCAGGCCATGCGCTGAATGGGCAGGCCCGCCGACAGCTTCACCTCCAGATCAAAGGTGGTGGCGGGTTTCTCGCCAGCATGGGTGTAGGGGTTGGCCACCCAGGGCTCGCCGGTGCTCGACGCCGTGCCCGCCTTCCCGGCGTAGCGGGGGCCCACCACCGTGGGATAGACGAAGCTGTAGGTGCCTTCATTCGGCACCAGCAGCTCCGTGTAGGACAACTCCACGCGGATTTCGTCGCCCGGCAGGATGTTCGCCACGTTCATCTGGAAGACGTTGGGCCGGTGCTGTTCCAGCAGGGAAGTACTGCGGCCCTGCGCCTTCGCCTGCTCGTAGTCCGCCCGGGCCTGGCCGCGCTCCTTGATCTGGGCCTTCAGCACCCGCTCGCCGATGGTCATGGTCATGCCGTAGACCGCGGACCGCGTGGAGCCCGGGAACACGTAGAGGGCTTCCAACGGCTTCGTGCCGGTGTTGCGGTAGACCTGGGTCACCTTCACGTCGGCGATGACGCCCGCGATGGCCACCTTGGCGGACGTGGACTTCAGCGGCAGCTGGTCCACGGAGGCGTCGTCGCTCTTCACGAAGAAGTAGGGCGACAGGGTCGCATCTGCGGCATCGCCCCTCGCTGGGGCATCCAGGCGCGGATGCGCGGGGCGGCTGCGGGCCTGGGCGTCCCCCTGGAAGGACACGGCGAGGCCTGCGCAGCAGGCGAACAGGGCAGTGGTGGACCGGCGCAGCGGCATGGGTTCCTCCCGGAGGGGCCGCACCAGCAGGGCGCGGTTCAGGAGGGAATGCCGCCAGGCGGCCGCCCCTTTCAGCGGAGCGGATTATTTTTGGCTCTACGGGAAATGGCGCGATGAACTGATGTATTTGCCACCGATTTCAGTGATTGCAGTGACGAAAAGGATGGGCCTGTCCCGAGGCAGCGTGGGCTCCATGGGGGGTGCCAGGGTCGTGCCCTCCTGGGGATGCGCGACCCTGGCGCCCCCCATGACTTCCGGCGGAGCCGGAAGCGGCCTTCGGCCGGCCCATGCGAGAAGCATTCGAGGCGCCATCAGCGAAATCACTGTAATCGGTGGCGAAAAGATCTTGTTCTTTGACGGGAGGGCGATGGGAGGGCGCTGGTTGCTTTCGGGACGGCGGCTGTCTTGCCGTGAACCCCTGCTCATCTTTCCCCGGAAAGACACGATGAACCTTTTTTTTTCGCAGGCGGATGGATCCGCGCCCGGAACCCATCCACGGGGCCTGTCTCCGGCAGCCGCGCCGGATCGGCGACGGGGCCATTCATCACATAGAGATCCAGCGCGTCGCCGGACGCCAGCCGGAGCCGAAACTGCCAGGTTCCCGCGTCCTCCGCCGGGCTGGGCTTCAGCACCTCGACGCCGGAGGCCCCGCGCCGGAGGAGCACCACCTGGGCCTCCCGGGGCGCCGCCACGGTCACGAGGGTGGCGTCGTCCGGCAGGGCCTCGATGGTCCAGACCGGCGCCGGGGCCACGGCAGCGACCAGCCCCGCGGGCCGGGGCGCCATCACCTTGGCGGCCACCCGGGGCGCCGGGGCGGGCGTGGCCGCGGGAGCGGGGACCGAACTCAACACCTCCACCACGGCGGTGGACCGGGCCGCCCCCGCGGCCTCGGCCCGCCTGGACAGCTGGTCCCGGGCCTCCGCCTGACGCGTCTCCGCCAGCCTTCCCGCCCTTTCAACCGCCACAGGGGCGGCGGCCACCGGAGCCAGGGTTTCCTTAGCAGGGGCCTGGTTGCCTGAGGCCACCACCCCCGCCGACCGCTGCACGATCGCCTCCTCCTTCGGTCGCACCGCCGCCTTGGCGGCCGGGGAAGGAACCGCCTTGGCCTCGGGGAGAGCGGGGGCGGAGGCCGGCGGGGCCAGGGGCGAAGCCGGGGTTGGCGCCTGGCCCACCGCCGGCTTCACAGCGGGCGGCAGCTGGGCCTCGGGGCTGCGCAGGACCGCCAGGCCGGCCGTGGCGGCCATGAGGATCCCGGCGGCGGCCCCGATCACGCCGGGGCGTCGCCAGAAGGGCACGATCCTGGGAGGTGCGGGTGCCAGGGCGGCCAGCACGTGGGCCCGGGCCGCGGGATCCGCCAGCAGCTCCCGCAGGGCCTCCTCGTCCATAAGGGCATCGAACAGGTCCTGATGCTCCAGGGCCGCCTCGAACAGCGAGCGCCGCTCGGCTTCGGTGAGGATCCCCGCGGCATGGCCGCCCAGCAGTTTTTCGGCCTCGGCGCGCTTCATGGCGCCCCCCTTCCGCCAGATCCTTCCCAGCGCCCGCCCAGCGATTCGAGCAGCTGCTGCCGGCAGCGGTGGTCCCAGGTGTAGACCGTGTTCAGGCTGGCGGCGCCCATGAGGCCCTGGATCTCCGCGAAGCTGCGGCCCTGGAGCTTGAGGCGGAACAGCTCCCGGCAGCGGTCCCCCATGCGGGCGATGCCGCCCATGAGCCGCGCCAGCAGCTCCTTGCGCTCCAGCACCGTGGCCGGATCCGGGGCCTCCGAGGGCGGCGGGAAGGCGTCCACGTCCACGGCGTCGTATTCACCGCGCCGGGCGGCCCTGCGGCGGTGGGCCGCCAGCTTGAAGCGCAGGATCTGGAAGGCCAGGGGGACCAGATCCTCCGCCCGTTCCAGATGGCCGTACTTCGTGTGGAGCAGCACCAGCACCTCCTGCGCCAGGTCCTCCGCATGGGCGCCTGCACCCCGGGATGCCGCGAAAGCCACGATCCTTTCACGGAGCCGGGTCAGGATCTCGGTCCGGCCCGCCGGAACCAGCACGGCCTCGCCCTCCCCTTCGGGGATCGGGAGGGCGGAGGTCAGTGAAAGGTTGGGATCCATGGGGCGACAGGGTGGGTTCCATCGTGGCAGGATCGGGGCCGGGCGTGGCCGAAGCGTATGGAAGCAACCGGGGCGGAAGGTGCAGGATTCGTCCAGATTCCAAGTGCCGGACAGGTAGGGTGAAGTGGAACCGAGGAGGCCCATGATCCTGGATGCGACGAACCACCTGGCAGTCCCCGCAGCCTTCGCCCTCGGCCTCGCGGCTGGGGTGGCCCTGGGGCATTGGGCCCGGCGGCGTCCCCTGACGGCCGAACCGGATCCCGATTGCCGCAGCCAGCTGGAGGCCCTCACCCGCGCCCAGACCGCCAGCGAACTCGCGAATTCGGAACTGCGGCAGGCGCTGGATCAGCTGGAGCAGGCCGCCGGCACGGACCTCCTCACCGGGGCCTGGAACCGCCGCTGGTTCGAGGATGGGGCGGCCCAGCTCGTCGCCCTGTCCGGCCGCGGCGACGGGGCCCTGAGCCTCATCCTGCTCGACCTGGACCGGTTCAAGCACGTCAATGACACCTTCGGCCACAGCGTGGGCGATGAGGTGCTGAAGTCGATCACGGACACCGTCCGCGGCCAGCTCCGGGCCTCGGATTCCCTGGCGCGCTGGGGCGGGGAGGAATTCATCGTCCTCTGTCCAGCCACGACTCTGGCCGGGGCCACCATCTTGGCGGAGAAGATCCGGAAGGCGGTGGAGGCCCGCTCCATCCCCCAGGTGGGCATGGTGACCATCAGCCTGGGGGTGGCGCAGCATCAGATAGCGGAAGACCTCGACGTCTGGGTCCGCCGGGCGGACGAGGTCCTCTACCGGGCCAAGGAACGGGGCCGGAACCGCACCGAGGCTTCCCTGGAAGCGATGGGAGCCCCTGAGGATGCCGAAGCCTCCATCCTCGCCCTCACCTGGGATCCCGGCCTGGAATGCGGCAACGCGGAGATCGATCATCAGCACCAGCAGCTCTACCGCCTCTCCAACAGCCTGCTGGCCGCCATCACCAGTGGCCGCTATCCCGAGGAGGCCAAACTCCAGATGCAGCTCCTCATCGCCCACGTGGCCCAGCATTTCCACGACGAGGAGGCCATCCTCGCCCGAGTGGGCTATGCCGGTCTGGCCGTCCATGCCCAGGAGCACAACCGCCTCCTCGCCAAGGCCAAGCTCCTCCAGCAGGAGATGGGAGGCGTGAGCACGGATCTGCCGGCCATTCTCGGCTTCCTGGCGCTGGACCTGGTGAAGGGGCACATCATGGCCTGGGACCGGAAATTCTTCGGACAGCTGGCCCAGGATTGAACCTGGGCGGGGCAGATACACTGGTGCCATGCCTGAACGCTTGATCCTGCTCACCAACGACGATGGCCTGTGGGCCCCAGGGCTGGCGGCGCTGGCCCGGGTGGCCTCCCGCTTCGGCCGGGTGGTCACCGTGGCCCCGGACCGCAACCGCTCGGCCATCTCCTCGGCCCTCAGCCTGCACAACATCCTCCGCCTGCACGAAATCGGGCCGGACCGCCACGCCTGCGACGGCACCCCCGTGGACTGCGTGCTGCTGGGGGTCTGCGAGGTGTTGGACCGCCGGCCGGACTGGGTGCTCTCGGGCATCAACCACGGCTTCAACCTGGGCGAGGACGTGTTCTATTCGGGCACCGTGGGCGCGGCCTTCGAGGGCCGCCTCCAGGGCGCCCGGGCCGCGGCCTTCTCCATCCACCCCCACGGTTCGCTGGAGCAGACCGAACCCTGGATCGGCCACTTCCTGGAACGCTGGGAGACCATGGACCTGCCCGGCAACCGCATCTGGAACGTGAACTTCCCGAAGGGCGAACCCAAGGGCTTCCGCCTCACGGGCCAGGACAGCCGCGCCTACCACGACCTGGTGGAACGGCGCACCGACCCCCGCAACACACCCTACTTCTGGATCGGCGGCGACTCGGGCCCCACCTACGCCAAGGCCCCGGGCAGCGACGCCGAGGCCGTGCTCGAGGGCTTCGCCAGCGTCACGCCCCTGCGCCTGGATCTGGGTTGCCCCGAAACCCTGGCCCGGCAGGCCGACTTCGATTCGACCTTCAACGGGCCGACCGGAGCATAGTCCGGTGGCGGCTCGCTTCCACGTCCACGGGGCGGTCCAGGGGGTGGGCTACCGCCGGTTTGTGGAACGGGAGGCCCAGGCGCTCGATCTGGCGGGCTGGGTGCGCAACGAGCCGGACGGCTCGGTGAGTGGCGAGGCGGAGGGCTCCGAGGCCGCTCTGGCGGCCTTCCGGGCCCGGCTGGCGGAAGGCCCGGCCTACGCGGCCGTGGGACGGCTGGACTGGGAAGCCCTGGATGTGCGATCCTCGCTTCCCCATCCTTTCCAGATCCACAGGTAGCCATGACTCTCACGACTCCTCTCAGCGCCTTCGTCCGCGATGTTCCAGACTTCCCCAAAGCCGGGATCCTCTTCCGCGACATCACGCCCCTGCTCTCCCACGCCGAGGCCTTCGCCGAGGCCGTGGCGGCCATGGCCCAGCCGGTGCTCACCCTCCAGCCCACCCATGTGCTGGGCCTGGAATCCCGCGGCTTCATCTTCGGCAGCGCCCTGGCCCAGAAGCTGGGCGTGGGCTTCGTGCCCGCCCGCAAGCCCGGCAAGCTGCCCATGGCCACCCACAAGGAGGCCTACGGTCTCGAGTACGGCAGTGATGCGCTGGAGATCCACACGGACGCCTTCGGCCCCGGCGACCGCGTGCTCATCGTGGACGACGTCATGGCCACCGGCGGCACCGCCGCCGCCGCCCAGCGCCTCGTGCAGAAGACCGGCGCCCAGCCCGTGGCCCTCACCGTCTTCATCGAGCTGACCTCCCTGCCCGGCCGCGCCAAGGTCGAGGGGCTGCCGGTCTTCAGCGTCCTTCGGTACTGATCCCCATCTCCCGCAGGCTGGCCCGTACGCCCGCATCCGGGTCCGCATAGCGCAGGCTGACACCCAGATCCTCCCGCAGGCGCCGGTTGAGCACCAGGCGCGAGGCCTGGAGGAAGGCCAGCATGCCGGGGCTCAGCTCCCGGCGCGCTTCCGCCATGCTCACCCGGCGTGGCGCCGGCAGTCCCGCGAGGTGTGCCACCAGTTCCAGGAAGGCGCCGATGCTGCGGTGGTCCCCGTCGGACACATTCACCACACCGGACACGGGTCGGTCCAGGGCCGCCTCGCAGGCCGCCACCAGATCGTCCACATGGATGCGATTGCCGGGACCCGACGCCTCGGGCCGGAGTACCGGCTCTCCCCCCCGCAGCCGCTCCAGCGGCAGACGGTGCGGCCCGTAGATGCCAGCCACCCGCAGGATCACGCAGCGGACGCCGTGCCCGGCGCACCAAGTGGAGGCACTGTCTTCGGCGGCCAGGCGGCGGCGGGAGGCCCCGTCGGCCGGGGCGGTGGGCGAGGCCTCGTCCACGGGCAGGCCCCCGGTGTCCCCGTAGACCCCGGTGGTGCTCGTGTAGACCAGCACCTGGGGCCGGGCTCCGCCCAAGCCCTCCAGGAAGCGCAGGAGGCGGGGATCGCCTTCACCCTGCGAAGCGGGCGGGGCCAGATAGACCACAGAGGCGAGATCAGCCGGCACTTGGAAAGCTCCCGTGCCCTCCAGGTCCACCACCTGGGCCGGAAGGCCGGAAGCCGCCAGCGCCGCGGCGGATTCCGGCGATCGCACGAGCGCGAGCACCGGGCCGCTCCCCGCCAGACGCCGGGCCAGGCGCGCGCCCGTGTAGCCGCAGCCCGCGATGAGGCAGGTGCCCGCCGGTACAGCCGTTCCATGCGCCATCCGGCCAGCATACGCTCCCGCCATGAGAGGCTGGTCGGGGGCGTGGCCCCCTGGATCGGAGCAAGCGTGTCCCCGCTCGTCAAGATGGTGCTGCTGGCCTGGGTGATCCTCGGGCCGCTGGGGCTCTGGCTGCGGCGACGGCAGCGGCAGGCCTGATCAGCTTTTCGGGGCCCTCGGCAGCGTGAGGATGAACCGGCTGCCGCGCGCCAGGGGCTGGTAGCGGGCGTCCCCGCCGTGGTCCTGGGCGATGCGGCGCACGATGGCCAGGCCCAGGCCCGTGCCCTTCCACTTGGTGGAGAAGTAGGGCTCGAAGAGCCGGTCGCGATCTCCCTCGGGCACGCCCGTGCCGTCATCCTCCACGTCGAAGCGCAGGTTCCCATCCTCGCCCGTGAGCGAGAGGGACACGGCGCCCTGGCCATCCACGGCCGCCACGGCGTTGTCCACGAGGTTGATGAGGGCGCGCTTCACCATGTCCCCGTCCCAGACCGCACCCAGGGGTTCCAGCTGGAAACGGATCGACCATTTGATACCGGGGTGGTTCGGCTCGTAGAGGGCCAGCACCTGGCGGAGCAGCTCGGCAGGATCGCAGGGGGAGAACTGGGGCGAGGGCAGGCGGGCGAAGCGGCTGAAGCTGTCCACCAGCCGCGAGAGGCTGGCCACTTCGGTGAGGATCGTCTCAGCGCCCTCCTGGACTGCCGCGAGATCCAGGCGCCCTTCGCGGGTGCGCCGCAGCAGCCGCTGGGCCGTGAGCTGGATGGGCGTCAGGGGGTTCTTCACCTCGTGGGCCATGCGGCGGGCCACCTCCTGCCAGGCGGCGCGCTTCTCCGCCTGGGCCAGCAGGGACAGATCCTCCAGCACGGCCAGCACGCCCCCACCCTGGAGGGGCTCGAGGATGGCCCGCACGGGGCGGCCCTCGCCTTCGCCGCCCAGGCGCAGCTCTTCTTGCACGCCGCGCCCGGAGTCGCGCACGGCGGCCAGCAGCTCGGGCAGGCGGCCCAGGCGCGGCAGGTTGGCCACGGCGCCCCAGGTGTCCTCGGCGGGATCGAAGGCTTCGAGGCCCATCCAGGCCCGGGCCGCGGCGTTGAAGGTGCGCAGCTCGCCATCCGCCCGCCAGCTCATGACGCCCACGGGCAGGGCCGCCAGGATCTGGCCCAGGTAGGCCCGCTGCTGCTCCAGGCGGCTGGCCTGGGCCTCGATGGCCGCCCGGCTGGCCTTGAGGTCCCGGATCATGGCGTTGAAGGTGCGGGCCAGGAAGGCCAG
>DASXUH010000184.1:0-16010 GCA_036504935.1 Geothrix sp. | reverse complement strand
GCCTTCGGGGAGTGGGAGACGGGGCCGTGGGCGATCTCCCGGCCGATGAGGAAGAGCCAGAGGACGCTCAGCACCACGAAGATCCCGGCGAAGCCGAGCGTGGTGAAGGCTGTGCGGCCGGCGTTCACCGTCGGGGAGGCCCCGTGGACGGTGCGAAGCACGCCGTAGATGAGCCAGGGCTGGCGGCCGAACTCGGCCACGGCCCAGCCCGCGGTGGTGGCGATGTAGGGGAAGGGGAAGGCCAGCATCAGCACCCAGAGCATGGGCCGGTTGGCGTCCAGGCGGCCCTTCCAGAGCAGCAGGGCCGCGAGGCCCATCACGGCGATCATGATGGTTCCGAGGCCCGCCATGATGTGGAAGCTGTAGTAGAGCAGCTCGATGTTCTGCGGCCACTGATCCTCGGGGAACTCCAGCAGGCCCTTCACGTTGCTGGAGAAGCTGCCGTAGGCGATGAAGCTCAGCACCGCAGGCAGCTGGATGGGGTTCTCGATCCGCCGCTTGGCGACGTCGGGCTGGCCGATGAGGGTGAGGTTCGCGCGGGGACCGCTCTCGAAGCGCCCTTCCATGGCCGCCAGGCTGATGGGCTGGTACTTGGCCACGAGCTTGCCGGAGATGTCCCCCGTGGGGAACGCCACCAGGGCGCTGAAGACCAGGCCCATGATCGTGCCTGTCCGCAGGTTCAGCCTGGCCTGCTCGGGATGGATGCCCTTGAGGGTCCAGAAGGCGCCGATGGCCGCCACCACGAAGGAGGCCGTCACCACCGCGGCGATCATGTTGTGGGCGTATTGGCCCAGGGCCCAGGGATTGAGGAGGAAGGCCCAGAAGCTGGCCAGCTGGAGGCTGCCATCCGCAGCCACGGTGTAGCCCACGGGATGCTGCATGAACGCGTTGGTGGCGATGATGAAGTAGCCCGAAAGCCAGCTGCCGGCCCACAGCGCCAGCGCCGCCCCGAAGTGTCCTTTCGGCGAGAGTTTCTTCTCACCCCAGATCAGCATCCCCAGGAAGCTGCTCTCCAGGAAGAAGGCGAACATGCCCTCCATGCCCAGCGTCTGGCCGATGATGCCGCCGGAGAAGCGCGAGAAGGCGGCCCAGTTGGTGCCGAACTGGAACTCCAGGGGGATCCCTGTCACCACGCCCACGGCGAAGTTGATACCGAAGATCTTGATCCAGAACCGCGCCGCGTCGTTGTAGCGGGCTTCGCCGGTCCTCAGGCCCATGGCCTTCAGCACCACGATGACGAGGGCGAGCCCCATGGTCAGCTGCGGGAACAGGTAGTGGTAGGTCGCCGTGAACCCGAACTGAAGTCGGTGCCAGAAAAGCGGATCACCCATGGTCTCTCCCGGAATGAATGCCCTGCAGTGGCTCTGGAGCCCTGATGCGCGGCCAGTATCCCACACCCGGGGCGAAGTATCTCACTCAAAGAGCTGACACCACAGGAGAAGCAGCGAGGTGACGGAGATCACATTGTTTTATATAGTCTTTAATCGTTATTTAGTAATATACTATTTTGATCCCAGCGCCGGACCGCTCGTCGGATCCGGAAGGCCCAGGGGTAGGGGAGGCGGGCCCGGGGTGGGCCCGCCGTTTTTTTGCCTCTAGCCCTCGACGACGATCTCCGAAGTGATGGGAACGGCGGGCCGCAGCATGGCGGACACGCCACAGTAGGTCTCCTCGGACAGTTCCACGGCGCGCTCCAACTTGCCCATGGGCAGGTCCTTGCCACGGAAGACGTAGCGGACATGGATGCCGGTGAAGATCTTCGGATGTTCCTCGCGGGCTTCGGCGCTCACCTGCACTTCGAGGCCATCCAGCTTCACGCGCATCTTTTCCAGGATGCTCACCACATCAATGGCGGTGCAGCCGCCCAGCCCAGCCAGGAGCAGGCCCTTGGGCCGGGGTCCTTTCGTGGGCGCTCCCGCCTCGCCTGGCACATCAATGTAGTACCGGTGCCCTTCCTGATCCACCTCGAAGGTCAGACCAGATTCCCAGCGGACGTTGGCTTCCATGGGCGGGCTCCAGATCAGGCAAAGAAAGATTGGATGCGGCGCCAGGAGCCCAGGTTGTGGACATTCTTGAAGCCCTGGCGCTTGAGGATGGCGACGGCGAAGCCACTGCGGCTGCCGCTGTCGCAGCAGAGCAGCACGGGCCGGTTGGGGTCCAGTTCCTTGACCCGCTGCTCGAGCTGGTCCGCGGGGATGTTGATGGATTTGGGATGGGAGGCGGAACGGAATTCCGCCCTGGAACGCACATCCACGATCTGGGCGCCCTGCCCGATGAGGGCTTTCACGTCCGTGGCGGAGGCCGAGCGGCGGCTCCAGAGCAGGTACCCGATGGCCGCCACTGGGATGAGGTAGATCCAGTACTCGGCCATCAGAGCCCTGCCTGCTGGAGCGCGTCCATGAGGACATGGCCCGCCTGGACGCCCACCAGGCGACGGTGGACGCGACCATCCTTGAGGACCAGCAGGGTGGGGATGCTCTGCACGCTGAACTGGCCCGCCAGCAGGGGTTCCTCGTCGACGTTCACCTTGGCGACGATGGCCTTGTCGCCGGTGGCCCTGGCGACCTCGTCGAGGATGGGGCCCTGCATGCGGCAGGGACCGCACCAGGGCGCCCAGAAATCGATGAGCACGGGCTTGTCATGGGACGAGACCTTGTGGAAGGCCTCGGTGGTGAGATGGATGACCTCGGACATGGGAACTCCAGTTCGGATGCCGGCCTAGGGCCGGAAAATCGGGGGCTAGCGCGCCAGGGCCCAGATCAGGCCCATGACCGCGCCGTAGCTGATGCCCCGGAGGGGAGTGGCCGTCAGGGGGCAGGTTCCGGTACTGCACCCCACCAGGCGGTGCCAGCCGTAGCCCAGGGCCCCGCCAATGACGAGACCCAGCGCGATGCGGATCACCGTGGCCTTCACCGGGAGCACCCCACGCCGGCGCCTTCGGGCACGCCGAGCTTGCGCAGGATGGTGGACATCAGGCACCAGTTGGTGAGGCCGCTCTGGAGCAGGTTGGCGCCCACGAACACCGTGAACCAGATCCAGTTGGGGTTGTGGTACTTGGCGAGGGCCAGGCTCAGCAGGATGAAGACTCCCGCGACGGTGTGGACGATGCGATCGACGGTCATGGATGGCTCCTATTCATCAACGGTGGAGGAGACGGAGGCCTCGCGCTGGAGGTCCGCGGCGCGGCCCCGGCGGGCGACGAGGTAGTACAGGACGGGAATGGAGGGCACGGACAGCAGCGTGGCCGCCACGGATCCTGCCATGAGGCTGATGGCGAGGCCCTGGAAGATGGGGTCCGCCAGCATCACCAGGGAGCCCACGATCACGGCCGCCGCGGTGAGGAGGATGGGCCGGAACCGCACCACGCCCGCTTCCTCCACGGCCAGAGCCAGGGGCATGCCCTCGCGCAGTTTCAGCTCGATGAAGTCCACGAGGATGATGCTGTTGCGGACGATGATGCCCGCCCCCGCGATGAAGCCGATCATGCTGGTGGCGGTAAAGAAGGCCCCCAGCAGCCCATGGGCGGGGATGATGCCGATGAGGGAGAGCGGGATGGGCACCAGGATCACCCAGGGGATCTCGAAGCTCTCGAACCAGCCCACCACCAGCACGAAGATCAGCACCAGCACGGCGGCGAAGGCCATGCCGAGGTCGCGGAAGACTTCGAGGGTGATGTGCCATTCGCCGTCCCACTTCATGACCAGGTTTTCGGTGTTCTCGGGATGGGCCAGGCCCAGGCGGACCACTTCGGCGCCGCCGGTGCCCTTCATGGCGTCGATCTTCCTGTTGAGCGCCGCCAGCGCATACACCGGGCTTTCGATGGTGCCCGCCAGGTCGGAGAATACGTAGGCAACGGGCATCAGGTTCTTGTGGAAGATCACGGGGTCTTCCGTTCCCTCCTTCACCGTCACCAGCTCCCGCACGGGCACCATGCCCCGGGCGCCGGGAACGTAGAGTTGCAGGATCTGGTCCAGGTGCTGGCGTTTCTCCGGGGCGAGTTGCACCACCACGGGGACCTGACTGGAGCCGCCCAGCACATGGAAGGTGCCGGCCTGGTGGCCATAACCCGCCATGTAGAGCGTCTGGATCACATGGGCGGGGGCTACACCGTGGAGGGCGGCCTTCTCCCGGTCCAGCATCAGGTTGATCTTGGGGCTGGCGGGATTGAGCGACGAATCCACGTCCACGATGCCGCCCACGCTCTTGAAGGCCTGGAGGACCTCGCCGGCGAGGCGGGTCCGTTCGACCTCGGACGGCCCATAGACCTCCGCCACGATGGTATCCATGACCGGCGGCCCGGGCGGGATCTCCACCAGTTTCATCCGCGCCCCGACAGGCTTCGAGATCTTCTCCAGCTCGGGACGCAGGCGGACCACGATCTCGTGGCTCTGCTCCTTGCGGTCGTGCTTGGACACCAGGTTCACCTGGACGTCCACCATCTCCGCCTCCTGGCGGAGGAAGCTGTGGCGCACCATGCCCACGAAGGTGAAGGGCGCGGCTTCGCCGGCGTAGACCTGCACGTCCTTGACCGTCTTTTCCTTCAACAGGCGGCGGGCGATGTCCTGGCCCACGGAGAGCGCGTCCTCCCTTGGGGTCCCGGCCGGAAGATCCAGCTGGACCATGAACTCCGACTTGTTGTCGAAGGGCAGCATCTTGACCTTCACCACGCCGAAGCCCACGAGGGACATGGCGCCGATGAGCAGCACCACCACGCCTCCGAAGAAGGTCCAGCGGATCTTGGGCTGGAAGAGGAGCGCCCGGATGACCTTGCGGTAGATCGCTGAGAAGCGGCTGTCCGGCGCCACTTCGGGGTTCTTGTCCGGCCAATCATGGACGGGCTCGGGGGCGGCGGTTTCGGGGGTGGCGGGATGCAGGCCCGATTCGTCGGTCTCGGGGAGGTGGGCCTCTTTCTTGAAGACGTTCAGGCTGGCCCAGGGGCTGATGACGAAGGCGATGAGCAGGCTGAAGACCATGGCCACGCTGGCGCCCACGGGGATGGGCCGCATGTAGGGGCCCATGAGGCCGCGTACGAAGGCCATGGGCAGAATGGCCGCGATCACCGCGAAGGTGGCGAGAATCGTGGGATTGCCCACCTCGTCCACGGCTTCCACCACCACGGTGGCGAAGCTCTTCCGGTGGCCGGGCAGATGCATGTGCCGGTGGATGTTCTCCACCACCACGATGGCGTCATCCACCAGGATGCCGATGGAGAAGATCAGCGCGAACAGAGTGACGCGGTTCAGCGTGTAACCGAACAGGTAGGTGATGAACAGGGTAAGGGCCAGCGTGACGGGCACGGCCACGCCCACCACCACGGCGCTGCGCCAGCCCATGGCCAGGAAGATCAGGGCGATGACGCTGAGGGTGGCGATGAGCAAGTGCTCGATCAGCTCGTTGGATTTGTCGCCGGCGGTCTCACCGTAGTTGCGGGTGACGGACACCTTCACATCCCTGGGAATGAGGTTGCCACGCAGCGCCTCCACCTTGGCCAGCACCTGGTCCGCCAGAGCGGTGGCGTTGGTGCCGGCGCGCTTGGAGAGGGTGATGCTCACGGCGGGCTCGAAGCCGGGCCGGGTGGCGTCAGCGAAGAGGACCACCGGTGGTTCGGATTCCGGCGCATCCACCACCCGGGCCACATCCGCCAGGTAGACGGGCTTCATGTTCCGCACGCCCACCACGAGGCGGCGCAGCTCGGAGGCCTGGAGCACAAAGCCGGTGGCCTCGAGTTCCGTGCGTCTGCCATGGTCCACCAGGGCGCCCGCGGGCAGCTGGGCCTCGGCGGCCTGGAGGGCGGGCTGGAGTTCGCCGATGGACATGTTGATGGCCCGCAGGCGGTCGGGATCCGGTTCGATGCGGACCATGCGGCGGGCCCCGCCCACGACCTTCACCTGGGCCGCGCTGGGCACGTCGGACAGTTCCCGGGCCAGGACCTCGCCCACCTTGCGGAGCTGGCCGGGCGTTTGCGTGGCGCCCTCCCCCTCACCGTGCAAGGTGAGGACGAGGAAGGGCACGTCGTCAATGGTCTGGAGCTTGATGATGGGCTTCATGGCCCCCGGTGGGAGCATCTGGGGATTGGCCGCCAGCTCCTGGTAGATCTTCACCAGGCTGGGCTCCTGGGGCTCGTTCACCTTGAAGCGCACGGTGATGAGCGCCATGCCGGGCCGGCTCATGCTGTAGAGGTACTCGACGCCGGGGATGCCCCAGAGGCGGCGCTCCATGGGCGCCGTCACCTGGCTTTCGATCTCCTTGGGGCTCGCGCCGGGGTAGGGAATGTAGAGATCCACCATGGGCACGATGATCTGGGGCTCCTCTTCGCGGGGCGTGAGCACCACGGCGAGGACACCCAGCAGCAGCGAGGCCAGGACGATGAGGGGGGTCAGCTTGCTGCGGAGGAAGCCCTTGGCCAGCTTGCCGGCCAGACCCAGCTTGGGCTCACTTGCCATGGCTCACCCCGCTGGAAACCTCGACCGGCTGGCCATCCTGGAGGGCGCCGGGATGGTCGATGACCTGCTCGCCATCCTTCAGGCCGGAGCGCACGGGCAGGAAGCTTCCGGCGCCTTCGCCCAGGGAGAGCCAGCGGAGTTCGGCATGGCCATCCTTGGCGACGAACACGCCGGTGAGCTCACCCCGCTGCACGAGGGCCGTGCGCGGCACGGACAGGCCCTGGGCTGCCGCGACGCCGGGCACCAGGATGCGGGCGAAGGAGCCCTGCCGCAGCCCCTTGGGTTTGAGCACCTTGGCGCGCAGAGTGCCCTTGTGGCTGTAGGGATCGCCGCCGGGGGCCAGGCCCGTGATCTGGGCCTCGCCTTCGGCGCCTTCGGATTCGAACTTCACCTTCGAGCCCGCCTTGAGGCCCTTGGCCTCGTCCTCGGACACGGTGGCGACCAGTTCCTGTTCGCCGTCACCCACCAGCTCCAGCAGCGGCATGCCGGGACCGACGAAATCGCCCTCGTTCACCTTGCGGGACTGCACCACGCCGGAGAAGGGCGCGCGGATCTGGGTGTAGGCGATGTTGGCCTTCAAAGCCGTCACACCGGCCTGGGCCTGGGCCACCTGGGCCTCCACCTGCTCCAGTTCGACGGCGGTACTGGCCTTCTGGGCCTGGAGGGCCTGGATGCGGCGATGGTACGCCTCGACGGTGGCCAGACCGGTCTCGGCGGCCTTCAACTGGCCCTGCAGGTCCTCGTCGCCGAGGGAGATCAGGAGGGTGCCCGCGGCCACGCGCTGGCCTTCCTGCGCCAGCACGCGCTTGACCTGGGCGGCCATGCGGGTGGACATCATGGCCGTGCGCGTGGACTGGAGCGTGGCGGCCACCCAGGCGCCGCCCTCGGGTGAGCCCTGGGCCACCAGGGAGACGGCCACCTTGGGCAGGTCCTTCATCTCGGGGCGCGCGTCTTTGTGGCCGCAGGCCAGGGTTCCCAGGAGTGCGCCCGACAGGGTCAGGGCGGAAAGGATGCTCTTCATGGCTTCACTCCTTCGATGGGATTGCCGGTGGCCAGATCGAGGCCAGCGCGACTCACGCGAAGATCAAACAGGCTCTGGAGGATGAGGGTGCGGGCGCCCTGCACGGCGGCTTCCGCGTCGAGCACCTCGATGAGGGGCGCGAGACCCTCCCTGTGGCGGGCCTCCCGCAGGCGCTTGGACTCCTCGGCGGCGGCCAGGGATTCCTTCGCCGCGGCGTAGCGGGCCTGGGCGGCGAGGACGGATTCCTTCGCCACGCGGACTTCGTGCTCCGCCTGCTGCTGCTTGAAGCTGCGCATCTCGCGGGCGGCGCTTTCCTGGGCCCGGGCGGCCCGGGCCTTGGCCTGGTCCGGCGCCGAGAACACTTTCCACTTCACGCCCACCGCGGCCCAGGTCCAGTTCCCCTTTTCGGACCAGGAATGATGGAGGGTGCCCGCGCCCACTTCCAGGCCCACTTCGGGAAGCACGTTGCCCTTGGCGGCCCTGGCGCCCTCACCGGCGGCCTTGGCCTGGAGATCCGCCGCAAGCAGGTCGCCCCGCACGCCGGATGGCAGGGGAGCCCCGGGATCCGTGGGCTCCAGAGGTGTGCCCAGGGGGCCTTCCACGGGGCCGGTGCCCGTGAGCAGGCCCAGGCCCGAACGGGCCGAGCGCATCTGCTTGGTGACGTCGGCCTTCTGGGCGTCGATCTGGGCGTGGAAGGCCTTCAGGCGCTGGAGTTCGGATTCCAGCATCAGGCCCTGCTTCACGCGGGCCCCTACGAAGTCCTCCATGCCCTGGATCCAGGTCCGGGAATCCTCCACCCACTTGAGGCCCTGCTCGGCCACCTGGGTGCCGAAGTAGGCCTCCACCACCGCCTGGGCCGTCTCCTGCTTCCGGCGCTCCTGGCTGGCGGCCTCGGCCTGGGCCATGTAGTCGCCGGCCCGCCGGGCGGCGGTGATGCGCCCGCCCGTGTAGAGCGGCTGCTGGAGCACGGCGGAGCCGCCGTAGGCCCCGATGGGATCCGGGTGGTTGAGGGTCAGCGGGTTGAAGTCCGCCATGCCGATGCGCGCCTGGTTGAGCTTGATGCCGAAGGCCATCATGGGTTCGGTGGTGCGGACCCCCTGGGCCTGGAGCGTGAGGCTGGGCAGCCGGAGGTCGCGGTAGCCCTCCGCCTCCGCCTGCCGGGATTCCACCATGGCCTGGCCCGCCCGCAGGCCGGCCTGGTCCCGCCAGGCCTTCCGGATGGAATCGGCCACGGTCAAGCCATCCTGGGCCAGGAGATTCCCTCCAGAAAGCAGCGCCAAGCTCAATCCCGTTATGGCTTTAATGTTCATAAAGGAATACTCCTAGGCAAAAAAAAGCAACTATATATACAAGCATTCGTTCATTTAAGAGCCTTGTAGGTCATCTTTGCTCGATCGCTCACATGCCCGCAGACCAGGTCGCAGAGCTCACCCACCAGGGGCATCACGGGCGTGAAGTAGACGGCGTTGCCTTCGGGCTCACGCGCCACGAGCCCCACCCGCACCAGGCAGGCCAGGTGCTTGGAGGCGTTGGCCTGGGACAGGCCTGCGGCCTCGGCCACGGCGCCCTGGCTCAGAGGGCTCTTGCTGTCGAGGAGCGAGCGCAGGATCTTCAGCCGGGAGGCGTCGCCCAGGGCGCTGAAGAGGCCGCTCACTTCGTCGATCATCGGGTTGCTGAGCTGGTGGTTCACGGAATCAACTCCATGCGACTATGATCATTCAGTTTTCACGTTTGTCAACCGGAAAAACACAGGCCATGGGAAAACTGTATACCCATCGGATCATTCAACAACCCAACATTCCATTTCCCTGCCTGTTTTCCGGTGGGATCGTGACCGGCGTCATGGCCCGGGGTAGGCTGGTCCTGGAGACTCCCGTGGACGACCTGGACCTGCGCGCCGCCAAGATCCGCCTGCTCTGCACCGACATCGACGGCGTCCTCACCTCCGGCGCCCTGTTCTACGGCCCGGAACCCGGTCACACCAAGGCCTTCCACGTGCGGGACGGCGCCGCCATCAAGCACTTGCAGCGGTCTGGCATCCCCGTGGCCTTCATCTCGGGCCTGGACGCCGGTGCCACCGTGCACCGGGCCCGGGACCTGGGCGTGGAGGACTGCTTCGCCGGCCATCTCGACAAGCTGCCGGTGCTGGACCAGCTCTGCGCCAAGTACGGCCTGGCCTACGACCAGGTGGCCCACCTGGGCGACGACCTGCCGGACCTGCCCCTGCTGCGCCGTGTGGGCCTGGCCTGCTGTCCCGCCGATGCCGTGGAGGAGGTGAAAGCCGTCTGCCACTGGACCGTGCCCACACCGGGCGGCCTGGGCGTCCTGCGCCAAGTGGCCGAGCGGATCCTGAAGGCCCAGGGGCGGTGGGCCGAGGTCGTGGGCAAGTACTGAGGGATTCGGCGGATTACTTCAGCCCGCGCTTCTCCAGCAGAGGCTCCACCTTGGGATCGCGGTCACGGAAGCGCTGGTAGAGCAGCGCGGGATCCTCGGTGCCGCCTTTGGAGAGCACCTCGGCGCGGAACTTGGCCGCGGTGGCGGGATCGAAGAGGTTGCCCTTCTCCTTGAAGGCCTGGAAGGCGTCGCTGTCCAGCACGGCGCTCCAGATGTAGCTGTAGTAGCCCGCGGCATAGCCGCCCATGATGTGGTTGAAGTAGGGGCTGCGGTAGCGGGGCGGAATCTCGGCGATAAGCCCCCACTTGGCGAGCGAAGCCTTCTCGAAGGCGGCGGTGTCCTGGGGCTTCGTGGTGGTCAGTGTGTGCCAGTCCATGTCCAGCAGCGAGGCGGCCATGTATTCCACCGTGGCGAAGCCCTGGCCGAAGGTGGCGGCCTTCTTCATCTTGCCCACGAGGGCATCCGGGATGACTTCGCCCGTCTTGTAGTGCTTCGCGTAGAGCTTCAGCATCTCCGGCTCCATGGACCAGTTCTCCATGACCTGGCTGGGCAGCTCCACGAAGTCCCGGGGCGTGCTGGCGGTGCCGCGGTAGCGGCCCTTGTAGAAGAGGCCGTGCAGACCGTGGCCGAACTCGTGGAAGAGGGTGCGCACCTCATCCGAGGTCAGCAGCGCCGGGCGGCTCCCCGCCGGGGCCGTGAAGTTGCAGACGTTCACCACCACGGGATCCACCTGCTTCCCGTCCTTGACCCAGGCCTGGCGGTAGCTGCTCATCCAGGCGCCACCGCGCTTGCCGGGCCGCGGATGGTAGTCCACATAGATCAGGCCCAAGTGGCGCCCATCCTGCTCCTTCACCTCGAAGCAGCGCATATCCTTCTGGTAGACAGGCATGTCCTTCAGCTCCGTGAAGGTGATGCCGTAGAGCCGGCCCGCCAGGGTGAAGGCGCCCTGGCGCACGGCGTCGAGGGCGAAGTAGGGCTTCACGGATTCCTCGTCGAAGTCGTACTTGGCCTGCTTTACCTTCTCCGCGTAGTAGCGCCAGTCCCAGGGCTCCAGCTTCTGGCCCGGTAGATCCTTCGCCATCATGGCCTGCAGCTCGGCCCGCTCCTTCTTGGCGACTGCCAGCGCAGGCTTCCAGATCTGGTCCAGCAGGCCGTAGACGCCCTTGGGATCCTTGGCCATGTTCTCTTCGAGCACGAAGGCCGCCCAGGTCTTGTAGCCCAGCAGCTGCGCCTTCTCCACCCGCAGGGCCGCCACCTGGGCCACGATGGCGTTGGTGTCCGTGTCGCCCTGATTGCAGCGCTCCAGGTAGCCTGTGAGCAGACGCTTCCGCAGCTCGCGGTTCTGGGCGTATTCCAGGAAGGGCCAGATGCTGGGGCCATCCAGGGTGAACAGCCACTTGCCATCCAGGCCCGCCTTCTTCGCGGCGGCCGTCGCGGCCAGCCGTGTCCCCTCGGGCAGCCCGGCCAGGTCCGCGGGGTTCTCCACCACCAGCTGGAAGGCCTTGGTGGCCTTGAGCAGGCGGTCGCTGAATTCAACGCTGAGCTTGGACAACTCAGCGTTGATGGCACGCATGCGTGTCTGCTGGTCGCCCGTGAGGGCGGCGCCGGAACGGACGAACCCCTTGTAGGTGCGCTCCAGCAGGCGGGCCTGGTCGGGCTCCAGCTTCAGCGCAGCCCGGCCCTCCCACACGGCCTTTACCCGCTGGAAGAGCTTGGCGTCCAGCTGGATGTCGTCCCGGTGGGCCGCCATCAGCGGCATGACTTCGCGGTTCACGGCCTGCAGCTTGGGATTGGTTTCCGCCCCCGTGAGGTTGAAGAAGACCGAGCCCACGCGATCCATGAACTGGCCGGACTGGTCCAGCGCCACGAGGGTGTTGGCGAAGGTGGGGGCGTCCTTCGCGTCCGCGATGGCCGCCACTTCGGCCTTCTGGCGGGCCATGCCCTCCTTGAAGGCCGGAAGGAAGTGCGCTTCCTGGATCTCGGCGAAGGGCGGCACGCCGAAGGGCGTCTTCCACTCGGCGAAGAAGGGATTGGCGGCAGCCGGATCGGCGGTGAGGGCGGGCAGGGTCATGAGGGCAGCCAGAGCGGAAGCGGTGCGCATGGGGGTTCCTAGAAGGTCTTTCATGACCATACCATCATCTTACGAGGCAGGCGATGTCCAGGGCCTCGGGTATTCTCATACCAATTTGACGACAAACATAGAGTAATGTCACCCTATCGATCCAGGGGGTGACTTTATGCGGCAGCCGTCCACTGTGACGCCCTGGTTTACGACGGACCAACTCCTGGCCTGGGTGAAAGAAGCCTCCGATAAAACGGCGTACCAGCGTCGATTGGTGGTCTGGCTCACCCATTCGGCCCGGTTCCCTGCCCATCGCATCGCGGATCTGCTTGCGATCTCGGTACAAGCGGTCTGGAAGTGGCTGGGGCAATACAACACGCTCGGTCCTGCGGGCCTTGACCGGACAGGACGCGGAGGCAGACGGTGGGCGCTCATGACGCTGGAGGAGGAACGAGCCTTCCTCGCACAGCATCTCGCCAAAGCTGAAGCCGGTGACCTGCTCACTGCCAAACAGCTTCACCCGGAACTCTGCCGCGTTCTAGGCCAGGAGGTCTCTCTGGATTACGTCTACAAGCTGTTGCACCGCCACGAATGGCGGAAGCTCACGCCTCGTCCCCACCACGCCAAGCAGGATCCAGCCGCGGCAGCGGCCTTCAAAAAAAACTCCCAGAAACGCTCAAAGCCATAGCCCGCAGCCTTCCGAGGGGAACGCCCCTTCGGATTCTGTTCCAGGACGAAGGCCGTTTCGGGCGGATCAGCGATGGGCGGAGCTGCTGGGCCCCGCTCCCACTTCGACCAGTCATCGGAAGCCAGATCGTCCGCGAATACATCTACGCCTACGTTGCGGTGAGCCCTCGGGACGGGCAGATGGTTTCCCTGATCCTTCCCTGGGTCGATGCCAAGCTGATGTCCTTGTTTCTAGCCCAGGCCGCCGCAGAGTTCCCAGGCGAGCACTGCGTGATGTTCCTGGATGGCGCAGGTTGGCACAAGGCGCACGAACTCGTCGTTCCGCCCAACATGACCCTGGTACCTCTGCCGCCCTACAGTCCCGACCTGAACCCCGCCGAGCACGTCTGGGACTACATCCGCGAAAATGACATGCGGAACGAAGTATTCCCTGATCTGGACAAGGTGATGGACGCCGTCGAGACCAGCCTCCATCGCCTTCATGAGCAGCCCGATATCCTTCAGTCCATGACGGCATTCCCCTGGATCATGGAAGCCGTGGCCTGATTACTCTATGTTTGATGGCGTTTTGGTATCAGGGCATGATCAGGCTTCTTACAACCCGGATGGTTCAGCTCGGCACTGTGGCCGCCCTCGCCGTGCTGCTGGCCTGCCAGCAGCCGGCCGTTGTCGTGCCGCCACCGGTCGTCGTAACGCCGCCTCAGCCCCAGGGGCCGCCGCCGAAGCCGAAGATCGCCCTGGTGCTGGGCGGAGGCGCCGCGCGCGGCTTCGCGCACATCGGCGTCATCCGCACACTGGAGCAGGAGAAGATCCCCGTCGATCTCGTGGTGGGCACCAGCGTGGGCAGCCTCATCGGCGCCATCTACGCCGCAGACCGCAACAGCTTCGAGCTCGAGTGGACGGCGTTCAAGCTCGAGAAGGACGACCTCTTCGACTTCGGCGTCCTCTCCACGGTGGTGGGCATGGGCTTCGCCAAGGGCGACAAGCTCGAGGCGTGGGTCAAGGAGCACATCAAGACCTCCAACATCGAGCAGCTGAAGGTCCCCTTCGCGGCGGTGGCCACGGACCTCAACTGGGGCCAGAAGGTGGTGCTGGACAAGGGTTCCGTCGCCCGCGCCGTGCGCGCGAGTTCGGCCATCCCCGGCGTGTTCCAGCCAGTGGTGCATCAGGGGAAGATCCTGGTGGACGGTGGCGTGGTGGACAACATCCCCATCTCCGTGGCGAGGGCCAGGGGCGCCGACATCGTCATCGCCGTGGACATCAGCGCCAACGTGGGGAACGCGAACATCACCAACCTGCTGGGGGTGAGCCTCCAGGCCGCCAACATCATGTTCGCCCTCAACGTGGAGCACTCCAAGCGGGACGCGGACGTGCTCATCACCCCCGCCGTGGGCGATGTGGGCACCCTGGACTTCACCCAGAAGAAGCGCTGCATGCAGGCGGGCATCCTGGCCGCCCAGCAATCCATGCCCGCCATCCATCAGGCCATCGAGAAGTGGGTGGCCGCGCGCACCTCCGGCGCGGCCCCCGCCAGCCAGCGGCCCTGAAGCACCATTTCCCGCAAGAGCACCGGCCAGCGGAAGCAGAATCCGGTCATCCGAAGAAAGCCAGGCAGTCCCTTCCCGTGCACATCGCGCCGAGGATGCCATGTCCTTACCCCAGCCCCGATGGATATCCTACCGGCCCTTGTGGCCCCTGGCGATCGCCGGACTCCTGCTGGCCTGTTCCCCCCGTCCTCCGGTGGCCCGGCCGGCCCCCGCCCCACCGCCCCCGCCTCCGGCACCGGCGGCTTCCCCAGCGCCTCCCGCGCCTGCCCCAGCGCCACGGCCGCGGGTGGACCTCGACGCGCCCCGGGAACGCGATATTCCCCGGATGGAGGAAAGGGCCGAGATGCCGCGGAGGGAGACCTCATCCCGCCCTCCCCTGGTTCCACGCCCAACGCCCGTGGGTGCCAATCCCAATGTGGAGCGTGACCAGGCCTATGCCCGCGTGACGGTGATGTTCGGCACCGACCGGAAGCTGGATCCCCGCACGGGCAGCTTCGGTGGCGAGCGGGGCACCGGGATCTCCTACGGCGAAGTCTCCGTCAGCGTTCCGCACGGACACAAGACCGGCGAAATCGAGGCCCCCTCCATCTGGAAACTGGAGTTCCGCGAGGATCCCCGGAAGCACATGGCCATCCTGGATTGGGCTCCCCACACCCGGGTGGGCTTCCTGAACCGCGTGAAGGCCAAGGTCCAGGCGCAGGGTTCCTCCGGCTCCAGCTTCGTGTTCGTCCATGGCTACAACGTGTCCTTCAGCGATGCCGCCCGGCGCACCGCGCAGATCACCTACGACCTCGACTACCGCGGCGTGCCCGTGTTCTACAGCTGGCCGTCGCAGGGAACCCTCCAGGGCTACACCACGGACGAGAACAACGTGCAGTGGAGCGAGGCGAACCTGAAGAAATTCCTCGTGGACTTCGCCCAGAAGAGCGGCGTGAAGGACATCTACCTCATCGCCCACTCCATGGGCAACCGCGCCCTGACTGGCGCCCTCCGGCAGGTCTTCACCGAGCAGCCGAAACTCCGGGGCCGGTTCAAGGAGATCATCCTCACTGCCCCCGACATCGACGCCGAGATCTTCAAGCGCGATATCGCGCCTGCCCTCGCCGCCGGCTGCAAGCGCATCACCCTCTACGCCTCCGACGGGGACAACGCCCTGCTGGCCTCCAAGAAGGTCCACGGCTACCCGCGGGCCGGTGACACCGCGGAAGGCATCGTGGTGGTGCCGGGCATCGAGACCGTGGACGCCTCCGGGCTGGACACCAGCTTCCTGGAGCACTCCTACTTCGCCACCGCGCCGCCGGTCATCAGCGACATCCGCCGGGTCCTCCAGGACGGCTGGCGAGCCGCTCGCCGCGGCCTGGAGCAGCGGCTCACTGGAGGGCAAAGTTACTGGAAGCTGAAGGTCGGCCCACACCCATGAAATAAATCAATGGATTCAGGGTATTGCGCCCATGCTCACGACAGGCCCCGGTGTCCATCGTCCGGGGTCTGGAACGAGGATGCATGTCCAACGATAAAAAACCCAAGAAGGCCAAACCCCCCGTCGTGCATGGGGCCACCTCCCGTGGTTCGGAATTGTCCGGCCGTTTGACCGCGCCCGTGGCACCACCTGCCCTCACGCCGGCCAAGAAGAAGAAATAGGCGGCCTGCCGTTTAGTCAGGCAGTGTTGTAGAACGCTCTAGCCCTTGTGCGCGTGTGCCCTGGGCAAGAGTGCGGCGTCGGCCTTGGCGCCGTGGCACTTCCGGCAGAAATCGGGACCGGGCATGACGAGGCCCGCCGCCTTCGCGGCCATTAGGTTCTTCATCACGGGCATGGCCTTGTAGTCGGCCCCATTGCCATGGCAGGCCTCGCAATC
>DASXUH010000183.1:0-13981 GCA_036504935.1 Geothrix sp. | reverse complement strand
AAGCAGATGACACCCGAGAAGCGCGAGGTGATGGCGGCGGAGCTGAAGGCCATCCTCCCGGGCTATGGCATCGCGGAAGTGGAAGCCATGGCCATCGACCGGGAGAACATCCTGGAGGCCACCATGATGGCCATGCGGCAGGCCGTGAATGAGGTGCTCCTCCGGCCGCGCATCCTGTTCATTGATGGCAACCGAGGGCCGAGGACGGGCCTGCCGGAGCGCCTGGTGGTGGACGGAGATGCCCTCAGCTGTGCCATCGGAGCCGCCAGCATCCTGGCCAAGGCCCACCGGGACGCCCTCATGATCGCCCTGGAGGAGCAGCATCCGGGTTACGGCTTCGGCCAGCACAAGGGCTATGGCACGGCCCTGCACCGTGCGCGGATCGCGGAGCTGGGCGTATCCCCCGTCCACCGCATCAGCTATGCGCCGGTGGCGGCCCTCCAGCGCGTGGACGAGGAGCTGCGGGACGCGCTGCACCACAGCCTCGACCACTGTGCCAGCCTGGCGGAGCTGCAGGCCTGGGTGGGCACCGACCTGCGGCCCGCCTACGGCCGCCTGAAGCTGGTGTGGGTGGAGACGCTGCGCCGCCGCTACGCGGACCGCCTGGCCCGGTTCGCCGGCGGGGATGGTTTCGAATGACGGAAGTGGCCCTGGCCCTGCTCCGCCGGGATGGGCGTTGCTTCCTCCAGCGCCGGGCCGGCTCGAATCCGGTGATGCCGGGCCTCTGGGAGTTCCCTGGAGGGAAGGTGGAGCCTCCGGAGACGCCTCTCGAAGCGCTTCGCAGGGAACTCCTGGAGGAAGTGGGAATGGAACTCGGACTGGCCATCCCGCTGCCGGCCCTGGAGGGTCCCGTGCGTCTTCATCCCTTCCTGGTCGAAGCGCCGGGGCAACCACACACGGACCTGGCCTGGGGATGGTTCACGCGGGAAGAGATGGTGAGGCTGCCCATTCCGCCCGCCAATGCCGAGCTCATCCGCCACTTGGGCCTGGCCCCCTGAGCGGGCGTCCTGACCCGATCTGATAGGCTGGACTCTTCCCCCAGGCCCGGAGCTGTCATGCCGCGATTCCTCGTTCGGACCTTTCTGTTCGCCCTCGCCGCGCTAGCCCTCCAGGCCCAGCAGACCGAGGTGGTGCTGAGCGCCTCCAGCAGCGCCAAGCTGGTGCTGGGCATGGCCCCGCCGAAGGTGTCTGGCCTTGAAGAGGCCCAGGTGGCCACGGAATTCACCGCGGTGCTCAAGCGCGACCTGGACGAGACGGGGGTCTTCGCGGTGCTCCAGGAGCGGCTGCCTGCGGACTCCGCTTCGGCGAAAGCCTGGAAGGAGGCCGGTGCCCAGTGGTTGCTGAGTGTCCGGCTCACGCGGGCGGCGGCGGGTGACGTCCAGCTCGAGGCCTCCGCCCTCGATACGGCCGCGGAAAAGGCGGTCTTCACCAAGCCCTATAAAGCCGACCGGATGGTTCCCCTGCGCCGCCTGGCCCATGCCCTCGCCGATGACCTGGTCGCGCGGCTGACTGGGGAGCGCGGCGTGGCCTCCAGCCGGGTGATCTTCATCCGCCAGATGGCGCCAGGTGTGAAGGAACTGTTCCAGATCGACCGCGATGGCGCGAACCTGGTCCAGCTCACCCGGCATGGCAGTCTCACCCTGTCACCCACGGTGGCGGCGGACGGGCGCCTGGCGTACGTGACCTACAAGGGCGGTGCGCCCGAAATCTGGGGCCAGCGCCGCCGGGATGGCGCGCACGAGAAGCTGTATCCCGCCAGCGGCGCGGGTGGCATGGTCTCTACACCCGTGTGGTCTCCGGACGGGCGACGCATCGCCTTCGTGCAGGGCGACCGGCGCGGCAACAGCGACATCATGGTCTTGGACCTGGAAACGGGGCGCGCCCGTCGTCTGACCGACGGGAACGGTATCAATACTGAGCCCGCCTGGAACCCCAATGGCACACAGATCGCGTTCACGTCGGATCGCGAGGGCGGCCCTCAGGTGTTCCTCATGCAGGATGACGGCTCCAACCTCCGCCGCCTGACCGGCGAAGGGATGTACAACGCCAGCCCAGCCTGGAGCCCCAACGGCGCCATGATCGCTTATGTCTCGCGATTCGAGGGCAAGTTCGATCTTTTTATCTATAAATTGGGCGAAGGGAAGGCCTACCAGATCACGACTGGTGTGAGCACTTCGGAGTCCCCGGCCTGGTCTCCGGATGAGCGCAGGCTTGTGTTCACGAGCAACCGGTTCGGTTCTATGCAGATCTTCACCACCGATCTTTCCGGCCGCCAAGTGGTGAGGATGACGGAGCTTGCCAACTGTCAAAGTCCGAAGTGGACCCGAGGCCGCTGAAAAATAAATGGCAATTTCTGGAGTACTGTCCATCTATACTCAGGCTCATCCAGGAGGAATAATCCCATGAGATACGGAACCTACCTCGTCCCTGCTGCTATCGTGCTCACGCTCGGCAGCCTCGCTTGCAAGCCCCCCAAGACTGCGGAGCAGATCAAGCAGGAGACCCAGGCGGCCTTCAACGAGGGCTACCAGGCGTTCAAGGACGGTAAGGCCCGCGAGACCAATCCCTACTTGAGCGCGAAGGAAGCCAAGGAAAACCCGCACAAGATGCAGGGTTGGTACGACGGCTGGGACAAGGCCAAGGCTGACAAGGATGCCGCTGACAAGGCCGCCGCCGACAAGGCTGCCGCCGACAGGGCCGCTGCCGAGGAAGCCGCCCGCAAGGCCGCCGCCGAGGAAGCCGCCCGCCAGGCTGCCGTCGAGGCCGAGAAGGCCGCCGCTTTCAAGAAGGCCGCTGAGGCCGCCCTCAAGACCATCCACTTCGACTTCGACAAGTCCGACATCAAAGAAGGCGACCGCGCTCTTCTCCAGGGCATCGCCGACTTCATGAAGGCCTTCCCCGCCGCCAAGGTCGAGATCGAAGGCCACTGCGACGAGCGTGGCACCAACGAATACAACCTGGCCCTCGGCAACCGCCGTGCCGCCGCCGCCCTGGCCTACCTGAAGACCCTGGGTGTCGATGAAGCCCGCTTCACCACCATCAGCTACGGCAAGGAGAAGCCCCTCTGCACCGAGGCCAAGGAAGGCTGCTGGAGCCAGAACCGCCGCGGCGAGTTCAAGCTCAAGTAAGCGTTCCGCATCACGCGAAGCGGGGGCAGCTGCCCCCGCTTTTCGTTTAGGATGAACAGGAACCCCGGAGGCCCCATGAATGTCCGCACGCTGCTTCTTCCGGTCCTGATCGTGCTGCTCACCATCGGATGCAACTCCGAGGACCAGCTCCGCCGCGTGGAGCAGGAGGTCGGCGACCTCAAGCTCGAAGTCTTCAAGCTGCGCCAGCAGGTGGAGGACAGCAACAAGCGCTCCGAGACCGAGCAGAAGGCCGCCCAGGAGGCCCGCACCCAGGATCGCCGCTTCCAGGCGGATCTGCAGGAGAGCCTGCGCCAGGTGCAGGACACCACCCGGGTGCTGAACAACCGCCTGAACAGCCTGCCCCGGGCCGGGACGCGACCGGCCGCCGAAGCCCAGCCGGCGGCCCAGGCCGCCGAGGACGAACGCGCCTTCAATGTCGCCGTGCTGGACTACAACCGGGGCAACTACCCTCTGGCCGCTGAAGGCCTCGACCACTTCCTGAAGAGCTACCCCCAGAGCGCGAAGCGTCCGGACGCCCTGTTCTTCCTCGGCCTCTGCCACTACAACCAGCGGTCCTTCGACAAGGCCCAGCAGGCCTTCGACCGCATCATCAAGGATCACGCCGCCTCCCCCCAGTTCCTGCCCGCCAAGCTCAAGCGTGCCCAGTGCCTTCTCAAGCAGGGACTGAAGCCCGCCGCCGTGAAGGCCTTCCGTGAGCTGGTGGACGGTTTCTCCGGGAGCGCCGAAGCCCGCACGGCCCAGCAGGAACTGAGCGACCTGGGGCTCTGAGCGCATGAGCCCGGAAAGCTGGCGCGTTCCCGTCCGCATCGACTTCGCGGGCGGCACCCTCGATCTGTGGCCCATCTACGCCATGATGGGCGGCTGCCTCACGGTGAATGCCGCCGTGGACTTGTGGATCGAGCTGGAAGTGGTGCGCAGCGGTCCCGGCCACCGGATCACCAGCCGCGATCTGGGGATCGATCTGGCTTTCGATACTTGGCCCACGGAGCCGCCGCCGGGGCTTTCCTGGGTGTGGCGGGTGCTGGACGGATCCGGAGCGCCGCCAGCGGCCGTAGCCATCCACAGCCCCGTGCCCCAGGGGTCGGGCCTGGGGGTGTCCTCCTGTCTCGGGGTGGGCCTGCTGGGCAGCACCCTGAACGAGGAAGCCGGTGAAGGTCTTGCCGGTAAAGTTCCGATTTTACGGGACCTGGAAAGTTGCGAACTACAGACCCCGGCGGGCTGGCAGGACTACTATCCGGCGGCCCTGGGCGGGGCCCTGGCCCTCCACTGGGACGGCCCCGGGCCGCGCTGGGAGCGCCTGGAGCCCCATCCAGGCCTGCTGGCGGATCTGGTGGTGTTCTACACCGGCAGGCCGCACCACTCCGGCATGACCAACTGGGAGGCCTACAAGCGGTTCATCGAAGGCGACCGCCAGACGCGCCAGTCCCTGTCCGATATCCGGGGCATCGCTCTGGAGATGGCCCGGGCCCTGCCTTCGGATCCCTCCGAAGTAGCCGCGCTGCTGGAGCGGGAAGGCCAGGCCCGGGTGCGGTTATCACCCGCCGTGGAGACGGACGCCATGCGCGCCGTACGGAAGCGGGGCCACCGCGAGGGCTGGTACGCGGGCATGAAGCCCTGCGGCGCGGGCGGGGGCGGCTGCTGCCTGCTGGTGGTGAAGGATGGGCAGCGGGAAGCCGCGGAGGCGGCCCTGCGGGACATGGGCCTGCCGCCTCTGGACCTGCGGATCACGCCGAAGGGACTGCACAGGCTCGGATGAACGCGGCCGGATCGGGCACCTCGATGGGCGTCTGTCCCGGGGTGGCCAGCAGGTCCCGCAGGCGCTGATCCCGCTTGCCGAGGGGCAGAGCGGAGAGTTGGGCCAAGGGCACCCAGTGCAGGCCCGCCGCCGCCTCGAAGCGCGCCTCGAGACGCAGATGCAGCGGGCTCACGGCCTCGCGGCGATGGGTATAGACCTGGGTCCAGCCGGGCCAGGCGGTGAGGGACGGGGCGCCGGGAGCGATGGGCTGCGCAGGAATCGTCTCCGCATCGAGCGCCGGCCAGCGCCAGAGACCCGCCAGCAGGCCCTCGGCGACGGGGGCATGCAGCAGCACGTGGCCGTCAGCCTCCATGGCCACCAGCCATAGGGAGGAGGCCTTGGGCTTCGCCCGCTTTGCCACGGGCGGAATCTCCTCCGTACGATTGGCGAGACGAGCGAGACAGCGGTCCGCCAGGGGGCAGGCTCCGCAGTCGGGTGTGGGTGTGCATACGGTGGCGCCCAGTTCCATGAGCGCCTGCGTCATGCGGGAGGGGCCGTGGGCCGCGAGGGCGGGAGCGAGCCAGACTCGCAGGTCCACGGCCCTGATCTTGGGATCGCCCTCGATCAGCAGCAGGCGCGCCAGCACGCGGAAGGCGTTGCCATCCAGGGCCGGGGTGGGCCACTGGAAGGCGATGGCACCCACGGCGGCAGCGGTGTACGGTCCCAGGCCCGGCAGTTCCGCAAGGCCCTCCAGATCCCCGGGCCAGCCTTCGGCGGCGATGCAGCCGGCGGCGGCCTTCAGGAACCGGGCGCGGCGGTAGTAGCCGAGGCCCTCCCAGGCCTTGTGGACGGTGTCTTCATGGGCCTCTGCGAGGGCCCCGGGATTGGGGAACCGCTCCATCCAGCTCGCGAAATATGGGATCACCGTGGCCACCTGAGTCTGCTGGAGCATCAGCTCCGACACCAGCACCGCGTAGGGGTCGGGATGGAGTGCGTCGAGGTCCCCGGCCCGCCAGGGCAGGTCCCGCCGCACGCAGTCGAACCAGGGTGCGAGCGGTGCGAGCAGATCGGCTGAAGCAGGCCAGGACATGGGTTGAAGCTATCAGGTATTGGCTGTCAGCTATCAGCTGTCGGCTTTCATTGGTTGATAGCTGAGAGCTGATGGCCGACAGCAAAAGAGCACCGCAAGCGGTGCTCTTTCATTTGGTGCCCGCGAGCAGACTCGAACTGCTACGGCTTGTGGCCACCACCCCCTCAAGATGGCGTGTCTACCAATTTCACCACGCGGGCACGTGGAACAACCATCTTCACCCAAAGCGCGAACGCGGTCAATGCCTCGTTTCGCGCGAGACGAGCCTACTTCTTCGCAGGGGCGGGCGTGGGCGTGTGGGCGGGGGCCGGAGCGGGCACAGGCACGATCGGCGCTGGCACGGTGGCCGCAGGCTTGTCGGAGATCTTCTCCAGCACGGAGCGGTTGCCGCGGATGATCATGACTTCGATGAGCAGCGTGGTGCCGAGGAAGCCGGCGGCCAGCCAGTAGGTGGCCTTGGAGAGGAAGGGCGTCGCGCCCTGGGCGCCGAAGGCCGAGTTCGCGCCGCCGCCGCCGAAGGAGGCGCCGAGGCCGCCCTTGGTGCCGGGCTGTAGCAGGATCGTCCCGATGAGCAGGACACCGAAGAGGATCAGAAGCGCGAGGGCGAGGCCATTCATGGAAACTCCGAACCTCCTAGTCTGGCATGCCCGGGGCTCTACATCCAGAGCCCAGTGAGGCTGGGCGCCTGCAGCGCGCGATGCACGGCCTGGGCCCGTTCCACGAGGCGGATGAAGTCCGAGGGCAGGAGGGCCTGGGGTCCGTCACTGAGGGCCTTCTCGGGGTTGCAATGGGTCTCCACCAGCAGGCCGTCGGCTCCCGCGGCCACCCCCGCCAGGCCGCAGGGGATCACGAGGTCCCGCCGCCCTGTGGCGTGGCTGGGATCCACCATGACGGGCAGGTGGGTGAGGGCCTTCGCCGCCGGGACCACGCTGACATCCAGCGTGTTGCGGGCGTGATCGGACCAGGTCCGGATGCCCCGCTCGCAGAGCACCAGATTGCGGTTGCCTTCGCCCAGCACGTATTCCGCGGCATACAGCCATTCCTCCAGGGTGGCGGAGGGGCCCCGCTTGAGGAGCACGGGCTTTTCGCAGCGCCCGGCCCGGCGCAGCAGGGCGAAGTTCTGCATGTTCCGGGCGCCGATCTGCACCATGTCGGCGCTGCGTTCCACATCGTCGAAGGTTTCGACCTCCGTGGCCTCGGTCACGATGCCGAGGCCGAACTCGGCGCGGGCCTCCTCCAGCAGACGCAGGCCCTCCAGTCCCAAACCCTGGAACGCGTAAGGACTGGTGCGGGGCTTGAAGGCGCCGGCCCGCAGCAGCTTCACGCCGGCCTCGGCCACGTAGCGGGCCACGGTGAAGAGCTGCTCCCGGCTTTCCACGCCACAGGGGCCGCCCACCAGGGCGAGGTCGGGCCCGCCGATCTGCACGCCATGCACCTCCACGACGGTGCGGCCCGCGGCGGCATCCGCACTGGCGAGCTTGTAGGGGCTGGTGATGGGCACTACCCGGCGGACGCCTGCCATGGGTTCGATGCGATCCGGCTTCAACGCCTTCGAGGCGTTCGGCGCCACGATGCTGAGGGCCTCCGGCGTTTCGTTCACCTGGCTGCGGATGCCGGCGGCTTCCAGCAGGGCCAGGACTTCACCCACCTGGTCCCGGGTGGCGGTGGGTTCCATAAGGATGAGCATGCGGCCTCGCGTGGAACCCTGATTCTACCGCTCCGTGGGGGAACGCCGCCTGGACAGGGAGCGGAACGGCCCCCAGACTTGGGCACGGAGGTCCCATGCGGCGCGCTCCCATCCTGTTCCTTGCCCCCCTGATGCTGGTCCTCGGCTGCACGCGGCCCGAAGTGGAAGCCTTCCGGCAGCATCCCAGGCCCGTGAGTGTGTCCGTGAGCCTGCCTTCGGGCTTGGCGGACCGCGAGGCCTTCCAGAAGGAATATGCCTCGGCTTTGCGGGCCCGGCTGGCCACCCGTGTGGTGGTGGTGCCTGAGAGGGTGAAGCCTCCGGTGGGAGCCGCGGAGCTCCAGGTGGACATCCGGGACATCAGCCCGGCACCGGGCCAGCCCAGCCCCGCGACCGTGGGTGTGGCCGTGGGCGCGACGGTGGGCGCCCTGAGCGCCGCTTCGGGCAATCGCGGCTGGAGCGTGGTGGATGGTCTCTTCTGGGGCCTGTGGGCCGGCACCCACGCGGCCATGGCCCAGGAACACAGCCGGGATCGTCTGGGCTACCGGCCCCAGGTGGTCCGGGCCCAGGTCCGGCTGGTGCAGTCTGGGAATCCGGAACCGCTCTGGACCGATGCCGTCGAGCCCGCCGAGGTGGTCGAGGCCATGGATCCGCTGCCGCCCGGATCGCGGGATGACGATGGCCGCATCCGCGAGGAGGAGGCCAAGGGCTTCGCCCGGGTGGTGGTGCAGAAGCTGTCCGCCGCCTTCCAGTGGACCCGTTACGCAGAGCAGCAGTTCTACGAGGAGCCGACCGTGAAACGGGAGGGGGCGCCACCCGCGCAACTCGATCCGGAGCCGAAGAAAGACTGATGGAAGCCCAATCGCTCCGTTGCCCCGGTTGCGGCGCTCCGGTACCCCTGGATGGGCCCCAGTGCCCCTACTGCCAGGCCCAGCTGGCCACGGTGGCCTGTGCCGCCTGTTTCGCCATGGTGCCGCTGTCGGCCAGCCACTGTCCCGCCTGTGGCGCTGCCATGGCGCCCCGGGTTCCGGCCGTGGCCGAAGGGTCTTCCTGTCCCGCCTGCGGCAAGCCCCTCGCCGCCAGCCAAGTGGGGGATCTCGAAACCCGGGCCTGCCTGGCCTGCGGCGGTCTGTGGTTGGATCGGACCGTGTTCGAGCAGCTGGGCACCAGCCGGGAGCGCCAGGGTGCCGTCCTGGGGGCCCTTCCCGCGCCCCCGGTCCCGCCGGTGGCGGCCCTGGAGCCGGTACAGTACCGGCCCTGTCCAGCCTGCGGGCAGCGGATGAACCGGGTGAACTACGCGCGCCGGTCGGGCGTGGTGCTGGATGTCTGCAAAGCCCACGGCCTCTGGTTCGACCGGGATGAGCTGCGCCGGCTCCTCGCCTTCATCGCGGGAGGCGGCCTGGACCGGGCCCGGGAACGGGAGATCCAAGAACTGAAGGAGGCGAAGCGCGCCACGGTCCAGATCTCCGGACACCCGGCCTCCTCCTTCGAACTCGGGCAGCAGGGGGGCGCCTCGGATCACTGGCTCACGGCGGCGGGGTTGGTGGGGCTGGCCATGGAGGTGGCCGATCACTTGTTTGGCAGGGATTGATCAGCCCGCCTGTTTCACCAGCGTCGCGAACTTGGCGGGATCCAGGCTGGCGCCACCCACAAGGCCACCGGCCACCTCAGGGATGTCCAGCAGCTCGGGGAAATTTTCGGGCGTGATGCTGCCGCCGTAGAGGATGGGGACCGGGCCGAAATTCAGGGCCATGAGCGTGGCGATCCTCGATTTGATGAAGGCGTGGGCTTGGCGGATCTGCCCGATGTCGGCCCGCAAGCCGGTGCCGATGGCCCAGACCGGTTCGTAGGCCACCCAGAGGGGGGTGGGACCGGTGCGGGCCAGGATGGAGAGCTGGCGGTCCAGGACTTCCAGAGTTCGGCCCTGCTGCCGTTCCTCGAGGGTCTCGCCCACGCAGAGCAGCGGGAGCAGGTTCCAGTCCCGGGCAGCCTTCACCTTGGCCACCAGGGTCTCGTCCGTTTCGCCGAAGAGCTGGCGGCGCTCGCTGTGGCCCAGGATCACGCCGGAGCAGCCGACATCCTGGAGCTGGGCCATGGAGATCTCGCCGGTATAGGCGCCATTCGGTTCCGCATGGCCGTTCTGCCCGAACACCCGCACCTGGCGGCTCCGGAGGCTGTCGGCCACCGGGCGGATGAGGTGGAAGGGGGGCGCGATGGCCGCCGTCACCGAGGGCGATGGGTTGTAGTCCGCCAGGAAGGCCTCGCAGAAGGCGCGGGCCTGGCCGGACAGGAAATTCATCTTCCAGTTGGCAACGACGAAGCGCATGGGCAGTGGCTCTCGGCAATCAGCTGTCAGCTGTCGGCTGTCGGCTGGGGTTGATTGGGTGGAAGCAGTCTAGCGCTGAAGGGCCGCCACGCCCGGAAGTTCGAGACCGCTGAGGAATTCCAGGCTGGCGCCGCCGCCGGTGGAGACATGGCTCATGCGGGAGGCCACACCAGCCTTGTTCACGGCCGCCACGCTGTCGCCGCCGCCCACCAGCACGAAGGCGCCCTTGTCCGCGGCTTCCGCCAGTTCCTCGGCCACGGTCAGAGTGCCGGCGGCGTACGAGGCCATCTCGAAGACGCCCATGGGGCCGTTCCAGAGCAGGGTCTTCGCGGCGCGGATCTCGGCAGCATACGCGGCCACCGTCTCCGGGCCGATGTCCAGGGCCATGCGGTCGGCGGGGATGTTCTGGTCCACGGTGATGGCGCAGTCGGCATCTTCCTTGAACTCGGAGGCGGCCACATGGTCCAGGGGCAGCAGCAGCCGGGTGCCCTTTGCGGCGGCCTGCTTCAGCAGGTCCAGCGCCAGGTCCAGCTTGTCCTCTTCGCAAAGGCTCTTGCCAATCTCGAAGCCCTGGGCTTTGAGGAAGGTGTAGCTCATGGCGCCGCCGATGAGGATGGCGTCGGCTTTGCCCAGGAAGTTCTGGATGAGCTCGATCTTGTCGCTCACCTTGGCGCCGCCGAAGATCACCACCAGCGGTTTTTCCGGATTCTCAGTGACCTTGCCCAGCGCCTTCAGCTCCTTCTCCATGAGAAAGCCCGCGGCCACGCGCTCCTTGGGGAAGTGCGGGACCATCCCGCTCACGGAGGCGTGGGCCCGATGCGCCGCGCCGAAGGCGTCGTCCACGTAGGTGTCCGCCAGCTTCGCCAGGCTGGCCGCGAAGTCATCGTTGTTCTTCGTCTCGCCCTTCTCGAAGCGCAGGTTCTCCAGCAGGAGCACCTGGCCCGGCTTCAGGGCCGCAGCCTCGGCCTCCACGGCCTCGCCATTCACGTAGCTGGCCAGGCGGCAGTCGAAGCCCTGTTCTATGAGCCAGGCGGCCACGGGGGCGGCGCTGAAGGCGGCCTCGAAGCCCTTGCCCTCGGGCCGGCCCAGGTGTGAGGCCAGCACCACGGAGGCACCGCCATCCAGTAGGCACTTCAGGGTGGGTAGCGTCTCCCGGATCCGCGTGGCATCCGTGATGCGGCCCTCCTTCAGTGGCACGTTCAGATCCCCCCGGAGGAAGACCCGGTGGCCCTTGACGTTGAGATCCCGCACCGACTGGAAGCCCATGGCTGCTCCTTGCGACTGGAATCATCCATTCTGACGGAAGAGGGGGCTATCAGCTATCAGCTGTTAGCTTTCAGCCTCTTCTCGAAGATGCCGATCCAGCGGGGGCTGTCCTCGGTGAAGGCATCGCCCCTGTAGGTACCCATCACGCTGCGCAAGCGGAGATCCGCGGTGGCGGCCATTGACTGGAGGGCCGCGGGCTGATAGAGACGGACGCTCTCCATGGCCTCGCGAGTCTCGCCGGTATCCAGCTGCGTGAGCGTCATGCGCTTCACGATGCGGTCGCCTTCGATGGCGCGGCGGCTCATGACCCGCACCCCTGCCCGCTCCAGCGTGTCCTCGGACACCAGGGTGCGCACCACCTGTCCGGCGTTGAGATAGTCCATCACGAGCACGCCACCCGGGCGCAGGAGGCGGCCTAGATCTAGCATCAGCTCGCAGTTCTGGTCATCAGAGAAGTAGCCGAAGGGCGTGAACCAGAGGCAGATGCCCGCGAGCGCGCCGTCTTTCACCGGCAGGATCCGCATGTCGCCGCGCAGCAACCAGGGGCGCAGGTCCGTGGGGGCCATGCGGAGCAGGGCCCGGGAGAGGTCCATGCCGAAGGCCAGAGGGTTGGTCCGGCGCAGGATCTCGAGGTGGCGCCCCGTGCCGCAGCCCAGATCCAGCACCAGCCCCTGGCCCAGTTCGGGGGCAACGTGCAGGGCCCGATTTACGGCCAGGCGAGCCTCTTCCGCGTCCCGATGCGCGTAGAGCAGGGCATAGTCTTCGTCGAACCACGCTTCGAACCAGTCGGCCAAGGCAGTGTCCTCTGAAAAATCCAGAGTATCCAATGGCGGAACCCCGTGCCGCACGGAGAAGGCGAAAATGCGGGGTGAGGTACAATGCGAACTGCAAAGGAAAACCATGCAACGCCCTGAACGCCTTGAAGACCAAGTCCACTTCCTCCTCTCCACGATCGTGCAGCGGGAGCTCCGGGACCCTGAGCTGGGCTTCCTGACGCTCACCGCGGTCCGCCTCTCGCCGGATCGCAGCGTGGCCAAGGTGTATTTCACCGTGCTCCCCGCGAACGGCGGCGATCAGGAGGCTCAGGACGGCCTCACCCGCAAGGCCCTGGGCCGCGCGGCTGGCTTCCTGCGCAGCCAGCTGGCCTCCCGCCTCAAGATGCGCCGGGTGCCCGAGCTGCGCTTCTTCCCGGACGGAACCCTGGAAGACGGCAACCACATGGAGACCCTGCTCGCCGAAATCGAGAAGGAGCGGGCTGCGCGGCCCGCGGATCCGGAAGCGGAAGAAGCCTGAATGGTCGAGCCCGGCATCCACCTCGTCCACAAGGCCGTGGGCCAGAGCAGTTTTGATGTGATCCGGGGGTTCAAGCGCCGGGCCTTCGAGGCGGGACAGAAGAAGCTGGCCCTGGGGCACGGTGGCACGCTGGATCCCTTTGCGGATGGGCTGTTGCTGGTGCTCGCGGGCCAGGCCACGCGGCTGATGGAGCTGATGCATCCACTGCCGAAGACCTATGTGGCGGAAGTGGCCTGGGGTGTGGAAACGGACACGTGCGACTTGCACGGGAAACCCGTGGCGGAGTCGGATGCGCGGCCTTCACGGGCCGCCCTGGACGCGGCCCTGGCGCCCTTTCTGGGCTGGACGGACCAGGTGCCCCCCGCCACCAGCGCCAAGAAGATCGACGGCGAGGCCGCCTACAAGAAGGCTCACCGCGGCGAGGAGGTCGTGATGAAGCCCTGTCGCGTCTTCCTGCTCTCCGCCCGCTGGATCGCCCACGATCTGCCGCGGTGCAGCACCCTGGAGCTCACCTGCCGGGGTGGCTTCTATGTGCGCAGCCTGGCCCGGGACCTGGGCCGCGCCCTCGGTTGCGGCGCTCACCTGACTGCTCTCCGCCGCACGGCCATTGGCCCCTGGACCGATCCTGGCGAGGGGCAGGAGCGCCTGCTCACCGGCGCCGATTTGCTGCCCTGGTGCCCGTCGCGCCTGCTATCGGACGAAGAGGCAGACCACCTGAGCCATGGCCGGAGCATCCCCGCGGGGGAGGCTTTGCCTGCCACCTGGGTCATGCCCGGAGGGTTCCCGGATCCTGGCGCGCCGTTGCAGGCGCTGCACGAGGGACGCTTGGTGGCACTGCTGAAGCCCGCCGAAGCGGGGCTGCGGACCTTCGCCAACCTACGGGGCGGGCTGTAGGGGATAGACCTGCAGATCCTAGGGTTGCCGCCGCTTGAACTGGATGCGGCTCCGGACGGCGAACGGCTTCCCGCCCTCGGCGACCTCCAGGGTTTCCGTGAATTCACTGGGGGAGGTCACTTCGAGGGTCTTGCGGACCTTCCAGGTGGCGGGGGCGGTGTCCAACTGCTCGCTTTCGAAGACGAGGCGGGTGGGGCTGCTCTGGGCCGCCGAGAGGGCGAAGGTGCCGTTGAGGGGCTCCTGGTTGAAGGTGCGGAACAGGAGGACCTTCCGGCTGCCGTCGTACACCAGGAAGCTGGCATGGGAGAACACGGCCCCGTCGAGGTGGAGGGGCTGCGGCGGGAAGCTGGCCATGCTCCGCTCCTGGAGATACTGGCCGCTCAGGATGAAGCGGAAGCGGAGCGACACCGTGCCAGTCCCCTGTTCCCCGGTGGTGGCACCCTGCCATTCCCCGGCCAGGAACCGGACAGGGGACCAGGGGTCGGAGGGCGTGCCCTGGGCATGGACCAGGGGTGTGGTTCCGATCAGACAGGCCAGCGCCAGG
>DASXUH010000182.1:0-6395 GCA_036504935.1 Geothrix sp. | reverse complement strand
TGATGACCGTGCACTTCCCCTTGGTCAGCTCCGCCGTGCGGGCCCATTCGCGGGCGAAGCGGAGCACGTTCTCCCGGGATAGGCCCGTGATGCGCTCCTGCCAGGCGGGCGTGTAGACCGCGGCGGCGTCGTTGTAGTCCTTGGGATAGGCCCCGCCCAGGCCGCGCTCCACGCCGAACTGGGCCATGAGCAGGTCATAGACGGTGGTGACCGTGGCCTCGCTTCCGTCCGCCAGCTTCACGCGCCGCACGGGCACGCCGCGCAGGCAGGTGCTGCCATCGGCGAAGTCGTCGAACTGCACCTGCTCGGATCCTTCACCCAGGAACGTCAGCGAGGGCGCGATGGGGCTATCGTCCTTGCCGTCCTGGAGCAGCAGGTTCCACTGGCCCTGCTTGGTGCCCCAGCGGTGGCCCACGGAGCCCTTGGGCATCTTGGGGGCGCCGCTGCCCTCGTCCCACATGAGGAACTTCCACTCGCCGTGTTCCTCGTCGGCGTACTTGGCGAGGCGCCCCGCCCGCAGCAGCTGGCCCGGGCGGTAGCCTCCGTCAACTTCCGTCAGCTCCACCAGGAAGGGTCCATCCGTGTACGTCTTTTGATACTCCAAGAAAAAGGGGACCTTTTTCTGGTGATGGAACTCCGTGAGGATGACGTGGTTCACCGCCATCCAGAAGGCGCCGTCCTGGCCTTGGTGGACGGGCATCCACTCGTCCGCGTACTTGGCCACCTGGTTGAAGTCGGGGCTGAAGACCACCATCTTCGTGCCGTTGTGGCGGCTCTCAGCGGCGAAGTGGCAGTCGGGCGTGCGGGTCATGTTCAGGTTGGAACCCATGACCGCCAGGAACTTGGCGTTGTACCAGTCCGCGCTCTCCTGCACGTCCGTCTGCTCGCCCCACATCTCGGGGCTGCTGGGCGGCAGGTCGCAGTACCAGTCGTAGAAGCTGAGGTTGGTGCCGCCCATGAGCTGGATGAACCGCGAGCCCGCGGCGTAGCTCAGCATGGACATGGCCGGGATGGGGCTGAAGCCCGCGATGCGATCGGGCCCGTGGGTCTTGATGGTGTGGATGTTGGCGGCGGCGATGAGCTCGCCCACCTGATCCCAGGAGGCGCGGCGGAAGCCGCCCTTGCCCCGGGCGCGCTGGTAGCGCGAGCGCTTGTCGGGGTCGTTCTGGATGCTGGCCCAGGCGGCCACGGGATCCTGGTGCTTGCCCTTCGCCTCCTCCCAGAGGTCCATGAGCGCCCCCCTCATGTAGGGGAACTTCACCCGCAGGGGGCTGTAGAGGTACCAGCTGAAGCTGATGCCGCGCTGGCAGCCGCGGGGCTCGTAAGGCGGAACCTTCTCGTCGAGCAGGGGATAGTCGACGACCTGCATCTCCCAGGTAACGATCCCCTCCTTCACGTAGATGTTCCAGCCGCAGCTTCCCGTGCAGTTCACGCCGTGGGTGCTGCGCACCACCTTGTCGTGGGCCCAGCGGTTCCGGTAGAACTCCTCCCAGGAGCGGGTCTCGGGATCGACGATGTCGGTGATCCAGTGGCTCTGCTTGCGCTCGGTCATGGCTCGGTTCCTTCTGGATCAGGCGCGGGGTTTTAGGTTTTTGCGCAGGCCGCGGAAGCGCCGGCGGCCCAGGCGGCCGGCCAGCAGCATGCCGGAGACGAGGCCCACGATGCCCAGGACGGGGAAGGCCATGTCCGTGCGGGCCGGGGGCTGGGCCGCCAGGCTCTTGATGAAGCTGCCCACCTGGAAGGCCTCGTCCGCCGTGAGCGGCGTCTTCTGGAACACGCCCTGCATGGTGGGGAAGGCGGGGTTCTCAATGGCGGGAACCAGTCCCACCCCCAGTCTCCCCGAAGCCCCCGTGAGGTCCGGGCCCAGGCGCCCTCCCCCGAAGCCGCCCAACCCCTGGGCGCTGTGGCAGGACATGCAGGCCGGCGCGCCAGAGGCGAAGCGCGTCAGGCCCATGAAGAGCTGCTGGCCGTTCCGGATGTCGGCGGGGGTGGCGGCCCGGGCGATGGCAGCGCTGCCGAGGGTCTTCCCGGCGGCCGTGAAGTCGTCGATGAGCTTGAGGAGGGCCAGGGCCTCAGCGGCGGTCACACCCAGGTCCGGCATGCGCGTGCCGTTGAACTCCCGGAGGAGGGCCGCGGCCGTGGGGTCCCCCCCGTCCAGCTGGGCGGAGGGCATCTGGATGAACTTGGACGACCACTCATGCGGCCGGCGCTGGCCCAGGCCCTTGAGGTCGGGACCCACCTTCCGGCCCGCGCCGATGGTGTGGCAGCTCATGCAGCTCTTGCGGAACTGGGCTTCGGCGTCCTGGGCGGCCAGGGCCGGGATCAGGGTCGCGAGGACAGTCCAGGCGAGCACCTGTCGTGGCGTGATCCTGGGGAACACAGCACCTCCTCGGGGGAGCAGCCGGCATTGGGCACGGCATTTTTAGGATTGATGACTCGGAAATTGGTCCCAAGTATGCCTCCCCCTCCTAGACCTGCGCAAGGGGGAGGGTTCAGAAAAATATGAATCACCATGATTTTATAAATAATTTATTTTCAATTACTAATAATCTACGCCCATCCAATGCCGCCGAAAATTCATCCCACGCCCTCGCCAGCCAACCCGAGGTTGCCACTGGTCTCACCCCTCTGAAAAATCGCAAAAATCAGGCATGGCGCCGTTTTGAGTTCGATTTATATTCAGACTACAAATTCCTTTTGTCTGAATCCCCTGGAAGGTCCATGAGCCATCCCCAGTCCGGCTGTCCCCATCCGCGCAGCCTCTTCCATGCCCCCACGCGCTACGCGCTCCAAGCCCTCGTGCGGATGCCCGGGGACGGCACCTACCGGCTGGCCCGGAACCTGGCCGCCGAGCTGAACCTCCCCGGCCCCTTCCTGGCCAAGATCCTCCAGACCCTGGCCCACGCCGACATCCTGGAATCGCTCCGTGGCCCTACCGGGGGCTTTCGCCTGACGCGCGCCCCGGAACGCATCACCCTGCGGGAGGTGGTGGTGGCCATGGAGGGGCCCGAGCCCTTCGAGGAGTGCCTGCTGGGCCACGCTGTGGGAGGGGAGGGCTGCCACTGCCCCATCCGCCCGGCCTGGGACATCCTCCAGACCCTCCTCACCACAACCCTCGCCCGGACCTCGCTCCGCGACCTCCAGGCGGCCCAGTCCGCTCCGGACCGGCCCGAGGACCCGGATCTCTCGGTGGCCGCCCCGGTCTGATCATTCAGGAGTTCGTGATCCCCATCACGATCTCCATTCGCTCGCTGGAGATATTTTAGGATATTAAAATCCGTTTATCGAACCCCGGAGCCGTCCATGTCGGAACGATCCCGAGCCGCCACCGCCCTGGCCATGAGCACCCTGGCCTTCACCCTCTGCTTCGCCGTGTGGACGCTGAACGGCGTCCTCGTCACCTTCCTGGTGGAGAACGGCCTCTTCCGCTGGGACACGGCCCAGATCGGCTGGCTCATCGGCATCCCCGTGCTCACAGGCTCGGTCATGCGCCTGCCCGTGGGCCTGCTCACGGATCGCTTCGGGGGCCGCAAGGTCTACACCATCCTGCTCCTGCTGGCGGCCCTGCCCACCTGGCTGCTGGGCAGCGTCCAGAGCTACCAGGGTTTCCTCCTGGCTTCGCTCGGCTTCGGCCTGTCCGGCGCGGCCTTCGCCGTGGGCATCGCCTACTCCAGTGTGTGGTTCAGCAAGGCGCGCCAGGGCACCGCCCTCGGCATCTTCGGCGCGGGCAATGCGGGCTCGGCCCTCACCAGCATGGGCGCCCCCTTCCTCCTGAAGAAGCTCACCGCCGGCGGCGGGAACCTGGAGGCCTGGCGCACGCTGCCGAAGCTCTACGCCGCGGTCCTGCTGGTCATGGCCGTGGCCTTCTTCCTGCTCACCCATGAGAAGAAGGCGGAGGGCGCGAAGGGGAAGACCTTCGTGCAGATGCTCTCGCCCCTGCGGCACCTGCGGGTGTGGCGCTTCGGCCTCTACTACTTCCTGGTCTTCGGCTGCTTCGTGGCCCTGGCCCAGTGGCTGATCCCCTACTACGTGGGCGTCTACGGCATGAGCCTCGCCATGGCAGGCCTGCTGGCCTCCCTCTTCAGCCTGCCCTCGGGCCTCATCCGCGCGGCGGGAGGCTGGATGTCCGACCGCTTCGGCGCCCGGGCGGTGATGTACTGGACCTTTGGCCTCAGCATCTTCGCCTGCGCGGCGCTCATGGTGCCGCGCATGTCCATTGAGAGCCCGGGGCCTTCGGTGCTGGCCCAGGTGGGCGGCATCGTGACCGAGGTGGCCCCCGGCCGCATCGTGGTGGGGGACATGGCCTACGCCTTCCGGGCGAAGGGGGCGGAGCCGGAGGTGCAGAACGAGCGCCTGCTGGTGCTGCCCCAGAGCCGCTTCTGGCAGACGCCCGCGGTCAAGGTGGGCGACCGCGTGAAGAAGAAGCAGTTGCTGGCCTCGGGCACCACCCATGTGTTCTTCCAGGCCAATGTGTGGATCTTCACCTTCCTGGTCTTCGTGGTGGGCATCGTGTGGGGCATCGGCAAAGCCGCCGTCTACCGCTACATCCCCGACTACTTCCCCGACGAGGTGGGCGTGGTGGGCGGCATCGTGGGCGTCATCGGCGGCCTGGGCGGCTTCGTGGGTCCCATCCTCTTCGGCTACCTGCTGCGGGCCACGGGCCTGTGGACCACCATGTGGCTGTTCCTCACGGCCCTGTCCGTCATCTGCCTGGTCTGGCTGCATACGGTGGTGCGGCGCCTCACCCGCGAGCAGAATGAGACCCTCTTCACCCGCTTTGAACACCGCACGCCCGCGCCTGCCCCCGGCCTTGCCGGCGCCGACGCCGCCGAACTCGCCTGATTCCGACCCGCCCCTCGAACTGGGAGACCCCATGGCCAAACTCACCGAATGGAACGTCGAGGACGAGACCTTCTGGCTCGGCGGCAAGCGCATCGCCCACCGGAACCTCGCCATCTCCGTGCCTAGCCTCCTCTGCGCCTTCGCGGTGTGGATGTTCTGGTCCATCCTCACCGTCCGCATGAAGGACGCGGGCTTCCCCTTCACGGATGCCCAGCTCTTCACCCTCATCAGCATCGCCGGCCTCTCCGGCGCGACCTTGCGCATCCCCAACTCCTTCATGGTGGCCCTGGCGGGCGGGCGCAACGTGGTGGCCCTCACCACGGCCATGCTCATCGCCCCGGCCCTGGGCGCGGGCATCGCCCTGCAGGACAAGGCGACGCCCTTCTCCACCTTCGCGATCCTCGCGGTGCTCTCCGGCGTGGGTGGGGGCAATTTCTCCTCCTCCATGTCCAACATCAACAGCTTCTTCCCCAAGCGCTCCGCGGGCCTGGCCCTGGGCATCAACGCGGGCATCGGCAACCTGGGCGTGAGCGTCATGCAGCTGGTGGTGCCCGCCGTCATGGGCTCGGCCCTGTTTGGCGCCCTCTCCGGCGCGCCGCACATCACGGCCCTCGGGAAGCAGATGTGGGTGCAGAACGGCGCCCTCGTGTGGCTGCCCTTCCTGGTGGTGCTGGCGGTGGCCTCCTGGTTCGGCATGCACAACCTGCCCCACCACGACAGCGACCACACGCCCGCCGCCCTCGGCAAGATCCTGGGCCTGCACCTGCCCGCCTTCGCGGCGGCGGGGCTGGTGGCCTGGATCGTGGTGCGCTACCCGAAGCTGGGCCTCGGCGCCCAGCTGGGCCTGGTGCTGCTGGCCATCGCCGTCTGCCTGGCCCTGCTCAAGCTCCTGCCCGGCAAGGTGAAGACGAGCCTCGACAAGCAGTTCGCCATCTTCCGCATGAAGCACACCTGGCTCATGACCCTGCTCTACATCATGACCTTCGGCAGCTTCATCGGGTACTCCGCCGCCTTCCCCCTGCTGCTCAAGCTCTTCTTCGGCAAGAGCGTCACCAACCCCGCCACCTACGCCTTCCTGGGGCCCCTGGTGGGCAGCCTGATCCGGCCCGTGGGCGGCTGGCTTTCAGACAAGTTCCGGGGCTCCGTCATCACCCAGTGGTCCACGGTCATCCAGATCATCGGCGCCCTGGCGGTGGCCGTGGTCATCAAGCAGGCCCAGGGGAACCCCAACCCCGCCCACCTCTTCATGCCCTTCCTGCTGAGCTTCCTGCTGCTCTTCCTGGGCTCGGGCATCGGCAATGGCAGCACCTTCCAGATGGTGCCCTTCATCTTCGAGACCCAGTTCGCGGGGCCGGTGCTCGGCTGGACGGGCGCCATGGCCGCCTACGGCAGCTACGTCATCCCCACGGTCTTCAAGTCCCAGATCGCCGCGGGTACCGTGCAGAACGCCCTCTACGGCTTCGCGGCCTTCTACGTGGTGTGCCTCGCCGTCAATTGGTGGTACTACGCCCGGAAGAACGCCGAGGTGCGGTGCTGACAGCCCGCTGCAGAGG
>DASXUH010000181.1:0-3434 GCA_036504935.1 Geothrix sp. | reverse complement strand
TCCGCGACGCACATCTTCACGCCCACGAAGGCCAGCACCATGGCCAGCCCCGTCTTCAGCCGGTGGAAGCGGTCCATCATCTTGGCCAGCAGGAAGTAGAGGCTCCGCAGGCCCAGGATGGCAAAGATGTTCGAGGTGTAGACCACGAAGGGATCGCGGCTCACGGCCAGCACCGCCGGGATGGAATCCACGGCGAAGACCAGGTCTGTCACCTCGATGGTGATGAGCACCAGCAGCATGGGCGTGGCGAAGCGGCGGCCGTTCAGGTACGACCAGAAGTGCTCATGGCCGCCCTTCTCATCGTAGGGCACGAAGCGGCGGAAGGCCTTCACCAGGGGGTTCTGCGCGGGGTCGGGATCCTCGCCCTTCACCAGCAGCATCTTCACGCCCGTGTAGAGCAGGAAGCCGCCGAAGACGTACATCATCCATTCGAAGCGGTTGAGCAGGGCGGTGCCGGCGAGGATCATCCCGGCCCGCATGACCAGGGCCCCCAGCACGCCCCAGAACAGCACCCGGTGCTGGTGCCGCAGGTCCACCTGGAAGCTCTGGAACACCAAGACGAACACGAAGAGGTTGTCCACGCTGAGGGACTTCTCCAGCACGTAGCCCGTGAACCACTCCAGCCCCTTCTGGGTGCCCTCTGTCTGGAAGATCACCGCATTGAAGATGAGCGCCAGGGTGATCCAGACGGCGCTCCAGACCCCCGCCTCCCGCATGCTGGGGGCGTGGACCCTGCGGTTGAACACCCCCAGATCCAGGGTGAGCATCAGGAACACGAAGGCATGAAAGCCACCCCAGGCCCACCAGGGAGCGGCTTGCAGCAAAGCGTCGACCAAGGGTCCTCCAGAACATCCAGCTTATCGAGAGGGGGAAGTCCCCGTGGGATGACCGGGAATTCCTTATGGGATGATTTCCCCGTGAGCCGCCCCCGCTTCTTCCTCGATGCGCCCTCAGGCGCCGCCGAAAACCTCGCCGTGCCCCTGGGCGCCGAGGCCGCCCGGCACCTGCGGGCCCTGCGCCTGCAGCCCGGCGCCGCCCTGGAGCTGGTGCTGGGCGACCAGCCCTGGACGGCGGATCTGGCGGAGCTGGACCGGGGCCACGCTCTGGCCCGCCTGGTGGCGCCCCTGCGCGAGGACCGCGAGCCGCCCATCGCCCTCCAGGCCTGCCTGCCCCTGCCCGCGCAGCTCAGCCTCTTCGACGAGTGGCTGGCGCCCCTGGTGGAGCTGGGCGCCACGCTCATCCAGCCCGTGATCTACGCCCGCAGCGAGTTCGACCCCGCCAAGACCGCCGCGCGCACGGAGCGCTGGGCCCGGATCATCCAGTCCGCCTGCGAGCAGAGCCACCGCAACCGCCGGCCGGAAGTGCGCCCGCCCGTTTCCTTCGACGCCCTCCTCGTCTGGGAGGCCCCCCAGAAGTGGGTAGCCTACGAGCTGGCCACGGGCCAGGCCAACCCGGTCCTGCGCCGGGAGCCCCTGGCCTTCACCTGCGGTCCCGAGGGGGGCATCACGGACGCCGAGTTCGCCGCCCTGGCCGCCGCCGGTTGGCAGCCCGTGAGCCTGGGCCGGAGCATCCTCCGCGCTGTCACCGCCCCCGTGGCCCTGCTGGGGGCCGTGCAGTTCGAGCTGGGAAGGTCGTCCGACAAACCCCGTCTTGCGAGGTAAGCTGGAGCTTCCCTCCGGAGCTTCCATGCGTGTCCTGCCGTCCCTCTTGGCCGCGATCCCCCTCCTCGCGCAGGCGCCACTGGCGCATGAGATTCGGGTGCAGGAGGGCCCCCTCCGTGCCCACCTGGCCTTCCTCGCAGACGACCTGCTGGAGGGCCGGGGCACGGGCCAGCGCGGCGCCGAGCTGACGGTGCGCTACCTGGAGACCCAGCTGCAGGTCCTGGGCTTGAAGCCTGCGCGCGGCACCTCGTACCGCCAGCCGGTTCCCCTCCTGGGCCTGCGCACGCTGACGGGCCGCAGCACCCTCAGCTTCCTGGGCGGCGGCGCCTGCGCCACCCCGGCCTTCGGGACCGAGATCGTCTACGGCTCCGGCGTCGCCAAGGCCGAGCAGGCCTTCGACGCGCCCGTGGTCTTCGCGGGCTTCGGCATCCATTCGCCCGCGGACCACTGGGACGATTTCAAGGGCCTGGACCTCAAGGGCAAGCTCCTGCTGGTGCTCGTGAACGAGCCGGCCCCCACCGCCGGGGAGCCGGGCCTGTTCGAAGGCCCCGACCTCAGCTACTTCGGCCGGTGGACCTACAAGTTCGAGGAGGCCGCCCGCCAGGGTGCCGCCGGCATCCTGCTGATCCACACCACGGCCTCCGCCAGCTACGGCTGGCCCGTGGTCCGCAACGGCTGGGATGCCGAGCGCTTCCAGCTGGCCCAGGGCCCCGAGGGCACCCCCCTCCAGGGCTGGGTCACGGAAGAGGTGGCCCGGGCCCTGGTGAAGCGGGGCGGCCAGGAGCTGGACGCCCTGCGCGCCCAGGCCGAGCGCCGCGACTTCCGGCCCGTCCCCCTGAACCTGCGCCTCCAGGGCACCCTGGCCAGCGCCGTGCGCACCGTCGAGCAGTTCAACGTGGCGGGCGTGGTGCCCGGCTCGGATCCGGCCCTGAAGGATGAAGCCGTGATCTACTCGGCCCACTGGGACCACCTGGGCAAGGGGGCCCCGGCCGTGGATGGCCACCCTGGCCACGAGGGGGACAGCATCTACAACGGCGCCGTGGACAACGCCTCGGGCTGCGCGGCCCTGCTGGCCATCGCCCAGGCCACCCTCCACACGCCAGCGAAGCGGAGCCAGATGTTCCTCTTCGTGTGCGGCGAGGAGCAGGGGCTGCTGGGCTCCAAGGCCTACGCCGCCACCCCCCTCTGGCCCCTGGCGAAGACCGCGGCCGACCTCAACCTGGACAGCCTCAACTTCGTGGCCCCCACGCGGGACATCGGCCTGCCCTTCGCCAACCGCAGCACCCTGGGCGACCTGGGCGCCGCCGTGGCGAAGGCCTCGGGCCTCCGCGTGGCCCCTAGCCACCCGGATACCGCCGGCGGCTACTTCCGCTCCGACCACTACAGCTTCGTCCAGGCCGGGGTGCCCGCCCTGTCCGTGGGCGGCGGGCGGGACTTCCTGGGCGACGATCCCGCAGGCTTGAGGGCCAAGGCCGCCGCCTACGGCCGCCGCTACCACCAGGTGACCGACGAATACGACCCGGCCTGGGACCTGCGTGGCATGGTCCAGCAGGCCCAGTTCACCTTCGACCTCGGCCAAGCCGTCGCCAACGCCCCCACCAAACCCACCTTCAAAGCCGCCCGGTAGCCCCGGCTCCGGCACTTCCATCCGGGAAATTTTAGGTTTGCCTAAACACCCTTGTCACACCCATTCGAGGGTGAAAGAATGCCTCCGAAAACCCCATCCAATCTTAGACGACACTCCCCTCACCCAACCCCTGTCGTCTAATCCTT
>DASXUH010000180.1:0-2287 GCA_036504935.1 Geothrix sp. | reverse complement strand
GCTCCGGGGCGGCGGTGGGAACGTGCTCCAGGGCGGCGGTGGGAACGTGCTCCAGGGCGGCGGCGACTTCCGCCTGATCGAAACTGGCCGTGGCCGTGGCGGCCTCGGGCGGCGGGAGCGGCGCCAGGTCACCCAGAGGGAACACCTCGCCACAGGTGAAGCACCGGGCCCTGCGGATGGAGGGCCTCAACCGCTCGGGACGCAGGCGGTATCGGGTGGAGCAGCTGGGGCAATGGATCGCTTCGGCCACCTGGAACTCCTGGAGTTTCAAGCAGGATAGCACTGCGGCGGAAGGCGGCCAAACCGCGAAGGCCCGGCCACCGGGTATCCTCATTCGACGGAGGTCCGGTTGCGGGGCGTGTTCATCACCATCGAGGGCGTGGAGGGTTCCGGGAAGTCCACCCAGCTGTTGCGGCTCTCCGAGCGGCTGCGGCATCTCGGCCTCCCCCTGGTGGTCTCCAAGGAGCCCGGCGGCACGGCCCTGGGCCGGGAACTCCGCCGCCTGTTGCTGGAGCGCCACCCCAGTGGCGAAACCTGGTGCGCGGACGCCGAGCTGCTCCTCTTCTACGCGGACCGGGCCCAGCACCTGGAGAAGGTGATCCGGCCCGCCCTGGCCGAGGGGAAGGTTGTGCTGGTGGACCGGTTCGAGGATTCCACCCGGGCCTATCAAGGGGCCAGCGGCGTATCCGAAGCCACCCTGGACCGCCTCAGCGAGCTGGTGCTGCGGGGACTGCGCCCGAACCTCACGGTGCTGCTGGACATGGATCCCGAGGTGTCGCTCCAGCGGGTGGAAGTCCGCAACCTGTCCCTGGGCGCCGAATTCGCGGAAACCCGCTTCGACCAGGCGGCCCTCGATTTCCACCGCAAGGTGCGGAACCGGTTCCTGGTCATTGCCCAGGCCCATCCCGCCCGGGTCGCCCTGGTGCCGGCGCGGGATCCGGTGGATCAGGTGGAGGCGGCCATCTGGGCCCGGGTGGCGCCGCTCCTGCGCAGCGCCGGATTCACGGTCGATTGATGTTCGCCCCCGACCTCGCCGGCCACCACGCCATCCGCCAGCGCCTCCTGGACCGGCTCCAGGCCGGGCGGATCCGCGGTTCGCTGCTCTTCACGGGGCCCGAGGGCATCGGCAAGCGCCGGGTGGCCCTGGAACTGGCCCGGCGGGAGATCTGCTTCCGCCGCAGCGCCTGCGGCCAGTGCGAGGGCTGCCGCATGGTGATGGGCGATGACCTGCCCTTCGAGCTGCCCAACCTGCTGCGCATCGTTCCCGAAGGCAGGGCGGGCGTCATCCGCATCGACCAGATCCGCGAGGGCCTGGACTCGGACGGCCAGCCGCGCTTCAGCCGGGGCGTCATCGAGTGGGCCTCCCTGGCGCCGCCCGTGGGTTGCCACCGCTGGATCCTGGTGGAGGAGGCCCACCGGCTCAACGAATCCAGCGGCAACATCCTGCTCAAGACGCTGGAGGAACCCCCTGCGGACACCCACTTCATCCTGGTGACGCATCGTCCCGAAGCCCTGCTCCAGACCATCCGCAGCCGCTGCGAACGCATCCCCTTCGCCCCCCTCGGCCCGGAGGAGGCCTGGGCCGTGGCCGTCCAGAATGGCTGGACCGAGGCCGACCATCCCCGCTGGACCGCCCTGGGGGAGGGGGGCCTGCGCTTCCTGGATGAGGTCGCCTTCCGCCGCGCCGAGGCCCAGATGGAGGCCTGGCTCGCCCTGCTGAGAGGGCGCTCCTTCAGCGAGGTGGGCGGCGCGCTGCTGCCCGAGAAGGAATCCCCCCTGGCCCAGGGTGAACAGCTGCGCCAGCCCCTGGAACTGCTCCTGCGCCTGCTGGCGGACCTGGCACGGCTCCGCGTCGGCGAGGCCCCGGCGCTCGAACCCTGGCGGGCGGCCCTGGAGCCCCTGGCGGCCCAGCCCCGGGACCTGAGGCCACCCCAGGAGGCCGCCCTGGACTCCCTGCGGAACCTTGCCCGGAACTTAAGCCCCGAGCCCCTGCTGCGGGAAGTGGGACTTTCCCTTCAGGGCGCGTGATCCCCGTCACGGCCAACCCCGGTAGACTTGGTTCAGGAGTCACGACTCCTGAACAGGAGCCCGCCATGTCCGAACCCCTCTACGGCCACGACCTGCTGTCCCTGCTGGTGGAGAAGGGTGGGAGCTGCGGCCTGGGGGAGCTGCGCGCCGCCTCCGTCGCCGCCCACGGCGCCGCTGCCACCTATTGCAACTGCCATGGGGACACTTTCGATTTCGAGGGTGTCATCGCCTTCCTGGGCAACAAGGGCAAGATCCAGGT
>DASXUH010000179.1:0-17953 GCA_036504935.1 Geothrix sp. | reverse complement strand
GGGCGGCACCGTGGTGGTGCAGCTGGTGGCGAGCTTGGGCTGGCCCTTGATCTCCACGAGGCACATGCGGCAGGTGGCCACGGGCGTCAGTGCCGGGTGGTAGCAGTAGTGCGGGATGTCGATGCCCACGGTGCGGCAGGCATCCAGCACCAGCGTGCCGGGGTTCACGCTCAGTTCGACATCGTTGATCTTGATCGTCGGCATGGGCCCACTCCAGGCTTTCCAGAATGGGGCTTGGGGCCCTGCAGGTAAAGGTGGACGCCTCAGCCCCTTCTACTGGTGCCAGCCCCGCGGGGGGATCCGAAGTCCAGGGAATCCGCCAGATCCGGCGGGTCCCGGCCCCCTGTGGCGGGGATCACATTCGAGACGGGAATGGGCTTTCACGGGGCTGCCCATCGCTGCGGGCCCCACATCAGAGCCGGATCCGGACATCCAGCCCTTCCGAAAGGCCCCACAGCATGGGAAAATCAAGGGTTCAGGGGGCGGACATGCCGACGGCATTAATCTCGGTGTACGACAAAACGGGGCTCATGCCCCTGGCCAAGGGACTGCTGGCCCAGGGCTGGCGGCTGCTGGCCACGGGCGGGACCCTGCGCGCCCTGCAGGAGGCGAAGCTGGAGGCCCAGGAGGTGGCCGCCTACACGGGTGCCCCCGAATGCTTCGATGGCCGGGTGAAGACCCTGCACCCCCGCATCCACGGCGGCCTCCTCTACCGGCGCGACCTGCCGGAACACGTGAAGGACGCCAAGGCCCAGGGCATCGATCCCATCGATCTGGTGGTGATCAACCTCTACCCCTTCGAAGCCACCATCGCCCGGGAAGGCGTCACGCCCGCCGAGGCCATCGAACAGATCGATATCGGCGGCCCCAGCATGATCCGCAGCGCCTCCAAGAACCATGCCTCGGTCACGGTGCTGACCTGCCCCGACCAGTACGGCCCGTTCCTCGACAAGCTCAAGGCTGGCTCCTGGGGCCTGGAGGATCGCCGCCGCTGCGCCCTGGAGGCCTTCCGGCGCACCGCCGCCTACGATGCCGCCATCTCCGGGTGGATGGAACGGGAACTGGCCCGGGGCAAGTCCACCGAGCTTCCCCACCACCTCTGCCTGAACCTGGTCCAGAAGCAGGGGTTGAGGTACGGCGAGAACCCGCATCAGGCCGCGGCTTTCTTCGTCGAGCCCGGCCGCAGCGTGGAAGGCATGGCCGCCTGCCAGCAGCACCAGGGCAAGGAACTCAGCTTCAACAACCTGCTGGACGCCGACGCCTGCGCCCGCCTGGTGTGGCAGTTCCCGGCCCCGGCCTGCGTCATCGTCAAGCACAACAACCCCTGCGGTGTGGGGCAGGGCCCCCATGCGCTGGAGGCCTTCATGCGCGCCCAGGCCGGCGATCCCGTCAGCGCCTTCGGCGGCATCGTGGCCTTCAACCGGCCCGTGGGCGTCGAAGTGGCCCACGTCATGGCCCAGAACTTCTGGGAGGTGATCCTGGCCCCCGCCTTCACCGGCGAGGCCCTGGAGGTCTTCGCGGCCAAGAAGCAGCTCCGCATCCTCCAGACGCCGGATCACTGGCCCCAGAGCGCCGAGGGCCTGGACGCCCGCTCCATCGGCGGCGGCTACCTGGTGCAGCGGGCGGACGACGGCTTCGTGCCCTTCGAGGATTGGGAAGTGAAGGCCTCGGGCCCCGGCATCAAGCCCCGGGCCGAGGACCTGATGCTGGCCCAGCGGGTGGCCAAGGCCGTGAAGTCCAATGCCATCGTGCTGGTGAAGGACGGCGCCACGGTGGGCATCGGCGCGGGCCAGATGAGCCGCGTGGATTCCGTGGAGATCGCCTGCCGCAAGGCCGGCACCCGCGCCCGCGGCGCCGTGCTGGGCAGCGATGCCTTCTTCCCCTTCGCCGACGGCCTCGAGCTGGCCGCCAGCCACGGCGTCACTGCCTTCGTGGAACCCGGCGGCAGCCTCCGCGACAACGAAGTCATCGCCGCCGCCCAGAAGCTTGGCGTGTGGCTCTTCTTCACGGGTATGAGACATTTCCGTCATTGAGCACAGCTCCAAAACGGGCCCTGCCCGTTTTGGAGATAGGCAACGACTTCCATCCCATTCTGGATCCTCATGAAAACCTCAGAACTCCGCCAGCGATTCCTGCAGTACTTCGAGCGCCAGGGGCACCGGCGGGTGGCTTCCAGCGCGGTGATCGGGCCAGCGGACGACCCCACGGTGATGTGGACGAACTCGGGCATGATCCAGTTCAAGGATGTGTTCCTGGGCAAGGAGAAGCGCGACTACAGCCGCGCCACCACCAGCCAGAAGTGCCTGCGGGCCGGCGGCAAGCACAACGACCTGGACCAGGTGGGCTTCACGGCCCGCCACCACACCTTCTTCGAGATGCTCGGCAACTTCAGCTTCGGGGACTACTTCAAGGCCGACGCCATCCGCTTCGCCTGGGAGTTCGTCACGGGCCCCGTGGACCAGGGCAACCTTGGGCTGGATCCGGCCCATCTCTGGATCACCGTCTTCGAGGGCGCCGACGGCGTGCCCGCGGACACGGAGGCCGAGGAACTGTGGAAGGCCGCCGGCGTGCGGCCCGATCGCATCATGCGCTTCGGCAAGAAGGACAACTTCTGGCAGATGGGCGATACGGGCCCCTGCGGCCCCTGCTCGGAGATGCACTACGATCGCGGCGCCCGTATCGCCGGCGACGCCACGCCCAATGGCGACGGCGACCGGGTCATGGAGATCTGGAACCTGGTCTTCATGCAGTACGAGCGCGACACCAAGGGGGCCCTCGCCCCGCTGCCCCGGCCCAGCATCGACACGGGCATGGGCCTGGAGCGCACGGCCAGCATCCTCCAGGGCGTGGACACCAACTACGAGATCGACCTGTTCGAGCCGATCTTCGAGGCCATCTGGAAGGCCGCGAAAGTGAAGCCGGAGGAGCGCCGCGAGCATACGAATCGCACCGCCTCCCAGGTCATCGCCGATCACATCCGCGCCGCCACCTTCATGTGCTTCGACGGCGTGGTGCCCAGCAACGAAGGCCGCGGCTATGTGCTCCGCAAGATCGTGCGCCGCGCCCTGCGCTTCGGCCGCAAGCTCGGCATCGAGGGCCTCTTCTTCGCGGATCTGGCGCAGGCGGTGGCCCAGGCCATGGGCGATCAGTACCCCGAGCTGCTGGGCGAACTGGGCCGCATCCAGAAGTCCCTCCACCGGGAGGAACAGCAGTTCAGCCAGACCTTGTCCACGGGCCTGAAGCTCCTCGAGGCCAGCGACGTCACCGGCGGGAAGCTGGCGGGCGCCGACATCTTCCGCCTCTATGACACCTACGGTTTCCCCGTGGACCTCGTGGAGGACTGGTGCCGGGAGCGGGGCATCGTTCCGGATCTGGAGGGCTTCCAGCAGGAGCTGAACGCCCAGCGCACCCGCGCCCGGGCGGCCATGAAGGCCCACGACCTGCGCCTGGCGGGCGACCTGGCGGTGCTGGCGGACCTGCCTCCCACTACCTTCACGGGCTACGAACATCTGGACGGCCAGGCCCATGTGGTGGCCCTTTTCGATGCGGCCTACCACCGGGTCCAGCAGCTCACCGGCGAGGGCTATGTCCTGCTGGACCGCACCCCCTTCTATGCCCAGTCCGGCGGCCAGGTGGGCGACACCGGCCAGCTCCGCTTCGAGGGCGGCCATGCGGAGGTGCTGGATTGCACGGCCCCCGCCCAGAAGCGCCACCTCCACCAGGTCGCGGTGACCGGCATCCTGCTGGAGAACACGCCCGTCAACGCGCTGGTCCACCCCATCCGCCGCCGGCGCGTCCGTGCTCACCACACGGCCACCCATCTGCTGCACGCGGCGCTGCGTGAGGTCCTCGGCACCCACGTCAAGCAGGCGGGCAGCGTGGTGGGCGAGAACCGGCTGCGCTTCGACTTCACCCACTTCGCGCCCCTGGAGCCCGAACAGATTGCGGAAATCGAGCGCCTGGCCACCCGGCAGGCCCTGAAATCGGTGCCCACCCGCGTGAACGAGATGGACATCGAGGAGGCCCTGGCCTCCGGGGCCATGGCCCTCTTCGGCGAGAAGTACGGCGATGTGGTGCGCGTGGTGCAGGTCCCCGGCTTCTCCACCGAACTGTGCGGTGGCACCCATGTGATGAACACCGGCGAGATCGGCGTGGTGAAGGTCCTCTCCGAAGGCGCCGTCAGCGCCGGTGTGCGCCGCATCGAGGCCGTGGCGGGCGAACTGGCCCTCGAACTGCTCCAGGCGGACGAGGCCATGCTCCATGGACTGTCCCGCCAAGCCAACGCCGGCCGCGAGGTCCTGCCGGACCTGCTCTCAACCAAGGACCAGCGCATCACCCAGCTGGAGCGCGACCTGAAGGAGGCCAAGCTCAAGGCCGCCAGCGGCGGCGGCAGCGCCGAGCAGGTGGAACAAGTGAAGGGCGTCACCCTGGTCACCGCCGCGGTGGAAGGGCTGGAAGGCAATACCCTGCGCGAGTTCATGGACCAGGTCCGCACCCGCCATCACAGCGCCGTCATCGTCCTGGCCTCCAAGGCCGCCGAAGACAAGGTGGCGGCCCTGGTATCCGTGTCGCCGGACCTGGCCTACGATGCAGGCGCCCTCTTCAAGACCATGCTGCCGGCCCTGAACGGCCGGGGCGGCGGCAAGAAAGATCTGGCCCAGGGAGGCGGCACCAACCCCGCCGGCCTGCCCGAGGCCTTCGCGGCCCTGCGTTCGGCGTTGTAATCCAGGTCAGGGATCATCTTCCACCGACTGCTTCCGACAAGATGTAGGTGAACCGCCCTGGAGACGCCTGCCCCATGCTCCCCATCCGCCGGCTGCTGTTGCGGGATCTCCTGGTCCTCATGGCCGGCGTTTCCGCGCTCCTCCTGGGCCTGTCCTGGTGGGGCCAGCAGCAGGCTCTGGAACGCCAGGCCGCTGCCCGGGCCCAGGTCGCGCTGCGCCACCTGGACGAAGCCCTCCGGACCGATCTCGAGGCCTCCCAGTCCCTGGGCGGGATCCTCCGCGACTGGTGGCTGGAGGGGGTTCTGGATCCCACGCAGCCCGAGCAGGCCACCCGGCTGATCATGCCGCTGCTGAGCGCCCAGCACAGCATCACCAGCCTCAACCTGGCCCGGGCCGATGGCCGCTCGCTCCTGTTCCTGCGGTCCGATGGGGCCTGGTCCCTCCGGGAGCTGGAGCAGGCCGGCCCCGAAGCCCGGATCCGTTGGCGGCGTCTGGATCCGAGCGGACAGGTGCTGTCCTACGAACCCTGGGCTCCCATGGCCTATGACCCCCGCACCCGGCCCTGGTACGTGGCCGGGGCCGCGGCGGCGGCACCGGTCTGGACCGAACCCTACGCGTTCTACACCACCCATGATCCAGGCATCACGTACACGCTGCCCATCCGCGATGCCTCCGGGCTCCGGGGGGTGGCGGCCCTGGACTTCATGCTGGATGACCTCACCGACCGGGTCTGGTCCGCCCAACCCACGCCCGGAAGCCGATCCCTCATCGTGGATCCCCAGGGGCGGGCCCTGATCCTCCCGCGGGACCCTGCCTTCGAAACGGCCGAAAGCCGCCGGCAGGCGTTCCTCAAGCCCCTGGAGGCCCGGTTCCTGGGCCCGGGGTCCAGCCCTATCGAGGATGACGTGAGCGGGGGCCGCCCCCATCGGATCACCTCGCAGGGCCGGAAGGCCATGGGGCTGTCCCGGACCTTCGAAGGCCTTCCGGGCCTTCACTGGCACATGATCCTGACCATCCCGGAGGAGGATCTGCTCGGCCCGGCGGGATTCCGGGTAGCGAGCATGCTGGGCCTGGCCATCCTCGGGCTCGGCCTGGCGGCCTGGCGCATCCAGCGCATCGCCCGGCGGGTGACGGAACCCATCGCCGCCCTCGGGGCCCTCGCCGAGACCCTGGGGCAAGGCGGAGCTACCCCGGCCATTCAATCGGATATCCAGGAAATCCGCAGCCTGGAGCGGGTCCTGCGCCAGGCGGATGAAAGCCTTTCGGACCGCGCCCGCCTGCAGAGCCAGCTGGAGCACAGCCAGCGCATGGAGACCGTGGGGACCCTGGCGGGGGGCATCGCCCATGACGTCAACAACCAGCTGGCCGCGATCCTGGGCCAGCTGCACCTCAGCCGCGAACTGCTGCCCGAGGGACACCCCGTCCTGCTCCGGATCCTGCGCGCCGAGGAGGCCACCAGGCGCTGCGCCCAGACCACCAAGGCCCTGCTCTCCTTCAGCCACCAGTCGCGCCCAGAACTCAAGCCCCTCGATTTGAACGCCCTCGTCACGGAGACGGCCGCCATCCTGGACCGCCTGCTTGGGGGCCTCATCCGCCTTCAGCTTTTCCTTCAGCCGAACCTCCCACGGGTTTCCGGCGACTCCGTGCAACTGGAGCAGGTCCTCATGAACCTGGCCGTGAATGCCCGGGATGCCATGCCGGCCGGAGGCAGCCTGCGCCTTCGCACGTTCCGGGATGAGGGCGGCCAGGTCTGCGTGGAGGTCCAGGACACGGGCACGGGCATCCCCGAGAATCTCCTGCCGCACATCTTCGAACCCTTTGTCACCACCAAGGATTTCACCAAGGGTACGGGGCTGGGACTGGCCATGGTCTTCGGCATTGTGAAGGCGCATCAGGGGCAGGTCCACGCGGAGAATGTCCTGGGCGGAGGGGCCCGCTTCCTCGTGAGCCTCCCGCCGGCCCACATGGGGAAGGCGCCGGATCCTCCCCTCCCATCGGACCCTTCCTTAAACAGGAAGACCCTGGCCGGGAGGCGGATCCTGGTGGCCGAGGATGAGGCCCTGCTCCGCGACATGCTGGCGGAGGCCCTGACCCTGGCCCGGGCCCAGGTCACCGCCGCGCCGGATGGCGGCGTGGCCTGGCGGGCCTGGCAGACAGGCTCCTTCGATCTGGTCCTGAGCGACCACCGCATGCCGGACTGCACGGGCCTCGAGCTGCTGGAGCGGATCCGCGCCACGGGCTCGCAGGTTCCGTTCATCCTGGTGAGCGGCCAAGGGCTGGAGGGCATGGAGGCGGCCCTGGCCAAGGCGTCCCAGGTGCGGCTCCTGCCCAAGCCCTTCGAGCTGTCCCAGCTCCTCGCCCTTATGACCGAGATGCTGGCCATCCAGAACGACTAGAGACTCCCGCCCCTTCCGATTCCCAGCGGTTCGTGGCCGGACCTCCCCCCGGGCTGTTCCGGCCAGCAGACACCTCGCCAGGGTTCTTCATTGCTGCGCGGACACCGATGGCCTAATCTGCTGCTTCCATGATCATGGGAAAGACAGGATTCCACTGCCTCTGCCGGGGCTGGGCTGGATGGCGTTCTGCCGTCGCCATGGCGCTCTGGCTCCTCCTTTCAGGCCCGCTTGCGGCCCGGAACGACCTCCGGTTCCAATCCCAGGCCCAAGTCCATCGGATCTGGCGGGGCGAGGCGGGGCTGGCCCAGGACGCGGCCACGGCGCTCCTGGAGGGCCGGGATGGATTCCTGTGGATCGGCACCGGGGATGGCCTGTTCCGGTTCGATGGAGCCCGGTTCGACCGCTTCTCCCGGACCGAGGCGCCCGTCGTCTCCCACGATGACGTCCGCGCGCTGGCCGAGACCCCGGATGGCAGTCTCTGGATCGGAACCTCGCAGCCCGGTCTCTTCCGCCTGAAGCACGGCGCCTTCAGCGCGCTCGGCGAGACGGATGGCCTTCCCGGCAGTCCCATCGTCCACTTGCTCACCGATGCCCAGGGCACCCTCTGGGCGGCCCCGGCGGAGGGTCCTCTGCTGCGCCTGGCCGGAGAGCGGTTCGAGCCGGTTCCCTGCGATGCCGCCCGGCTCCGGATCCAGGCCATGGCTGCGGACCGCGAGGGCACGCTCTGGATCGGCACGGCCGGCTCCGGGCTCTGGCGCCTCCGGGACCGGCGGCTGGAACTGGCCGCCCTGTCGGTGGGGGACATCACGGCCCTTGAGCTGGACGCCACCGGGACACTGTGGGTGGGTACCCGGACCCAGGGCCTGCTCATCCTCGGCGAGGGCCGCCTCGAACCTGCGCCCCGGGCCGGAGTCCTGCCGGCAAGGCCCATCACCACCCTCCTGGCAGATCGTGCCGGGGGCCTCTGGATCGGGACAGAACAGGCGGGCCTGTTCCACCGGGCCCGCGACGGCCGGGTGGAGGCGGCGACCGACGGGCCGCAGGTACGCCGGACCGTGCTGTGCCTATTGGAGGATCGCGCGGGGACCCTGTGGGTGGGCAGCGAGGACCGGGGGCTTTGGGCCACCTTCGCCGTTCCCTTCCAGACCGTGACCGTGAAGGGGGCAGAACCCGAGGATGCGGCGCGGATGGTCTGCCAGGATTCCGCCGGTACCGTGTGGTGCCTCACGGGGGACCAGTCCCTCGGCCAGGTCCACGGGGGCCGCATCGAGCCGATCGCCATCCACGGGGCGGTGGGCCCAGGGCCCATCTCCGCCCTGTGGCCCCGCCGGGATGGGGGCCTTTGGCTGGGCACCCGCGGGGGTGGCTTGTTCACCCTGGAGGGCGGAAGGGCCCGGGGCGTGCCCTGGCGAGGCGGGCCGCAACCCGAGGGAATCCTCACCCTCTACGAAGATCCTTCCGGCGATCTGTGGATCGCCACGCCCCGCCAGGGACTGATGAAGCTCCCGCCCGACGGGGCGGCGCAGCTCTTTCCCCTGGCCCGGAGTGTGGCTGCCATGACGGGAGGCGGTCCCGCCCCCCTCTACCTGGCCAGCCTCACCCAGGGCCTCGGGATCCTGGACGCCGGAGGGTTGCACTGGTTCGGACCGGCGCAGGGGCTGGGATCCGCCGGGGCCCAGGCGCTGCATCTGGATGCCACGGGTGCGCTCTGGGTCGGCACCACCGATGGCCTGCGCCTCTTCCAGAATGATTCCTTCCGCGGGTTCACCGGTCCCGAGGGGCTGTTGAAGAGCGGCATCCACGCCATCCTGGAAGACGCGGACCAGTGTCTCTGGCTCAGCACTAGCCAGGGTGTGCTTCGTGTGCCCAGATCCGCTCTGCTGCAAGGCCTGCCATCCGCCGGCCCCACTCCCCTCGCCGCCTTCGATCAAACGGACGGCCTGCCGGCCCGGGAAACTCACGCGGGTCCTCAACCCGCCGCCTGGCTGACCCGCGAAGGGGAGATCTGGGTTCCCACCAGCCGGGGCATGGCCCGCGCGGACGGCCGCCACCTGCCGCCCGCCCCTCCCCCTCTCCGTCTGAGTCTGATGAAGGTGCTGAGCGACGAATCGATGCAACCGGTCCAGGGCCCCCTGGATCTGGCGCCCGGCAGCCACCGGCTGGAGATCCACTACACGGGGATCAGCCTCGCGGGTGCCGAGAAAGTGCGATTCCGGTACCGCATGGAGGGGATCGACCCAGGCTGGAATGAAGTGGGGGACCGGCGGTTCGCGGTGTATTCGAACCTGCCCCCGGGCCGGCGCCGCTTCCTCCTCCAGGCCTGGCGGCTGGGCGAAGACGGACCTCCCCAGGAAGTGTCCCTGGAGGTCGCGGTCCAGCCCTTCTTCCGCCAGCGCCCGGTGTTCTGGTTCCTGTGCGCCGCGGGCGCCGCGCTCTTCGGGTGGTGGCTGCTGCACCTCCGCCTCCAGCAAGTGGAAGCCCGCTCCGCCGTCCTCGACGAGCGCAACCGCATGGCCCGGGAGATCCACGATCACCTCGCCCAGGGCTTCACCGGGGTCCTGCTCCAGCTCGAGGCCGCCGAGGCCAGGCTGGCCCGCATGAGCGGCGACCCTGAGCCGGTGCTCACCCGCCTCGGCCATGCCCGCGAACTGGCTGCCACCAGCCTCCAGGAGGCCCGCCGGTCTGTGATGGCGCTGAGCCCCCGCAAGCCGGAGGGGGCCGACCTGCTGGAATCGCTGCGCATCCTGTCCGACCGCCTCCTCGCAGGCACGGGCATCCGCGTGGAGCTGGCCCAGACGGGCGAGCCGAAGCGCCTGGATCCCCGGCTGGAGGGGGAACTGCTGCGCATGGCCCAGGAGGCCCTCACCAACGCCCTCCGCCACGGCAAGGCGCAATGGGTGCGCGTGTCCGTCCAGCACGGGGCGCGCCAGGTGGGCCTGCACATTGAGGACGATGGCCGGGGCTTCGATCCTGCCGCCGGCGCCGCAGGCTATGGCCTTCGCAGCATCCGTGAAACCCTGGGCAAGCTCCGGGGCCACATCGACATCGACAGTGGACTGGGCCAGGGAACTCGCATCACCATCATCCTGCCCCTCCGGAGGTGGCGCCCATGACCACGATCCCTCCCACCCCGATCCGCCTGCTCATCGTGGACGACCACCCGGTGGTGCGCGATGGCCTCGTCGCCATCCTCCACCAGGCCGAGCCCGATCTGGAAGTGGTCGGCGAGGCCGGCGACGGCAAGGAGGCCGTGACGGCCTGGCGCACCCTGCGCCCCACGGTCACCATCATGGATCTCCAGCTGCCCGGGCAAACGGGGGTGGAGGCCATCGTCGCCATCCGGCGGGAGGATCCGGATGCTCGTGTACTGGTGCTCACCACCTTTGATGGGGACGCGGACATCCAGCGCGCCCTGGAGGCCGGGGCCCGGGGCTACCTCCTGAAAAGCATGCGGAGGAACACCCTCATCGAAGCCGTCCGCGCCGTGGCCGCGGGGCAGCGGTACCTGCCGCCCGCCACCGCCGCGCGGCTGGTGGAGGGCATGGAGTCCGAGCGCCTCACCGCCCGCGAACTGGATGTCCTCAAGCTCCTGGCCCAGGGCCACCGGAACCGCGAGATCGCCGATGCCCTGGGGCTGGCGGAGCCCACGGTGAAGATCCACGTGAACAACCTGCTGCGGAAACTCCAGGTGAAGGACCGCACTGAAGCGACCATGGTGGCCCTGAGGCGGGGCATCATCCACATGGAACCATGAGGGGGTTACTCCCGCTGCTTCCGGCTATTTCCGGAACGTGAAGAACACAGCACGCATGGATCAACTCTCCAGGATGTCCTGGATCTTGGCCAGCAGTTCCCTGGGGCCGTAGGGTTTCTGGATGAACCCCTTCAGCCCCTTGCCCATGAAGCGGCTCATGGCCTCAACCTCGTTGTAGCCCGAGCTGAGGATCACCCGGATGTCAGGGTCGAGCACTCGCATCTCGCGGAAAGCCTCTTCACCGCCCATCCGGGGCATGGTCATGTCCAGGAGGACCACCCCGATGGCCGACCCCTGGACGCGCACCAGGTCCACGGCCTCCTGACCATCCCGGGCCTCCAGCACCTGGAAGCCCTTCATCTCCAGGGTCTGCCGGGCCACGGCCCGCACGGTTTCGTCGTCGTCCACCACCAGGACGATGCCGCTGCCGGTCCACGAGGATTCCTCGCCCGGGGCGGCCAGCGCGTCGGGGCCCGTGCCCAGGGCCGGCAGCAGTACCTTGAAGGTGGTCCCGTGGCCGAGCTCCGAGTAGACGCGCAGGGCCCCTTTGTGTCCGCGGACAATGCCCATGATGGCGGAAAGGCCAAGGCCCCGGCCCGTGAACTTGGTGGTGAAAAACGGCTCGAAGATGCGGCTCAGGGTGTCCTGATCCATGCCGCACCCGGTGTCGGCAACCTCAAGGTACACATAGGTGCCGGGGGCAATGTCCTGGCCCACCAGCATGGTCTGGGCGGCGGCCTTATCCACCGGCTGGGCCCCCGTGGCGAGGGTGATGGCGCCGGGGGCGTCACCGATGGCTTCGGCGGCGTTGATCACCAGGTTCATGATCACCTGCTGGATCTGGGAGACGTCGACCGATACCGCTGGCAGGCCCTTCTTCAGCCCGAGGTTGAGCACCACGGTCTTCGGGAGGCTCACCTCCAGAAGATGGAGCATCTCCTCGACCTGGACGCTGAGATCCAGGTTGCGCACCTCGAACTGGCCGCGGCCCGAATAGGCCAGCATCTGGCGGGTCAGGTCCGCGGCCCGCTGGCCCGCCTTCTGGATGGCCTCCAGGTTGCGCTTGACCGGGTGCAGCGGATTGAGCTGCTCCAACGCCAGGCCCGCGTGCCCCAGGACGCCCATGAGCAGGTTGTTGAAGTCGTGGGCGATGCCGCCGGCCAGGACCCCCAGGCTCTCCATCTTCTGGGCCTGGAACAGCTGCCGCTCCAGAACCGTGCGCTCCGCCTCGGCCCGCTTCTGGTCCGTGAGGTCGCGGAAGACCGCGTGATAGATGGGCCGGGTTCCCAGGAGGTACTGGGTGATGGCCACCTCGCAGGGGACTTCGTGGCCATTCGCATGGAGGAAGGTCCACTCGAACCGGTTGCGGACCCCAGCCTTCACTTCGGCCAGGAAGGCCATGGCCGCTTCCTGGCTGGGCAGCCCGGAAGGCTGCAGGGCCGGACTCAGCCGGATGGGATCGACCCCCAGCAGGGCCTGCCTTGGGTACCCGAGCAAATCCACGGAGGCCTTGTTCACGTCCTGGATCAGGCCATGGGCCAGGAGCGTGGTCGGGTCCGGTGACTGCTCGAACAGCAGGCGGAAGCGGGTCTCCTGGGCTTCCAGGGCCTTCCGGGCGTGGAGGCGGTTCAGCACCAGACCCGCCGTCTCAGCCAGGCTCTGGAGGGCCTCGAACTGCTCCTCGGAGATCTCCACGTGACCCTGATCCCCGTAGGACCCGCCGCTCAGCGAGCCAGCCACGGTGCCCTCGTGGGCCAGGGGCAGACCCACCCAGGTACGGATGGGGCCCGGCCAGCCCTGCCGGCCCGGCCGGGCCGGGAGATCCTCCCAACGGCGGATGTGGACGGCCTTCTGCCGGAGGTGGACCCGCTCGAGGATGGGATCGCCGTCCACGGGATCGGGCCTGCGGATGCCTTCGACCGTGCCGTAGGCCTCCAGTCCAGGGGTCCAATGGGTGGTCTGGCAGGTGCGGGTCGAGGGATCAAACCGGTTGAACCACCACTCCGTGAGGGGGGCGAGCCGTTTGGCCCACTGGAACAGGTGGGCCACCAGGACATCTTCGTCCGCCGCCTCAGCCAGGTCGTGCACGGCCCGGGCCAGGTCCCGGAACAGGAGGGCCGTTTCCGCGAGACGGTCCTCCACCCGGATGCGTTCCAGGACCAGGGCACCGATCCGGGTCAGGTTCTGGATGATGGCCAGCGCCTCCTCCCCAGGAAGGAAGACTGCTTCATCCCGGAAGGTGGCGGCGAAGAGCAGCCCCTTGATGCGCCCTTCGAAGATCAGGGGGAGGCCGAGCAGGCTCCGCAGGGCCAGGGCTTCCGCCAGAGGGGGTGGCACCTTTCCAGGCGTGGCCGTGACATCTGCGACCCAGCACGGGCGGTGGTGGTCGCAGATCTCCCGGGCCAGCTCCGTGTCGAAGAGCGGAAAGCCTGGGCCCTGGCTCGCGGATCCGAACCGCGCTTCCAGGGCAGGGGTCGAGGCCACCAGATCCACCGTCCTCTGGCCCTCCCGCGCCTCGACCTGACCCAGGAACCAGTGGGCACCCGGCTGGACATCCGACACGCGGCCAAGGAGCACCCGGAAGACTTCCTCGCGGGTGCGGGCGAGGCTCAGGGCATAGATGCCCTCCGCCAGATGGCCCCGCAGTTCTGCTCCGCCGGAAGCCTCACCGGAACGGGTGGAATCGGGAGGCTGGGGCGGGGGGACGTCCAAGGGGGATCTCACCGTTGGTGGGGATCTGCCAGGACTGTATCAGACGAGCCATCTCTAGCGTGCGATTTCCACCGCCCGCAGCTCCCGCATGACCGTGACCTTGATCTGGCCTGGATACTGCATTTCGGCTTCGATGCGGCGGGAGACATCCTTGGCGATCCAGTAGGCCTGGTCATCGTTCACGGAGCCGGCATCGACGAGGATGCGGATCTCCCGGCCGGCCTGCATGGCGTAGCTCTTCTGCACGCCCTTGTAGCTGCCGGCGATCTCCTCGAGCTTCTCGAGGCGCTTCACGTAGGTCTCCATCATCTCCCGGCGGGCCCCGGGGCGGGCGGCGCTGAGGGCGTCGGCGGCCGTGATGAGCATGGCCTCCACCGTGCGGGGCTCGAAGTCCCCGTGGTGGCAGCTCATGGCGTGGATGACCTCCTCCTTCTCCCCGTAGCGCTGCATCAGCTGCATGCCGATCTCGATGTGGGTGCCCTCCACCTCGCGGTCGATGGCCTTGCCGATGTCGTGGAAGAGCCCTGCGCGCCGCGCCAGCCGGGCGTCTGCGCCCATCTCGCCAGCCATGTACTCGGCGATGCGCGCCACTTCCTTGGTGTGCTCCAGCACGTTCTGGCCGTACGAGGTGCGGTAGTTCAGGCGGCCGACCAGCTTGTGCATCTTGGGGTGGACGTCCGGGAAGCCCAGCTCGATGCAGGCGGCCTCGCCGATCTCCTTGAGGTGCTGATCCATGTCCACCTTGACCTTCTCCACCACCTCCTCGATGCGGGCGGGGTGGATGCGGCCGTCGGCCAGGAGCTTGAGGATGGCCTGGCGGGCCACCTCGCGGCGGATGGGATCGAAGCTCGAGACCACGATGCTTTCCGGCGTGTCATCCACGATGAGATCGCAGCCCGTGGCCTTCTCCAGCGCGCGGATGTTGCGGCCCTCGCGGCCGATGATGCGGCCCTTGAGGTCATCGCTGGGCAGCTGCACGGAGCTCACGGACTGCTCGACCACCACATCCGAGGCCACCCGCTGGATGGCGGCGCCGATGGTCCAACGGGCCTTCTTGGCGGCCTCCTCCTGGGCTTCTTCGTCGATGCGCCGCACCAGCTTGGCGGCGTCCATCTTGGCGGCATATTCAAGCTGCGAGATCAGTTCCTTCTTGGCGTCCTCGCGGGTGAGGCCCGCGACCTCCTCCAGCCGCCGGGCCTGGGCCTCCACGAGCTGTTTCGCCTCGGCCTGCTGGGCCTCCAGCTTCTCGAGTTCGGCCTTGCGCTTCTCGGTCAGGGTCTCCAGATCCTTGGTCTTCTGTTCCACCTGCTGGAGCTTCTTGTCCAGACCCTCTTCCTTGGAATGCAGGCCCGTTTCTTTCGACTGGAGCCGCTGTTCCTGCTTTTCCAGGTTGGACTGGCGCTCGGCCAGCAGCTTCTCGGCCTCCTGGCGCGCCTGGAGGGCCTGCTCCTTGGCCTTCAGATCGGATTCCTTGCGGAGGGCCTCCGCCTCCTGCTCCCCCCGCTCCCGGAGACGCTTGGCCTCGCGCTTGGCCTCTTCCAGCAGCTGCTCGCGCTGGACCTTGGTATCGGCCTCCACGCGGGCCTGGGCCTGCGAGGCATCCACCGTGGCCTTCTGGGCCCGCAGGGCCATCAGTAGCCCGACACCGGCCGCGGCGAAGAACAGGAAGAGAAAAATCCAGCTGATCAGGTTCATGGACGACTCCAGGGAATGAGGATCCGAAGAGCCACCAGCACCAGAATGTGAAAGAAAATCCCCGCTCAGTCGTGGAGGCTTGCCGAGTTCCCTAGTTAGTAGGGGGGAGACCAGAATCCCTGGCTAAGGCGCGCCGTCGCGCGGAACGCACAGGACAGGGGGAAGGACTCCCAGGTCGACTTACGGAACAAGCGCTTGGCCATGATCACGGGCCTCGCAGGGAAAATCAGTCTCCGTCCTCGTCGAGGAAGGGCACGGGGGCGGAAGGTTCGTCCGGAACATCATTCAGCAACTTCGAAAGAGTCTGTTCCAGGTTCTGGGTGTGCTGGTTGGCTTCCTGCTCCAGGCGCGCCACGCGGTGCGCCAAGTTCAGGGCGCCCAGGAGGTACCAGGACGGGGTGTCGAGGCCCTTCGGGACGCTCCCCCATCTTAGCTGGCATTGCGAGTCCATGTCGCGGAAGGTGTCCTCCAGGATCCGGACGGCCGCCGCCAAGGTCTCGGGCCGGTCCGTCTGGACCTGGAGCTCCCGCCCCAGGACCGACACGGTGGCAACCCGGACCCCCGGCAGGGGCGGCTGGGGGTTCATCCCAAGGCCTCCAGGGCCTGCAGGATGGCGGCCACCTGCGCCTTCACCGCCTCCCGATCCTTCTCCAGGGCCGTCTTCTCCGCCATGGCTTCCTCCAGCCGGGCCCGGAGGGATTGCAGTTCCTGGTCCCCGGCCGCCCCGGCGGACTTCAGCGCATCCAGCTCTTCTTTCAGCTGGTTGCGCTGCTGTACCAGCGTGTGCATCTTCGATTCGAGCTGTTTCAAAAGGTCCATGGCTGCCTCTCCGCCCATCTTACGCCCGGAGCCTCGCCCCGAGCCCTTCCGCCGCGGCCAGCGCCGCGGCCATCCAGGCGTCGACCTCGGTCCCCACCAGGGTGCGGTCCACCTGGAAGCGCAGGCGCATCAGCCAGGCTTGGCGACCCTCGGGCAGGCTCTTGTGGCGGAACACGTCCACGCAGCGCAAATCCTGGAGCGCCTCCACGGGCAAGACTGCTCGCATGGCCGAGGCCAAGGCCTCGTAGGACTGGCCCAGGTCCACCAGGAGGGATAGGTCCCGTTCCACGGCGGGGAAGCGGCTGAAGGGGCGGAAGGCCGGGATGATCCGCGCCCCGGCTAGGGGCAGGTCCGACACGGGGAGCTCGAGCCCGAACAGGCCCTCGCCCAGGGAGCGCACCTCGGGCGGTGAGGCCAAGCCCAGATCCCGGGCGATCCCGCTGAGATCGGCCTCCCGCACCGGGCGGGCCGGGCTCAGGTAGTCCTCGCCACCCAGCGTGCCGCCCCAGACCAGGCCCAGAGTGAAGCGCTCGGAGGGCCCCTGGGGGCCACTGGCGTAGGTGGGTGCCACCTCGAAGAGGCGGATCTCCCGGACGCCCTGGCGGAGGTTCTGCTCCGCGATGGCCCGCAGGCTCGACAGGAGCGTCCCGCGCATCACCGAGTACTCCTGGCCGAGAGGATTGGCCAGGGTGCGGCCCTCAGGGCGGTTCCCCGGTACCGCGAAGGCGGCATCCGCCTCGGGGCTGATGAAGCCGTAGGTCACCGTCTGGAGGAACCCCAGGTGGGCCAGGCGCCGGGCCAGGGCCTGCCGCTGGAGGTACCCCGCGGCGAGGGGCCGGGGGGGACCCTCCAGGGCCGGCAGCACCGAAGGGATGTGCTCGTAGCCGCGCAGGCGCAGCACCTCCTCCGCCAGATCATCCGGAATGGCCAGGTCATAGCGCCAGGTGGGAGGCTGGACGGCCAGGGCCTCGGGCCGCACGTCCACTCCGCAACCCAGGCGCCCCAGGACTTTGGCGGCCTCAGCCAGCGTCAGCGGCTCTCCGGCGACCCGGAGGAGCAGTCCCTCGGGAAGCAGCACGGGGGCGACCGGCGCGGGAAGAGAGCCCGCGGTCCAGGCGCCTTCCAGGGTGGCGCCAGCCCAGGCCTGGAGGCGCTCCACCAGGAGGTCCCGGGCCACGGCGGCCATGGCGGGATCCGCGCCCCGGCCGAAGCGGTGGGAAGCGTCCGTATGCAGGCTGTGGCGGCGGGCCGTGGCGCGCACGGTCTTGGGATCGAACCAGGCGCTTTCCAGCAGCACGCGGCGGGTGGCTTCGGTCACCTTGGTACCGTCGCCCCCCATGACGCCCGCCAGGGCGATGGGACCCGCCTCGTCGGCGATAACGAGATCCTGGGCGGTCAGCGTGCGGGTCATGCCATCCAGCGTCACCAGCGTTTCTCCGGCCTTCGCCCAGCGCACGGAAACGGCGCCGCGGATGCGGTCGGCGTCGAAGGCGTGGGTGGGATGGCCGTAGCGGTGCAGCAGCTCGTTGGAAGCATCCACGGCGGGCAGGCATTTCGGCGTGGATTCCAGGGCCCGCAGGAAGGCCTGGGCCTCCGGCGGGGTGGTACCTTTCCCGAGGCTCAACAGGGCCGTGGCGTAGAGGGGGCAGCCGGGGCTTTCCAGGCGTACCGGGACCTTCGCCTCGCCTTCCGCCAGCGGGGACGGATCCAGAGGCGCCAGGGGCTGCTGCAGCTTCGCCGCCACCTCCCGGGCCATGCCGCGATGCGACATGGCGTCGCCGCGGTTGGCGGTGATGTCCACATCCAGCACGTCGGTGCCTTCACGCGACGCGACACCATCCACGGGGAAGCCG
>DASXUH010000178.1:0-2116 GCA_036504935.1 Geothrix sp. | reverse complement strand
GGGGTCCGCGGCATGGGAACTCCTGTTGGGAAAGCTGGTTGCAGCAAATATCAAAGCGCGAGGTATGGCAAGGTCCGAATGGCACGGTATGATGACGATGTTTCGGGAAATAACGAAATGACCTCCGACCCCCTTCGTCCCCTCGTGGACACCCTCAAGGCCCTGGCCCACCCCGTGCGCCTGCGCATCCTCGCGCTGCTGCACGCGGGGGAGCTCTGCGTCTGCGAGGTGGCCGAGGTGCTGGGCCTGGCGCCTTCCACCGTGTCCGAGCACCTGACCGGCCTGCGCCGCTCGGGCCTGGTGCGCGAATGGAAGGTGGGCCGCTGGGTGCATGTGGCCCTGGCCGAGGAGGCCGCCACCCGGCCCCTGCTGGAGGCCCTCTGGCCGCTCATGGTCGGCGCCGAGGCCGAGCTGGCCCGGGACCGGGCCCAGGCCCTCGCCCTCCGCTGCGAGACCTGCGATCCCGTCGCCTGTCCCCCCTCACGAACTCCCAAGGAGCCCGCATGACTTCCCAGACCGCACCCCAGACCGAGGCCGCCGCCACCAAATCCGGCCTCAGCGAGACCACCCTCAACCTCATCGCCCTGGGTGCGGCCATCGGCGCCAACGCCGAGCGGGCCTTCCGGGCCCATCAGAGCCGGCTGGCCGAGCTGGGCGTCTCCAACGACGACATGATCGAGGCCGTGAACATGGCCCTGCGGGTGAAGGGCGATCCCCATTCGCAGATCATGGCCCTGGCCCAGACCATGCTGGTGGGCGAGAGCGAAGGCGGCTGCTGCGGCGGCGCCTGCGCCTGTGAGGAGGCCGGCGGCCAGAAGGGCGACTGCGGCGACGACTGCGACTGCAAGTAGGAGACGGGAATGTCCACGGGCCGGCTGTCCTTCCTCGATCGCTTCCTGACCCTGTGGATCTTCCTGGCCATGGGATTCGGGGTGCTGCTGGGCTTCGCCGTGCCCGGCTTCAATCGCGCCATCAACGCCTGGAATGTGGGCACCACCAGCGTCCCGCTGGCCGCGGGCCTGATCCTGATGATGTATCCGCCCCTGGCCAAGGTGAAATACGAGGAACTGCACCTGGTCTTCCGGAACAAGAAGGTGCTGGGCCTGTCGCTGCTCCAGAACTGGATCATCGGGCCCCTGCTCATGTCCGGGCTGGCCGTGCTCTTCCTGCGCGACCGGCCCGAGTACATGCTGGGCCTCATCCTCATCGGCCTGGCCCGCTGCATCGCCATGGTCATCGTGTGGAACGACCTGGCCAAGGGCGACACCGAATACTGCGCGGGCCTCGTGGCCTTCAACTCCATCTTCCAGGTGCTCTTCTTCAGCGTGTACGCCTGGTTCTTCGCCACGGTGCTGCCCGCCAAGCTGGGCCTCCAGGGCGCGGTGGTCCACATCACCATCGGCCAGATCGCGAAGAGCGTCTTCATCTACCTGGGCATTCCCTTCATCGCGGGCTTCCTCACGCGCTTCATCCTGGGGAAGCTCAAGGGCCTGGACTGGTACCACCGCGTCTTCGTGCCGAAGATCAGCCCCCTCACGCTCATCGCACTGCTGTTCACCATCGTGGTGATGTTCAGCCTCAAGGGCGACACCATCGTGAAGCTGCCCTTCGATGTCATCCGCATCGCCATCCCGCTGCTGATCTACTTCGTGGTGATGTTTATGGTCAGCTTCTGGCTGTCCAAGCAGGCCGGCGCCACCTATCCGCAGAGCGCCACGCTGAGCTTCACGGCGGCCAGCAACAACTTCGAGCTGGCCATCGCCGTGGCCGTGGCCACCTTCGGCATCGCCCATGGCGCGGCCTTCGCCGCCGTCATCGGGCCGCTGGTGGAGGTGCCCGTCCTCATCGGCCTCGTCAACGTGGCCCTCTGGCTGAAGGGAAAGTGGTACCCCGAGGCCCCGGAGGACGTGGCCAGCGCCGGCTGCTGTCCCGCGATAGATCCCGCCAAGAGGTGAGCCGGTGATCCGCCCCGTCCTGCCCACGGATGCCCCGGCCCTGGCCGACATCTACAACCCCTATGTGCGCGACACCATCATCACCTTCGAGGAGGACCCGGTTTCCGTGGCGGAGATGGGGGCACGCATCACCAAGGTGACGGCCGCGTTTCCCTGGCTCG
>DASXUH010000177.1:0-12086 GCA_036504935.1 Geothrix sp. | reverse complement strand
GGCCGGGCGCCCGGGGGCACCAGGCGCAGCACGTCCGCCAGCACGCCCGCCGCCGTCACCTCCGCGCCCGCGCCGTAGCCCCGGATGACCATGGGGTGGGGCTGGTACCGCTCCGTGAGCAGGGCCAGGGCGTTCTCGCCGCCCTTGATGGCCATAAAGGGGTGCTCCGCATCCACCGGCAGCAGGCCCACGCGACAGCCACTGTCCGAAAGCGTCCCCACGTAGCGCAGGGTCTTGCCCTCCGCCTGGAGGGCGGCCAGCCGCTCCCGGAAGGATGCGTCCAGTTCCGGCAGCCGGGCCATGAAGGAGGGGATGTCGCCGCTGGCGTCGAAGGCCGCGGGCAGCAGACCCTCCACCTGCACATCGGCAAGCTCCAGTTCCATCCCCAGCTCCCGGGCCAGGATGAGGAGCTTACGGGCCACGTCCATGCCGCTGAGGTCGTCCCGGGGATCGGGCTCGGTGAAGCCGCTCTCCTTGGCGGAGGTCACGGCCTCCGACAGGGGCACGCCTTCACCCAGGAGGCCGAGGATGTAGGACATGGAACCCGAGAGGATGCCTTCGGCGCGCAGCACGCGGTCCCCCGTGAGCACCAGGTTCTTCACGGTGTCGATGATGGGCAGGCCCGCGCCCACGTTGGCTTCATAAAGGAAGCGCAGGCCCCGCTTGGAGGAGCGCTCCCGCAGCTCGCGGTAGAAGGCCTGGGAGGCACTGTTCGCTTTCTTGTTGGCCGTGACCACGTGGAAGCCCGCATCGAAGAGCTCGGGGTACCGCGCTGCCAGCTCGCCGCTGGTGGTGCAGTCGACGAGCACGGACAGCGATGGCGGGCCGCTGCGGACGGCCGCCATCAGCCGGTCCAGGTCCGTGGGTTCGCCCTGGGCCAGAGCCTCGCGCCAGTGGGCCAGGGCGAGACCCTTGGCATCCACGTGCATGCGGCGGCTGGTGGCGACGCTCACCACCCGCAGGTCCAGGCCCTGCTCCGCCAGCTTGCCCTGCTGCCGCAGGATCTGGCCCAGTAGGCTGCCACCCACGTTGCCCGCTCCGAGGAGGTGCACGTCCACCACCACCTGGGTCCGGAAGAACCGGCGGTGGATGTGCGGCAGGGCTCGCGCCCCCTCAGCTTCCTCCACCACCGCGGAGATGATGCGCTCGCTGGCCCCCTGGGCGATGGCCACCACGTTGCAGCCCACCTCCGCCAGGGCGTCGAAGAAGGTGCCCGCGATGCCCGGCCGGGTGCGCATGCCGTCGCCCACGATGCTGAGGACGGAGAGCCCCTCGCGCAGGTCCAGGGGATCCAGGAAGCCCGCCGCCAGCTCCGCCGGGAAGGCCTCCTGGATGGCCGCCACGGCGCCGGGGCCGTCCGCCTTGCGCACGGCGAAGCAGATGGACAGCTCCGACGAGCTCTGGGTGATGAGCACCACGGAGATGCCCTTGCGCGCCAGGGCGCCGAACACGCGGCCCGCGATGCCCGGCACGCCCAGCATGCCCGGCCCCGTGAGGTTCACCACCGACAGGCCCCGGAGGAAGGAGATGCCACGCACACCGCTCGGCGGCGGCGGCACGGATTCGCGGATCACGGTGCCGGGGTGCGCGGGATCGAAGCTGCTGCACACCCGCACGGGGATACCGCGCTCGCGCACGGGGGGGATGGTCTTCGGGTGGAGCACCTTGGCGCCGAAGAAGGACAGCTCCATGGCCTCCTCGAAGCTCGCTTCGGGCAGGGGGAAGGCCTCGGGCACCAGCTTGGGGTCGGCACTGTAGAGGCCGATCACATCGGTCCAGATCTCCAGCAGGTCCGCGCCCAGGGCCGCGGCGGCCAGGGCCGCGCTGTGGTCGGACCCGCCCCGCCCCAGGGACAGGATGCGCCCCTGGGCGTCGCCACCGAAGAAGCCCGGCAGCACCCAGAGATTGCCTTCACCCGCCTTCACCGCGGCGAAGCGGGCCTCGGTCTCGGCCAGGCAGGGCCGGGCCTGGAGGGGGTCGCCCTCCACCCGGACATGCGCCACGGGGTCCAGGTAGCGGGGCTCCAGGCCCCGGGCCGCCAGCAGGGCCACGAGGATGGCGCAGGAGGCCCGCTCGCCCAGGCTCGCCACCTGGGCCAGCACCGAGGGCGGGCCCTCCTCCAGCAGGGCCATGCCATGGAGCAGGCGGCGCCCCAGGGCCTCGAGTGCTTCCAGTTCTGCGCGAAGAGGAACCACACCCGCGCCCAGTTCCCCCGCCAGGGCCTCCACCACGTCGGCGTGGACGGCCCTGAAAGAGACCAGGAGCTGGTCCGCCGCCGCCCGGTCGGGCACGCGGCCCTCGTTCACCAGCAGGTTCGTCACCCCGGCCATGGCGGAGGCCACGACGCAGACACGGTGGGTGGTCCGGGCGGCGGCCACCAGGTCCGCCACGGTGCGGAGGCGCGCGGCGCCGGCGACACTGGTCCCGCCGAATTTCATGACGCGGATGGGGGTGGGCTGCATGGGGACTCCGTATGGATCAATACAGAAAGCCCCGCGGGGTGCGCGGGGCCGAATCTGAAGGAAGGGTCAGGTCAGGCGCCGCGGTAGACCGGGTGCGTAATGGTACCGTTGGTGGTCATCATCTGGCTGGACAGGCCAGTACCCGTCGCGGAGATCCGCGAGGCGCCAGCGAGCTGTTCAGACAGTCGAACCATGTCAGACATCATCCTGGAACACAGCAGAAAGTCAATCGGATTGCTTCACGCGGCGGCCCAGGGCCACGCTGCTGCCCAGCCACAGGCCCGAGCAGCCCACCGCCGCCAGGCCCACAGGGATGGCCAGGGCGGCGAAAACCGTGGGCGCCCAGACCCCCAGCAGGTCGCCGCCGCGGTAGACGAAGGTGTCGATGAAGGGCTTCGATTTGTAGCGCTCTTCGGGACCCAGGGGGATGTAGAGGATCTCCCGGGCGGGCCGGTCCACGGCATAGTGCAGGCCCCGGCGCAGCACCTGGAACAGCGCCATCACGCCGAAGGTGGGCCAGGCCCAGAGGGCGCCGAAGCCCGCCAGGGTCAGCACCGGCAGGATGGAGAGCACGAGGGGGATGCCCAGCCCCGTGATGATGCGGCCCGCCAGGAACACCTGGGTGGCCAGGGTCAGCACGTTCACCCAGAGGTCGATGCGGGCGAAGGCCGCCGTCCGCGCGGCGGTGCCGCTGAAGGCCCGCTCCACGATGGCGCCCTGCTGCAGGTAGAGGAAGGTGCTGGTGATGGTGAAGAGCAGCATGTAGGCGCAGATGAGCTGGAGGTAGCGCGACGTCGCGATGAGGCGCAGGCCCTCCAGCGGCCCCGGGCCGGGCTCGCGGGCGCCGTGGGCCACGTCCCCCAGCGCGAAGATCGCCGCCAGGCGCTTCACGCACTGCACCGCCAGTTCCAGCGTCAGCATGGAGAGCAGCAGCAGCGAGAGGGGATCGACCTTTACCTGGAGGCCACCCAGTCCAAAGCCCTTCGCGAGTGCCCCGGTGAGCGCCGCGCCCGCGATGGCGCCCAGGGTGCCGCCGGTGGCGATGAAGCCGAAGAGGCGCTTGCCCTGTGCCTCGGACCACACGTCCGACATCAGGCCCCAGAACACGGAGACCACGAAGAGATTGAAGACGCTGAGCCAGATGTAGAAGGCATAGCCCAGCCTCGCGCCGCCATGGTTCGGCAGCAGCCGGAAGGCCAGGAAGAAGGCCAGCATGTTGAGCGCGAAGAAGCGGTAGGCCCAGGGGATGAAGCGCTTCCGTGGGAGCTTCGACACCAGCGCGGCGAAGGCCGGGTTCGCCAGCACCATGGCGATCAGCGTGCCCGTCATGAGCCAGGGCAGCTTGTCGGCGCCGCGGGCGATGCCGATGGCCTCGCGCACAGGCCGCAGCAGGTAGTAGCCGAAGAGCAGCAGGAAGCAGTACAGCGCCGACCAGAGCAGCGCCGGGGCTTCCCCCTCTTCGACCAGGACCAGGCGGCGGAGCAGGCGGGCGGGCGTCATGGGTGGTCCGGAAAAGAGGTTGCGGATGCGAATGGAAGGAGTATATATCGATTCACGATGCATCCATCTCATCCATCCCGCTGGAGGTTCCCATGACCGTCTCCCGCCGCGAGTTCCTCCAGTGGTCCGCCGCCGCTTCGGCCCTGGCCGCCACCGGGCTCGACCTGTCCGCCAAACCCGCTGGGAAGGCCACGCCGAAGAAGATCCTCATCCTCGGCGGCACGGGTTTCCTGGGGCCCGCCACCGTCGAGATCGCGCAGGCCCGCGGGCACCAGATCACCATGTTCAACCGCGGCAAGACCCGCCCCGGCCTCTTCCCCGGCGTGGAGAAGCTGCACGGCGACCGCGATCCGAAGAAGGGCGACGGATTGAAGGCCCTGGAAGGGCGCAGCTGGGATGCCGTCATCGACAACAGCGCCTACTATCCCCGCATGGTGGCCGCCTCCGCGGGCCTGCTGGCGCCGCGCGTGAAGCAGTACCTCATCATCTCCAGCATCAGCGCCTACAAGGAACCCAACCCCGAAAACGGCACCGAGGACGCGCCCCTGGCCACCCTGGCGGATCCCGCCGTGGAGGAGATGGGGAAGGAATACCAGAACTACGGCGGCCTCAAGGCCCTCTGCGAGCAGGCCGCCCAGAAGGCCCTGCCTGGCCGCACCGCCGTGATCCGTCCCGGCTACATCGTGGGCCCCGACGATCCCTCGGGCCGCTTCACCTACTGGCCCGTGCGCTTCGACAAGGGCGGCGAGCTCGCTGTGCCCGGGACTCCCGCGGACCCCGTGGAGATCATCGATGTCCGCGACCTGGCCGCCTGGCTGGTGCATCTGGTCGAGCAGGGCACCGTGGGCACCTTCAACGCCTGCGGCCCCGAGAAGCGCCTGGCCTGGGGCAGCCTCGTGGAGGCCTTCCAGAAGGCCGGGAATCCCAGCGCCAAGCCGGTCTGGATTCCCACCGACTATCTGGCCCAGCAGAAGGACATCGAGTTCCCCATCTGGGCTCCCTATGCCGGCGAGACCAAAGGCTTCCACACCTGGCGCAACGACCGCGCCGTGAAGGCCGGCCTGCGCTTCCGCCCGGCCGCCGAAACCGTGAAGGACACCCTCGCCTGGTACAAGACCCAGGAGAAGGCCGAGAAGGGCCGCACCAAGCTCGCCGGCCCCAGCGCCGAACAGGAAGCCAAGCTCATCGCCGCCTGGCGGGAAGCCGCCAAGGGCTGACCGGGTTCACCCCCCGTTCCGGAACCAGCGCAACCGCCGCTCGGCGGGGCTCTATGCGACAATGCATCCAGCAATGACGCGCGATAAGGGGTTCCATGACTGCCAAGCCTGAGAAAGCGCCCAAGAAGGAAAAGGCGAAGAAGCAGACGCCGGAGCAGCGCCTGGAAGCCATGCGTTATAACCGCATGATGTATGGCCCTACGGCGAAAGAGATGAAGCCCGCCGTGAAGAAGGTCAACTACGGGGCCGCCTACCTGAGCCATCCGAAGTTCCAGAGCCTGATGGCCGCCTTCAAGAAAGGCACAGCCTTCAAGTTCGAAGTCACGGACAAGGCGAAGACCTACACCATTGCCACGGATGGCTCCGACATTCTATTCAACGGGAAGACCATCTTCTATTCCCGCCCGATGAACAGGTACGAGGACCACCTGCTGCTGGACCGGGTCTCCATGACCCAGTACCAGACGACCGATGCGCTGATCCACCTGGCCTTTGCCGTGCTCCGCAGCATCCCGGAACTCGCAGGGCATTCCCTGGTGTACATGCAGCACCAGTTCTATTACGGCGCGGAGCCCCTGGAAGATGGCGTGGCCCAGCAGGGGCCCAATCTCCTGATCGGCTCCTACCGGCACAGCAAAGTCCAGGAGAAGGCCAGAAACCAGTAAGCGGCCCGCCGGCTCAGCTCTGGATGTAATGCACCAGCTGCTCGATGGTGAACTGCTGGTCGGAGATGGTCTCCTTCACCAGGTCACCGATGGAGAGGATGCCCAGCACCTCGTTGTCCTCCCCGAGCACGGGCAGGTGGCGCACGCGCTTCCCCGTCATGAGGGCCATGCACTCCTCCACGGTCTCGGAAGGGGTCACGCAGCTCACCCGGTCGCTCATGATCTCGCGCACGAGGGTGTCCTTGGAGGTCTTGCCCTTGAGGATGATCTTGCGGGCGTAGTCCCGCTCCGAGAAGATCCCCACCAGCCGACCGCCCTCCAGCACCAGCAGCGCGCCGATGTCGTACTGGGCCAGCAGGGTCAGGGCCGTGAACACCGTGTCATCGGGCCCCACCGACACCACGGACTGCTTCCCTTGAATCAACTGGGCCAGTGGTCGCATGCTTGCCTCCCGGGACTTCGGCTGGATGATGCGGATAAGCTTCGTGGCCCTGACTATAAGGCCAAGACCGGACCCGCGGGAAGGTGAATGCGGCGCCGGGCCGCCCGATGTGGTTCCGACACTTTGTAAAAGAGAAAACCCAGATCTCTTTTCAAATCGCTGAGCCGTGGGCTCAGCGCTAACCTATGCCTCTGAATCTGATCTGGAGGACCTCATGGCCGTCAATCTCAAGGGACGCAGCTTTCTCACGCTGATGGACTTCTCGCCGGAGGAGGTGCGCTACCTCCTGGACCTGTCGCGGGACCTGAAGGCCAAGAAGCGCATGGGCGTCTTCAACTACCTGCTCAAGGGCAAGAACATCGTCCTGCTCTTCGAAAAGACCAGCACCCGCACCCGCTGCGCCTTCGAGGTCGGCGCGCTGGAAGAAGGCGCCCACGTGACCTTCCTGGATTCCGCCAGTTCCCAGGTGGGCAAAAAGGAATCCATCGAGGACAGCGCCAAGGTGCTGGGCCGCTTCTATGACGGCATCGAGTACCGCGGCTACAAGCAGGAGGTCGTGGAGGCCCTGGCCCAGCACAGCGGCGTGCCCGTGTGGAACGGCCTCACGGACACGGACCACCCCACCCAGATCCTGGCGGACTTCCTCACCATCGAGGAGCACGTGGCCAAGCCCCTGCACAAGGTGAAGCTGGTGTTCTGCGGCGACATCCGCAACAACATGAGCTACGCCCTGATGTACGGCGCAGCCAAGACCGGCATGCACATGGTGGCGCTCGGGCCCAAGGCCCTGGCGCCCGATCCCAAGGTGCTGGCCGCCGCCCGGGAGGCCGCCAAGCTCACCGGCGCCACCATCGAAGTGACGGACAACGTGGACGCGGCCGTGAAGGGCGCCGACGTGCTCTACACGGACGTGTGGGCCAGCATGGGCGAGGAGGACCAGATCCCCGAGCGGGTGAAGCTGCTCACGCCCTTCAAGGTGACCATGGACATGATCCAGAAGACCGGCAACCCGGACGTGAAGTTCCTCCACTGCCTGCCCGCCTTCCACGACTTCGAGACCAAGCTGGCCAAGGAGCAGAAGGCCCTCGGCCACGACATCCGCGAAGTCACCGACGAGGTCTTCCGCTCCCGCCACAGCGTCGTCTTCGATGAAGCCGAGAACCGCATGCACACCATCAAGGCCGTCATGGTGGCGACCATCGGGTAGGCTTCGGTTTTATCTTTTCCCCTAGGAGAATCGGCCCCGTTCGGGGCCGATTCTCCTTATGAAGTGCTATGGTGGGACCACCATTCCAAACGGAGGCACCATGCGCATGGCCCGACTGTTCGTTGTTCCTGTACTCGCGGTCCTCTCCCTGGCGGCCCAGGAGCCTTCCCTGTCCGGCACCTGGACCCAGACCAAGGCCGATGACATCACCGCCGCCATCAACAACACCGTGGCGGGCATGAACTTCATAAAGCGGCCCATCGCCCGGGGGCGGCTCATCAAGGTGAACCCGGCCTACAAGAAGGTGATGATCGCGGTCTCCGACAAGGAAGTGGTCGTGAAGTTCGACGAGCGGGCGCCCATCCACATGCCCCCCGGTGGCAAGGCTGCGCCCTGGACCCGCGAGGACGGCGACAAGTTCATGGTGGCCGCCCAGGTGGGCAAAGATCAGATGATCCAGACCTTCAAGAATGACGAAGGTGAGCGCACCAACGTGTTCAAGCTGAGCCCTGACGGCAAATCGCTCACCATGACCGCCACCGTGAAGAGCCCCAAGCTACCCAAGCCGCTGACCTACGCCATCACGTTCGGGCGGTAGGATCCTGTTCATGGGCCGACCGGCTCATGGATGCGGCCTTCCCGTGGGGCGCCCTGGGACGCTGGCTGCCCGCCTCATCGCCATCCCCGTGATGGCGATCCTGGCCGCATGCCAGCGCTCGCCGCTTTCCCTGCCGGCGCCCAGCGATGCGAATGCCAAGGTCGTCGTCGCCTTCCTCGACGCCTATGGCCACCGGGACCTGGATGGGATGATGCGGTACCTGGACGAGGATGCCGTCTTCCTCGGATCAGGCACGCCCCTTCCCAAGCCCAAGATCCGGGACTTCTTCCAGGCCACCTTCCGGAAGCATCCGGACCTCCGGGTCGAAGTCGGTTCCATAACGGTGGTCCAGGGAGCCATCCACGCCCGCGTCAAGGTCCAGACGGATGTCATCTGGGCCGATACCTGGATCTTCGACATGCGGAACCACAAGATTCACGCCTACTCCCTCGCCTCTGGCAAGCGCTAGGTCTCGCAGGTCACTTCGTCATCGTGATGGCATCCAGTTCGCGCCCCTCGGCATCGAGCTGGCGCAGCTTCAGGGTGCGGCCGTCCACGTCCAGCACCGTGAAGGAGTGCTTGTCGGAGACGAAGGCGCGGGTCCAGGGCTGCCAGCTGGTCCGGACATCGGTCTGCCAGGGCTCGTAGAGTCCGGCGCCGCCGGCGCCCGTGACGATGTGGATGATGCCGCCCGCACGGGTGGCCGTCTTCCCGTCGAAAACGTCGTCCACGCTGAAGGCGCCCTCCACCGCCTTGCCGCGCGGGCCCACTTTCGCTGGCTTGAAGCGGATCGGCGCCGTGCGCTGGTAATTGTGGACGTGGCCCGCCAGGACCAGGTCCACACCATGCTTCTCGAGGATGGGGCTGATGGGGCGCATCCACTGATCATCCATGTGGCTGCGGGAGCTCTGGAACAGGGGGTGGTGCAGGGCCACGACACGCCAGGTGGCGCCCTGGGCGGCCCGCAGATCCGCCTCCAGCCAGGCCTTCAGCGCGGGGCTTTCCCAGTCCACGTACGGGTTGGAATCCAGCACCGTCCAGTGGACCTTCCCGTAGGTGAAGCTGTAGCTGGCCATGCGGGGAAAGGCCGGACCCGAGGCCGGACCCGAGGCCGCCACCACGGCATCGTGCACCCCGGCCACCACGGGTGCGGCGTTCGGTTCGCCAGCCTTCAAGGCAGGCCCGTTCAGGGGCAGGGACCAGTAGGCGAAGTAGGCCGCCGCATCCGGTGATTTGCGGAAGGGCACATCGTGGTTGCCGGGCACCCCCAGGAAGGGCACCTGCCGCATGAGGGGCACTGCATCGGAGTTATAGACCGGGAAGAAGCGCTGGCGGTACTCGGAGGCCCGGCCCATGCCGTAGACCAGGTCCCCGACGATGAGGACACCATCCGGTTGCGCCACCACCACCGCCTTCGCAATGGCCAGTTGCGTCGCGGAGCCATCCGCCGCGTCCCCGAACACCACCATGCGGTGGGCGCCAGGCCGGCGCGCCTGCGCCTCCGCCTCGAACACCACCGCCCCGTCCCGCTTCACCCGATAGGGCGCCTTTGCGCCAGGCGTGAGGTTCCGCAACGTCGCCCGGTAGATGCGGTGGGCCGGCAGGGGCGGCGCGTCCAGGCGGCGATGGGTGGGTGTGGCCTGCGCGATCCAGCCGCGAGCGCCCTTCACTTCCACGGACCAGGCCGCGTCCCGATCCTCCGCGTGCCACAGCAGGTCCAGGCGCTCCTTCGCCCCGGGGCGTGGCGCATCCCCCAGCTGGAGGTAGGGCTTCACCAGGAAGGCGTCCTGGGCCTGAAGGAACGCGGCGAAGAGGAAGACCAGCAGGATGCGCATGGAGGCATTTTCCCAGCTCCGAAACGGGCGCCCACGGCGCCCGTTTCGGAGCAAGGAACGGCACAAAGCTAGTGCGCCCCGACCGCGGAGAGCAGCCGCGAACCCTGGGCGTAGCAAGTCTTGTGGGTGATGTGATGCTCGAACTCGTGGCGGAACTTCTGGAGCGCCGAATCCATAGGGCCGCAGGCGGCGTCACCCAGGGGGCAGAGGGTCCGCAGGCCGATGCGCGGCGTGAGGCTGGCCAGCAGGTCCAGGTCCTCCATGCGGCCCTCACCGTGCTCGATGCGGTAGAGGACCATCTCCATCCAGTTGCAGCCTTCGCGGCAGGGCGTGCACTGGCCGCAGCTCTCGTGGGCGTAGAAGCGGATGAGGCGCAGCGTGGCCTGCACCATGCAGGTGTCCTCATCCATGCAGATGAGGCCGCCGGAGCCGGCCATGGAGCCCCGGGCCTTCACGGTGTCGAAGTCCAGGGGGCAGTCGAAGTCCTTCTCGTCGAACATGGGGGCGCTGGCGCCACCGGGGATGATGGCCTTGAGCTTCTTGCCGGTGCTGGAGCCGCCGGCCAGCTCGTTCACGACGAAGTCCATGGGCGTGCCCAGGGGCAGCTCGAAGAGACCGGGGCGTTTTACGTGGCCGCTGACGCCGAAGATGCGGGTGCCCGTGTTCTTGGGGGTGCCCAGCTTGGCGTACTCGGCGCCGCCCATGCGGAGGATGGGGGGCACGGCCGCCAGGGTCTCCACGTTGTTCACGGTGGTGGGCTGGCCGAAGGCGCCCTTGGCCGCCGGGAAGGGCGGTTTCACGCGGGGCTCGCCACGGCGTCCTTCCAGCGAGTTCAGCAGGGCCGTCTCTTCGCCGCAGATGTAGGCGCCGGCGCCGCGGTAGACCAGGATGTCGTAGTCCCAGCCAGTGCCCAGGATGTTCTTCCCGAGGTAGCCGGCGTCGCGGGCCTGCTGGAGCGCGGCCTCCAGCTTCTCGATGAGCCAGAGGAACTCGCCGCGGATGTAGACGAAGCCGAGCTTGCACTGCATGGCCCAGCCGCCGATGATCATGCCCTCGATGAGCTGGTGCGGGTTGTACTCGAGGATGGCGCGGTCCTTGAAGGTGCCCGGCTCGCCTTCGTCGCCATTGCACACCAGGTAGCGGGTGAACTTCCGCTCGGGCGTGTCCTTGGGCATGAACGACCATTTCAGGCCGCAGGGGAAGCCCGCGCCGCCACGGCCCCGGATGCCGGAGGCCTTCATCTCCTCGACCACGGCCACGGGTTCCAGCTTCAGCGCGGCCTTCATGGCCACGTAGCCTTCGTGCCTCTGCTCGTAGACCTTGAGGTGCCAGTTGTCCAGGTCGCCCGCGCCGCGGAGCATCAGGTTCGGGTACTTGTCTTTGCCGAAACCGGGGAAGGTGTAGATCTGGGGGTCGGGCTTGGTGCGGATGGCGGCCATTGGTTCCCCCTACTGCGCCCAAGGGCGGTATTCACCGCGCTTGCAGGCTTCCATGACCTCGATGAGCTTCTGCTCATCCACGAACTCATCGTAGACATCGTGGTTCACCTGCACGCAGGGACCGCTGCCGCAGCCGGCGAGGCACTCGACCTCCTCCACGCTCCACAGGCCGTCGGCGCTGGGGCCCTGGCCGGGTTTCACGCCGGTCTTCTCGCAGACCTTCTCCAGCAGCTGGGCGGCGCCGCGCAGGGCGCAGCTGATGTTGGTGCAGACCGAGAAATGGAATTTCCCGACTGGCGCCTTCTGATACATCGTGTAGAAGGTGGCCACGCCGAAGACATGGCCCTCGGGGATGCCGATGGCCTTGGCCACGGCCTTCATGGCGGAGAGGCTCACGAACCCGAACTCGCGCTGGGCGATGTGCAGGGCGGGCAGCGTGGCCGCGAGCTTGTCGGGGAACTTGGCCATGATGGCCTGGATCTCCGCCAGGGCCTCCGGGCTGAATTCCTTTCGTTCGGATTCCGGCAGCCGTAGGCCCGGGGCCATGGGCTCGTTCGCGGTCTCGGGAGGCAGAGGATGGTTCATGGGCGCGCTCGCATGAAGGGCCAGTTTAGCCGAACCCACCATTCCTGACAGGGCCGGGGCCGCCGCGCGGGCGCAAAAAAGGAGGCGCCGGACCGGGTCCGGCGCCTCCCATCGCGGCCTCCATCCGGAGGATCAG
>DASXUH010000176.1:0-1559 GCA_036504935.1 Geothrix sp. | reverse complement strand
AGGCTGTCGCGGAACTTGCCGCGCATGACCTCGCCGCGCACCAGCTGCTGGTAGCCGCCCATGGGGTTGGGGGTGCGATCCCAGGGCTTGCCCTCCTCCTTGAAATCGGGGTTCCGGAAATCGTCCGGGTAGACATCGATGAGCTTCACTACCCAGTCGGCGTCCGTGCCCGTGGTGGCCACGAAGAGCTCGGGCCGCAGGGGGCCCGCGAAGGTCAGGTCCTCGGCCAGGGCATCCGTCTGGAAGACCAGCACGTCCGGGCGCCGTCCCGCGAAGCGCTGGTCCGCGGTCATGTAGTCCTTGGGCATGCCGATGGCCACGTGCTCTGTGAAGGGCACGGGCTTGGCGGGATCGGAGACGAAGGTGTCGGCGCCGCCGCCGGCGGGGGGCGGCGCGAAGGAAAGCTTTCCGCTGGGCTGCAGGTAGAGCTTCCCGTCCTGGGCCTGTTTCGGCGGCCAGGCGTCCAGCTGGCGCCAGCGGTTGGCGCCGGTCTCGAAGACGGTGGCCTTCGGCAGGGACGGCGCTTTGGCGTCCTTCAAGTGGTGCAGGAAGAACGGGAGGAGGACCTCCGACTGGAACCAGGGTGAGGTGTCCGCCCCGAACCGCACGGAGCCCAGACGGTCGCCCTTGCTGCGTTCCCAGCCCCCGTGGAACCAGGGGCCCATGACCAGCCGGCTGTCCGTGCCGGGGCTCTGGCGGCCGAGGGTCTTGAACACCTGCAGGGCGCCGTAAAGGTTCTCCGCGTCGAACCAGCCGCCTACCGTGAGCACGGCGGGCTTTACATCCTTGAGCTGGGGCCGCAGGTTGCGGGCCTGCCAGAAGGCGTCGTAGTCCGGGTGGTCCAGCATCTCGTTCCAGAAAGCCACGTCCTTGGTGTACTGCCGGGTGGCGCCCGTGGGCCCCAGGCGCAGGAACCACTCGTAGCCGTCCGAGGTGGCGCGGCGGAAGGGCTTGCCCCAGTCGGAGGTCGGCTTGGGCCGGGGCTTGCCGAAATTCACCATGAAATTGAAGGCGTGGGGCAACCAGAGGGCGCCGTTGCGGTGGAAGTCGTCGCCTGCGAACCAATCGGTGATGGGGGCCTCCGGCGACACGGCCTTGAGGGCCGGATGGCCCGACAGCATGCCCACGGCGGAGTAGAAGCCGGGATAGCTGATGCCCCATTGGCCGGCCTTCCCGTTGTTCCCCTCCACGTGCTTCAGCAGCCAGTCCAGGGTGTCGTAGGTGTCCGTGCTCTCGTCCACGGCGGCACCGCTCACGGCGCGCTGGGGCCGCATGTTCACGAACTCGCCTTCGGACATCATCCGGCCCCGCACGTCCTGGTAGACGAAGATGAAACCCTCCTTCTGGAAGGGTGCCGAGGGGCCCAGGTGCTCGGGATAGGCGTCTGCGCCATAGGGGGCCACGCTGTAGGGCGTGCGCTGGAGCAGGAAGGGGTAGGTCCGGCTGGTGTCCCTCGGGGTGTAGATGGCCGTAAAGAGCTTCACGCCGTCCCGCATGGGGATCTGGACCTCGCGCTTGGCGTACTGCTCGCGCACGGCGGGGGGTCCAGGCTCTGGCTC
>DASXUH010000175.1:0-24561 GCA_036504935.1 Geothrix sp. | reverse complement strand
GAAGCCCAGGTCCGCCAGTTCGAGCAGGTCCATATCCATCTCGTCGAGGGTGTCAGAGCCGACGATGCCCAGGGCGGCCACGCCGGCGGCCACATAGCGGGGCAGGTCCGCGCCCTTGAGGAGCAGCGCCGCCACGCCGGGTGTGGCCGTGGGAATGCGGAGCACCCGGGACTTCAGGGCTACGGCATCGAGAGCCAGGGGTGTGCCCGCCAGCTTCGGCACGAGTTCGTCACCGAGGCGGCCCTTGGGAAAGGCGATGAGAAGGGCAGAGGCGGGATTCATCAGGGCTCCTCGAAGAGGTCGGGCCGGGTGGCGGCCAGGTCGAGGAGGCGAGACAGGCGCACGCAGAAGCCCGCGGCCTGCCAGGGGCGGCCCAGACCTGGGAAGAGGCGGTCGTAGCGCCCGCCCGCGGCCAGTTCCTGCTGGGCGCCGGGTGCCCAGAGGCGCAGGGTGGGGCCCGTGTAGAAGTCCAGACCCGCCACATCGGCCAGGTCCACGCGCAGTTCGAGGTTGGGTGGCAGGATGGGCAGCAGGGCCTGGAGGGCGCGGTCCATGTGGCTCCGTTCCTCCTCGAGCAGGCTCGCGTACGGGCTGGAAGCGAGCGCTCCGAGGGTGCCTGGTCCATCCAGTTCGGAGAGCAGCGCCTCGGCGTGTGCTGACAGCCGTTTGGCGGAAGGATGGCCGTCGAGGGCCTCTTGCACGCGGTGGGGGGCGCGGCGGGAGAGGGCCGCCACCACGGCGTCCGCCAGCTCGCCGAATAGCCCTTCCGCCTCCAGGGGCCGGCGCACCAGGGCCGCGTTTCCCAGGTGGAGGATGGCGCTCTTCAGGCCCAGCAAGCCGGGGATGGCCATGAGCATCCGGGCCAGTTCCACATCCGCCTCCGCGGCGGGCTCGCCCTCGGGCTGGATGCGCTCGCAACCCACCTCGAAGCGCTCCACCGCCTCCCAGGGCTGCACGGGCCGCCGGAACACCGCGCCGGCGTAGGCCACGCGGTCCGGCGGTGTCGGGAAGCTCCGGGCCAGGAGGCCCGCCAGGGCTACGGTGAAGTCCCAGCGCAGAGCCACCAGCTCGTCGCCGTCGAAGAAGCGGAGAGCGCCCTCGGGCACGGTTTCGCGCAGGACGAGGGAAGGGTGCAGCTCGCGGTAGCCGTGGGCCGCCAGCAGGCCCATGAGGGCCCCCTCCCAGCGGCGGAGCCGGGCTGCCGAGCCAAAGAGCAGGTCGGGGAAGTGGGGCGTGCGGACGGGCATCAGGCGGGCCCTCCGGTGCGCTCAGCGTGGCGGTGATGAAGGACCTCCACCACCTCCAGCAGGCTGGCGCCCCGCTCCAGCAGCAGCAGGTCCAGGTGGAAGATCAGGTCGGCGGCCTCGCCCAGGAAGGCTTCGCGGTCGTCGTTCTTGGCGGCGATGACAACTTCCCCGGCCTCCTCCACCACCTTCTTGGCAATGCGGTCCACACCCTGGGCGAAGAGCTTCTGAGTGTAGCTGCCGTTCAGGTCCGCCAGGACCTTGCGGGACTTCAGCAGGGCCTCCAGGCGGCCCAGCCAGGGCAGGGTGGCGGGCCAGGGCGCCCCGTCATGGCCGCCTTCGGGGCTAGGGTCGAAGCAGCTCTCCGTGCCGCGGTGGCAGCTGGGGCCCTCGGGGTCGGCCACGATGAGCAGGGCGTCCGCATCGCAGTCGGGGCGGATCTGCACAAGGCGGAGCCGGTTCCCGCTGGTTTCGCCTTTCACCCACAACGCTCCGCGCGAGCGGCTCCAGAAGGTGACGAAGCCAGTGTCGAGGGTGCGCTGGAGGGCCTCGCGGTTGAGCCAGGCCACCATCCGCACCTCGCCGGCGCGGTCCTGCACGATGCCGGGGATGAGACCGGCGGAATCGAATGTCAACGTAGCGAGGTCCATGTCAGATCCGTATGGAGAGGTCGTTCTGGGCCAGGTAGGCCTTGAGGCGGGGGATGGGCAGGATGCCCTCGTGGAAGAGCGTGGCGGCCAGCACGGCGTCGGCGCCGTGCTCCAGGGCCTCCAGGAAGTGGATCTCGAGACCGGCGCCACCGGAGGCGATGAGGGGAATCGGCAGCTCTGAAGCCAGGTCCACCAGGGGCAGGTCGAAGCCGTCACCGGTGCCGTCCCGGTCCATGGAGGTGAGCAGGATCTCGCCCGCCCCGAGATCGTTGAGCTCCCAGAGCCAGTCCACGGCGGCCCGGTCCGTGGGTTCGGTGCCGCCCTTCAGATACACGCGCCAGCCCAGATCTGCATCGCGCTTCACGTCCACGGCCGCCACCACGCACTGGCGCCCGAAGGCGTCCGCGAGTTCGCAGACCAGGTCCGGCCGCAGGGCGGCGGCGGTGTTCACGGCGACTTTGTCGGCCCCGGACCGCAGCAGACTGCGGGCGTCCTCCACGCTGGAGACACCGCCGCCCACCGTGAAGGGGATGCTCAGCTCGCGGGCCACCTCGCGGACCCAGGCTTCCCGCGTGCCGCGGTTCTCCAGGGAGGCCGCGATATCGAGGAAGACCAGCTCGTCCGCGCCCTCCAGGTCGTAGCGCCGGGCCAGGTCCACAGGATGCCCCAGGTCGCGGAGCTCCTTGAACTGGACGCCCTTCACGACGCGGCCCCGCTTCACGTCCAGGCAGGGGATGATGCGCTTGGCGGGCATCAGGCGCCTCCTGCCAGGGCGGCCCGGGTGCGGGGATCGTCCAGGGGGATGAAACCCTCCATGAGGGCCTTGCCGCTGATGGCGCCCACCACGCCGGGCAGCCCCGCGAGTGGGACGAGGTCGGAGAGATCTTTCACGCCGCCGGAGGCCTGCACATGGAAGCCCTCCCGGGCCACCCAGGCCGTGGCTTCGAGGCCGGGGCCCTCCAGCGTGCCGTCCCGGCTCACGTCCGTGACGAGGGCACGGTTGAAGCCCAGGGTGAGCAGGGCCTCGAAGACATCCGTGGAAGCGCAGGCGCTGGGGGCCTGCCAGCCGCGGGTGACGATGCGCTGGCCCTTGAGGTCCAGGGCCGCGACGATGCGGTCGCCGGGGAGGCCCCGCAACGCCGAGGGCTGCTCCACGGCGAGGGTGCCCACCACGGCGTCAAAGCCCAAGGCCAGGACCTCCTCGATGGCCGCCCGGTCACGCAGGCCGCCGCCCAGCTGGAAGCGCACCTGAGGGAAGCGGGTGGGGAAGGTGGTGAAGGCCCCCTGGCGGGGCCCGCCGAAGGCGCCATCCAGGTCCACCAGGTGGATGCGGCGGGCGCCGGCGGCGATCAAATGCTCGACCCAGCCCTCGGGCGTGAAGTCGTAGAAGGTGGCCTGGGCCCGGTCGCCATGCCGAAGGCGGACCAGGCGGCCCTGCAGCAGGTCCATGCTGGGAATCAGTTGCACAACGCCTCCCGCGTCAATGGCATGGGGCCTCCGGTGTGGGCGCCGTGGCGCCCATCCAGGCCAGGGTCGCCTGCAGCAGCAGCAGGCCGGTGGCGCCCGACTTTTCGGGGTGGGGTTGGAAGCCCAGGACTTTCCCCCTGGCCGCGACGGCCGCGAAGGGACGGCCGTGGTCGGCCAGGTAGACCGTTTCAGACGCGGGCTCCAGGGCATAGCTGTGCACGAAGTAGAGCCACGCCCCCTCAGGATCCGGCAGGGCAGGGTGGGCAGAAGCCTGGCGCACCTGGCTCCAGCCCATGTGGGGAACCTTCACGCCGGGCCCCAGGCGCCGCACGATGCCCGGAATCAAGCCGAGGCCCGAGGCGCGGGGAGCTTCCTCGCTGCCTTCGGCCAGCAACTGGAGCCCCAGGCAGATGCCCAGCAGCGGTCGGCCTCCGGCCACCAGTTCCGGCAGAAGCTGCCACCAGCCCCGCTCGCGCAGAGAGTTCCGTGCGGCTTCGAAGTGGCCCACGCCTGGCAGCACGATGGGGCCTGAAACGGCCCCCTGATCCGGCGACGCGGCGCGGATGAAGGGCAGGTTCAGGCGCTCCAGCGCGCCTTCCAGCGAAGCCAGATTGCCGGCGTCATAGTCGATGAGGGTGATGGCGCTCATGCGGACAAGGTCCCCTTGGTGGAGGGCACATCGCTGCCTTCGGCCCGCGTGGCCTGGCGCAGGGCGCGGGCCAGGGCCTTGAAGAGGGCCTCGACCTTGTGGTGGGTGTTCACGCCCCGCACCAGATCCGCGTGAAGGGCCAGGCCGCCGCGCATGGCCAGGGCGACGAAGAACTCCCGGACCATCTCCACCTGGAAACCGTCGCCGAGGATGACCGGCGGCAGGTCCGCGTGGAATTCGCACCAGGGACGGCCGGACAGGTCCACCACCACCCGGGCCAGGGCTTCGTCCAGGGGCACGTAGGCGTGGGCGAAGCGGGCGATGCCAGCGCGGTCGCCCAAAGCCTCCTTCAGGGCGTCGCCCAGGCAGAGACCCACGTCCTCCACCAGGTGGTGGCTGTCCACGGGCAGGTCGCCCTCGGCCTCGACCTCGAGGCCGAAGCCGCCATGTCTGGCGAGCTGCATCAGCATGTGGTCGAAGTAGCCCAGGCCCGTGCGGATGCGGGCTTCGCCACCATCCAGGGAGAGGCTCAGTTTCACATCGGTCTCGGCGGTGACACGGTGCAGGGTGGCGGTTCTCATGGCAGCTCCTGGTTGAGCATCGGCAGAAGGTCACGCAGGGTCTCGGACTCGGCATCCCCGGCTGCGGTGAAGCGTGCACGGTCGGGCCCCAGGGCCGCGAAGCGCCAGGCTACCTCGGGTTTCAGTTCGGCGGCGGCCCGCAGGCAGCGGGCGTCGTCCACCGTGTCTCCCACGAAGATGACGTCCTCCGCCCGGAAGGCGTCCGCCAGCTGCAGCAGGCCCGCGGGCTCGGGCTTCCGCAGGTGGGGCGCGGCATCGCAGACCGCGGGCAGCGAGAAGCCCAGCACCTTCCAGGCCAGTTCCAATTCTTCTGGCGGTCGCCCAGTGAGCACTGCCAGGTCCCAGCCCGTGGCCTGTAGCTCAGCCAGATCCACCAGAGGGCGTTCCAGGCTGATGGTGTCGGCGTAGTGCTTCTGCACCACGACCTGCGCCGCAGGCTCCAGGGCCTCGGTCCGCGCGTCGAGTTCCGGGAAACCGCGGCCGTCCGCCGCTTCGATCACGGACCGGAGGTCCACGTCGCCGTGCACCTCGGCCAGGGCCAGGGCGCCTGCCGCAAGGCGGAAATCGTTGTTGAAGCCGCCCAGGCGCTTGAAGGCGCGGTAGGCACCGTCGGACCAGGGCAGGGCGGGGCGCAAGTCCGCCAAGGCCCGGGCCACGGCTTCCATGAAGCTGCGGTCGGCATCAATGAGGACGCCATCGATATCGAGGACCAGCAGGCGTCGGGCCGCGCGCGGCGCCGGGGCGGGCAGGGCGCCGCCCAGGGTCGCGGCCACGCGGGCGGTGTCCGGTTCCGTGCCGATGGTGAGCCGCGCGGCGCCGGTGCCGGGCAGGCGGCGGACCTTGATGCCCTCGGTTTCCAGCGCGTCTGAGGGATCCGGCGACACATGGATGAAGTTGGCGGCGCTGGGGGCGGCGCGGTGGGCGGGCAGGGCCGCGGCCAGTCGGTCGCGGCGCTCGGGCAGGGCCCGGACGGCGGCTTCGAAGGCCGGGGCGAAGTCCAGGGCCACATCCAGGGCCTCCAGACTGGCCGCCGGGATGGAGTAGGGCAGCTGCAGGGTGGCCAGCTTCGACACCAGGGCGGGATCGCCCAGGAGGTAGCCCAGGCGCCAGGAGGCGGACGCCAGCGCCTTGCTGAAAGTTCGCAGCAGCACCAGGTTCGGATAGCGGTCCACGGCCAGGCGGTGGGTGGCCGGGGCGAATTCCGCGTAGGCTTCGTCCATCACCACCAGGGGCGGCACGGGCCGGGCCGCGGCGGCGGCCAGCAGGGGTTCCAACGCCTCCGGCGACACCCAGGCGCCCGTGGGGTTGTTGGGCAGGGTCAGCCAGATCTGGCGGCAGTCCAGGGCCGCGAACCAGGGTTCCAGGGGGAAGCCGGTGCCCTGGGGCACTTTCCGCACCTGGCCGCCGTTCCGCCGCACGAGCATGGGATAGAGGCTGAAGCCGGGATCGGGGATGGCCACCGTGTCGCCGAAGCTCAGGCCCGCCATGGCCACCAGGTCCAAGAGGGCACCACTGGAAGGTCCCAGGAGCAGGCCACCCTCGGGGGCGCCCACGCGCTTCCGCAGGCGCTCGGTGAGCTCCTCCTGGCGCTCGGGGTAGACGTGGAAGGGCAAGTCGCGAAGCCGCGCCAGCAGCGCCTCTCGGGCCTCCGTGGGCCAGTCGGTGGCCGCCTCGTTCATGTGCAGGCGCAGGCCCGTGGGCGGCTCGGGAGGTCGCTGGTAGGCGGGCAGGTCGGCGAGGTCGGGTCGGAGGAAGGACATGGGCAACTCGGGATGAGGGTAAGAGGAAACCAGGCTTCTGGGAGAAAGAAGCGGAATGGAGCGCTCGGCGAGGAGGCACTCCCTAGGGGTGGTGATGGCCGCGCAGGGCGGCGCTGCGCCCGTGATGCGTGAGGCCCTCGGCCTCGGCGAGCTTCTCGACCCAGGGGGTCATGGTGGCCGCATCCGCGGGAGAGAGCCGCAACAGGCTCTGGCGCTTGAGGAAGGTGGCCACGCCCAGGGGGCTGGTGTAGCGGGCACTGCGATTCGTGGGCAGCACGTGGTTCGGCCCGGCGCCGTAGTCGCCGAAGGCTTCGGCGCTGGCGCTGCCGATGAAGACGGCTCCGGCGGTGGTGAGGGAGGGCAACCAGACTTCGGGATCGCGGACGCAGAGTTCCAGGTGTTCCGGCGCCCAGGCCTGGGCCAGGGCGATGGCGAGATCGTGGTCCGCGCAGACCAGCCGCCCGTGGGCGCCCAGGCTCTGCTCGAGGATGGCCCGGCGGGGTGAGGCAGCCACGCGGGTCTGGAGCTCCGCTTCCACGGCTTCCAACAGGGTGCGGTCGGCGCTCACCAGCACGGCGGCGGCATCGGGATCATGCTCGGCCTGGGCCAGCAGGTCCTCGGCGAGCCAGGCGGGGTCGGCGCTGCCATCGGCGATGACCAGCAGCTCTGTGGGGCCCGCCAGGGCATCGATGCCGCAGGTACCGATGAGCTGCCGCTTGGCCTCGGCCACGAAGCGGTTGCCGGGCCCGGCCACGAGGTCCACGGCGGGTTCCCCGAAGGCCAGCCAGGCCAGGGCCTGGGCGCCGCCGAAGGGGTAAAGCTCCGTGAGGCCGAGCTCCGCGGCACAGGCCAGCACCAGGGGATCCACGCCCCAGGCGCCGGGCAGGGTGGGCTGGGGCTTGGGAGGCGTGACACCCACGATGCGGCCCACGCCTGCCACCTGGGCGGGGATGACGGTCATGGCCAGGGTGGAGGGATAGAAGGCCCGCCCACCGGGGATGTAGACGCCCGCGGTCTTCAGGGGACACCAGCGCTCGCCCACGATGCCGCCGCCGGGCAGGGGCAGCTCCAGGTCGCGCAGGCAGCCGCGCTGCCCTTCGGCGAAGCGGCGCACGTTGGCGATCATCTCCCGCAGGGCGGCCATGAGCTCCGGTTGGCGGTTGTCCAGCCCCGCACGGGCCGCTTCGAGGATGGATCCGGGAATGCGCAAGGCGGCGGGATCAAGCGCCACGCCGTCCAGGCGCGCGGTCCAGTCCAGCACGGCCTTCAGCCCGTCCCGGCGTACGTCCGCCAGGATGGCCTTGACGGCCTTCCGCGTGTCCTCTTCCGTCTCCCCATTCCGCGCCAGCGCGGCCACCCACCCGGGCAGGTCCGCCCGGTTCGTCAGGTCATGGCTGGAGATGAAGTAACACCTATGCACCTCAAGGGTGAAGCGACAAGACTGACAGCTGGTGGATGAGGGCGCAAGCAGGAACGCTGTCTGGGCAGATTCTTTACTACGACAGTCCATTGTTTCCTGTCGCCTTCAGCGATTAGCATCGAGGTGTCCTGCCGCACCCATTGCAGCCGATCTTGAGGTCATTGAAGTCATGACGAACTTGGATGACCTGATCAAGGAGACCCTGGTCTTCATCGCCCAGAAGGGCTGGACCCAGTCTCATGAAGGGTTCTTTTCGGCGTTGGTGCTGTTCCTTGGCGAAAAGCTGGGTGTGGAATACGCCCTGGTGGACGAACTCCTTCCCGACCAGAAGCGTGCCCGGACCGTGGGGCTGTATGCCTCCGGGGAGATCGTCCCGGACGTGGAATACGATCTGCACGGGACACCCTGCGAGAACGTCATGGGGAAGGGCCTCTGCTGCTATCCCAAGGGCATCCAGCGCCTCTTCCCCGAGGATCTGATGCTCCAGCACATGGCTGCGGAGAGCTACCTTGGAATTCCGTTGTGGGATTCGCGGGGCAACCCCATTGGCCTGATCGCGGTGATGGGAAAGAAGCCCATCGTGGACCGGGAGCTGGCGGAATCCATCCTGCAGATGGTGGCAGTGCGCTGTGCCCACGAGCTGGAGCGCAAGCGGGCGGAGGAGGAGCGGCGGCGGATCCAGGTCGAACTCCTGCGGTACCAGAAGCTCGAATCCATCGGCAGCCTCGCCAGCGGCGTGGCCCACGACATGAACAACGTGCTGGCGGCGATCATGGGCGTGGCCACGGTCCTCAGGAACCGTTTCGAGGGCGATCCCTCGGTGGCGGCGAATCTCGATCTTCTCCTCAACACGGCCGTGCGGGGGCGGACGCTGGTCAAGGGGCTCACCGATTTCGCCCGCGACCGTCTGGAGGATGCCGCTCCACTGGACCTGAACCAGGTGCTCCGGCAGGAAGCGGAGCTCATTTCCCACACCACTTTCCAGAAGGTCGAGCTGGAGCTGGACTTGGAGGAACCCTTGCCCATGGTGATGGGGGAGGCGGTCTCGCTGGCCAATGCGCTGATGAACCTGTGCGTGAATGCGGTCGACGCCATGCCGGAGGGCGGCCGGCTGAGGTTCCAGTCCAGGGCGCTGAGCGGGGGCGCGGTGGAAGTGGTGGTCGAGGATACGGGCGAGGGGATGACTCCCGAAGTGCTGGCCAAGGCCCTCGATCCCTACTTCACCACCAAGCCCATCGGCAAGGGCACGGGGTTGGGGCTCTCCATCGTCTATGGGGTGATGAAGGCCCATGGGGGTAGCTGCAAGATCGAGAGCGAGCCGGGCCGAGGCACGCGGGTCGCGCTCCACTTCCCGGCCCTGGTGGTCCCGTCCCCCCGGCTCGATGCGAGCCCGGAAGGTCCCCAGGTGTCAGGTCCCAGGGCCCTGGGCATTCTCCTGGTGGATGACGAGGAGATGATCCGCGAATCCGCCTCCGCCCTGTTTCGCCATGTGGGGCACCGGGTCGAGGTGGCCGCCAGCGGCCGTGAAGGCTTGGACCGGCTGAGGGAGGGGCCGGCGGTGGACTTGGTGGTGCTCGACCAGAACATGCCGGGGATGACCGGGGTGGAGACCCTGCAGGAGATCCGGAGCTCGCATCCCGACCTTCCCGTCATCCTCTCCTCGGGAAGGGTGGACCGGGCGGTGGAAGGCGCCTTGTCTTCATACTCCCGCGTGTGGCTTCTCCAGAAACCCTTCGATTTCGCCGAACTGCGGGCAGCCATCCACAAGGCCTGTCCCTAGGCTTGGATGGCTTGGCTGGGCCGACTGCGTCGTCGGCTCAGGCCGGCTGCGCGGCGATGCTGAGGTCGGCGGGCCGGAAGAAGAACTGCGCGTTGACGGGCTCGGCGTCCTCGGTCCACTCCCAGCAGCCAGGATCCGCGAGGATGGCCTGGGCCAGGGCGACATGCAGGGCGTGGCCGGCGGCATGGGCTTCTACGAGGCCCAGCAGGGGCGCGCCGAGGAGGGCCAGGTCGCCCACCAGGTCGAGCATCTTGTGGCGGACGGCTTCGTCTTCGTAGCGCAGGGATTCGTTCAGGGGGCCGTCGGCGCCGAAGACCACGGCGTTGTCCAGGCTGCCGCCCAGGGCGAGGCCGCGGGACCGCATGAGGTCGATCTCCTGGGCCAGGCAGAAGGTGCGGGCCGCGCCCAGCTCCCGGCGGTACTTCTCGGGAGTGAGGGTCAACTCGCGGCTCTGGCGGCCCAGGGCGGGGGTGGGGAAATCAATGACATAGCGCAGGCGCAGGCCGTCATAGGGGAGCGCGCGGATCCAGCGGTCCCCATTCCGGACCTCGATGGGCCGCGTGATCTTCAGGAAACGGCGGCGGCCTTCGAGGGCCCGGGTGCCCGCCTGCAGGATGGCGTCGACCCAGGGGGCGGCGCTGCCATCCAGGATGGGCAGTTCCTCGGCGTCCACCTCGATGCGGAGGTGCTCGACCTCCAGGCCGGTGAGGGCCGACAGCAGGTGCTCGATGGTCTGGAGCCGCACGCCATCCTTCACCAGGGTGGTGGCCAGCACCAGGTCGCCAGCCAGGTCGGCCTTGGCGGGAATCTCGGTACCCGTGGGCGTGTGGACGAACACGATCCCCGAGGGCTCGGCCACCGGCACCAGCCGCACCGAGCAGGGGTGGTTGCCGTGCAGGCCGCGGCCCGAGATGGTGATCTCGCGGCTCAGGGTCTGGGGTGTGGTACTGCGGGGCATGGTTTGTCCTCACAGATTCATAAGCCAGATTTGTGCCACGACACAAATCAAATCATTCCATGATTTGATTTGTGTCCAGCGAAGGGCATATGTGGTGTCTCCACCACAGCCCGTGGTCAGCGGGGCTGGGTACGCTCCCAGTCCTCGGGGGTGGTGAGCTTCAGGTTCGAGCTGGGGCTGGGGATGACCTTCACCGCCAACCCCAGGCGTTCCAGCAGGGCCACATCGTCCGTGGCCACGAAGCCGGCCTCGTCCGCGGCGCGGAAGGCGTGGAGCCAGGTGCCCAGGCGGGCGATCTGGGGAGTCTGGGCCCGGAAGAATGCCTCCCGGGGCACGGTTCCGAGCACGCATCCTTCTGCGTCCACCCGCTTGAGGGTGTCGGTGGAGGGTTCGCCGAGCAGGACGCCGTCGAAACGGTTCAAGGCTGCCAGGGCCTCCCAGAGGGGGGCGGCAGGAGGGAAGGGGCGAACGGCATCATGGATCATCACGGGAGCGAGGGGCTGGTCGGGCAGGGCCCGGAGGGCCGACCAGACGGAGGTCTGCCGAGTATCCCCCCCGGGCACCACCCAGCAGGGTGCGCTGAAGGACCAGGAGCGGGTTTCTTCCAGGTGACTCTCCGGTACTGCCAAGGCGATGCCAGCCAGGGGTGGCATGCCGGGGTCGAAGAAGGCATCGACCGTGGCCTGGAGCAGGGGCCGTCCGCCCCAGTCCCGGAACTGCTTGGGCAGGCCGCCGCCCATGCGCAGGCCCCGCCCCCCGGCCGGGATGACCAGGAAGGGGCGCAGGGGCTCAGCGCTGGCGGGTGATGAAGGGTTCGACACCGCGATCCTTCAGGAGCTTGGCGAGCTGTTCGGCGGCCTGCTCGGCATCCTGGCGGGTGGTGTAGCTGCCCACCCGGATCCGCTTCACGGCCAGACCCCCCCGAGTGGTGGCGCCCTGAAGGGTCACTACGCCGAAGGTGTTTTCAAGTTCGCGCGTAAGTGACTCGATATTCTTGGGATCGGAAAGTGCGGCCACCTGTACCACGAAGGGGTCCGCGCGATCCACGGCCGGATCCAGAGCGGTGGGCAGGCCCATGGCGTCCACGGAGCGGAGGCGGATGCGCGTGGTGCCCCGGCCCGTGAAGCCCAGTTCCTCGGCGCCGCGCTTGGAAAGATCCAGCACGCGCCCCTTGATGAAGGGGCCTCGATCGTTCACCCGGAGAACAGTGCGCTTGCGGTTCTCCAGATTCTCCACCTCCACGAAGCTGCCGAGAGGAAGGGTCCGGTGGGCGCAGGTGAACTGCTCGGGATCGAAAATTTCCCCGCTGGCCGTGGGCCGACCTGAGAATCCATCATCATTGCCGCCGTACCAGCTGGCCACACCCTCTTCCACATAGGCCTGCCCATCCGTGGGCTGGGCGTCCCCGCGGGAGCTGGTGGCCGGGGAAATGTAGGTCGCCGGGGGCCTGGTGCAGTGGAGGGTGAAGCTGAGGGCCACCAGGGTGGCCACCCGGGGGGTGCTCCACCGCATGAGCCTGAGAAGCCCGCCCTTACCTGGATCCACTGGAGTTGGAGGGTCGAAGACGACATGGATCTCGTGGATCCAGAGCGCGCAGGTCTTGCTCCAATTGGTGGGATGGAAGGATGACAGCATCGGACTCCACAAAGATCATCAGGTCGCATTTAATGGACCAGCTCGTATACATATAAAGTATGGCTCGAGCTAGCCCTTTTGTAAAGGATCACAAATTGCAATGGGAATATGTACGATGAGGGCAGTACTTATGCCTATTGCCGACTGGGGATCTGGTCCACCCGGAAGGGCTTCGGACGGTTCCCGGCGGTCAGGAAAGGAGCCGGAAGGTGCCGAGCGGCCGCCTGGGCCCTGGCCTCCGACTCGTAGCTCCCGAGGAAGACCTGGTAGCAGGTACGCCCATTCCGCAAGGCCATGGGCAGGATGAAGAGGTCCGGGTCCCGGCCTTTCAGCAGGCTAGCCGCGTGTTGGACCGTGTCGCCCTGGCAGGCGATCTCCAGGCGCAGGGACCACTTTCCCTGGATCGCCGAGCGCTGAGCGGCTCCCTGGGTGAGCGCCAGCTTCCAGTTCCCGTCCCGGATGGCCTTCAGGCGTTCTGCCCTGGAAGGAACCGCGGGGGACTTGGCGGTCGGCTTCGGCTCTGCTGGGGGAGGGGCCTGGGTGACCGGAGGAGGTTCGGGAACGACTTTCGTCTCGGGCTTGGGGGCGGCCTCGGGGAGAGGTTGTTCCGGTTTCGGGGCGGGCGATTCCAGGTTCTGCAGAGTTGGCTGGGCCAGACGGGGCAGGATGATGGGGTTGCGTTTGTACCAGCGCAGACCACCCCATAACCCCAGGGAGGCCAGGAAGAGCAGAAACAGGACCCAGGGGCGTCGCGATGTACCTCTGGGCTCAAGATAAGTCGGTTCAGGGAATTCGGTGCTTCCGGCCGCCGCCTGCTGGATGGGCAAGGCAGGTTCCGGAAGGGGGGGCTGCTGGAAACCCGGGGCAAGGGGTTCATCCACCTCGTCCTCAGGGCCCAGCTGGTCCAGAGCCTCGGAAAGGTGCTCCAGATTGGTGGTGGGGAATTGGCTGGCCTGGATTTCCGCGATCAGGGAGGGGTAGGGCGGTGGTGGCGGCTGGACGGGGGGAGCCTTGATCGGAGGAACCAGGGCCGGTTCCAGGGACCCAAACTCCAGGGAGGGCGGACCCTCCAGCCGGGCCCAGCCCATCTCCCGCAGGAACAGCACAAAGGCGCCCAGACGGAAGGGCTCGACTCCGGATTCGCGACTTAACTCCAGCAGGGTCCGGGGGCCATCCAGGAGGCCGGGGATGCGGATCAGGTCGGAGGGCAGGTTGAGGTCGGGGGGCACTCGGCCCTCCAGGGTGACCACTTGGTCCAGGGGGCCCAACTCCGCCAGCAGGCGCTCCCGGTCCTGCAGGTTCAGCACGCCGGCCAGCAGCATGCCGGGGGTGTCGAAGGGCAGGCGGACCGTGGCGGCGTCCAGGCTCTTGGCCTGGAAGGCGGGTTCTTCCGCGCTCGCGGCCATGGCGGCCCAGACCACTCGTTCCACCTGAGCCCGGGCCACATCCAGCAGGTCGCGCTGGGTGATGAACCCCATTTCGATGAGGTTCCGGCCGATGGACATGGCTGGATTGAGGTTGGCCATGGTGTAGTCGAGCTGGACCTGGGTGAGCTTGCCGCGCTCCACGAGGAGGTGGGTGAGGCGGTCCAGGGGGTGGCTGCTGGACGCAAACAACACGTTCCCGTGCTCGAAGAAGATGGTCCGGCCAGGTTCCTGGCCCAGGCGCCAGAGGCCCGTGGCCCCCGCCCGGTGTCTCGCGAAGAGATCCTTCAGGGCGGGAAGGCTCATGTGACCACCCAGCGCTCGAGCTTCAGCTTGCCGACCTTCACCAGGATGGCCTGGCCGGAGCACAGGGAGAGCCGGAGGGCCGGATCCGCGGCCTTCTGGCCATCCAGGCTGACCGCGCCCTGGCCGATGAGGCGCTCGGCCTCCTTCCGGCTGGCGGCCAGACCGCGGTCCACCAGCAGGCGGCTGAGAGGGACTTCGCCATCCGTGGGGGCCACGGCGACCTCGGGAGCCTCCTCCTGGCTGCGCTCAGAGAAGCGGCGGATCCAGCGCTCCTCGGCCTCTCTTCCAGCGGCAAGGCCGTGGAAGTCGGCGACGATCAGCCGGGCCAGGGCCTTCTTGGCGTCCATGGGATGGCCCTGCTTGAGGGTCTCGATCTCGGCGGGCAGCTTATCCGTGAGCAGCAGGTACCAGTCCCACATGAGGGCATCGCTGGCGCTCATCGCCTTGCCGAACTGGGTGTCCGGGTCCTCCATGAAGCCGATGTAGTTGCCCAGGGACTTGGACATCTTCTCCACGCCGTCCAGGCCCAGCAGCAGCGGAACCGTCAGCACCACCTGGGGCTTCTGGCCCGACGCCTCCTGGAGGATGCGGCCCTGCATGAGGTTGAAGAGCTGGTCGTTGCCGCCCAGTTCGACATCCGCCTGGAGGGCCACGGAATCGTAGGCCTGGGTCAGGGGGTAGAGCAGCTCATGGAGGGCGATGGGCTCGCGGGCCTCCATGCGCTTGGCGAAATCGTTGCGCTCCAGCATCTGGGCCACGGTGAACCGAGAGGCCAGGCGGATCCACTGCTCGCCGTGGAGAGGCCCCAGCCATTCGCTGTTGAAGCGGACCTTGGTTTTTCCGGGGTCGAGGATCTTGAAGACCTGGGCCTTGTAAGTCTCCGCATTGGCCAGTACCTCTTCGCGGGTGAGGGGTGGCCGCGTGGCCTTCTTGCCCGTGGGATCGCCGATGAGGCCGGTGAAATCGCCGATGAGGAACGTCACCTCGTGGCCCAGCTTCTGGAACTGGGCCATCTTGCGGATGAGCACGCCATGGCCCAGATGGAGATCCGGCGCGGTGGGATCGAAACCCGCCTTGATCCTCAGCGGCCGCCCTTCCTTCAGCTTCGCTTCCAGCTGTTCCACCTTGTGGCAGGTCACGGTGCCCTTCGTGAGCAGGGCTAGAGCATCAGATATGGATCTGGAGGCGGCGGTCATGCTTGAATCTTGGCGGAAAACGTGCGGCGGCTCAATGCGGAACGGTCAACGGACGTCCACTTCGACCACCCGGCGGGGGCCCTTGTCCCCGGATTTCCGGGCGCCTTCGAAGGTGACATAGACGGCCCGGCCCGATTTCGGGCTCCAGCCCACCTCGACCTTGCCGCCAAGGGCTTTGTTGATGTGCAGGCCATGCTCGCTCATTAACTCAGGGCTCAGATCGGGGACAGGAACAAGGTCCCGGCGCCAGCCTTTGGCAGCGGTCAGGAATTGGATTTCAGTGGGCCATTGCCTCGAGAGGCCGGGGTTGGCGGCATACAAGGCCCTGGTTCCCTCGGGGGTCCTCAACTGGTCAACCACAGCCCTGAAATCCTCCCAGTCGGGGCGCAGGTTCATGGAATCCACGGCAAAGGACATGGCCTGCTTTTCAAAGGCCTTCGGATCCTTCTTGAACTTATGGACAAAGAAGGCGCCTACGCCAAAGCAGGTAACCGTGAGCAGAAGAACGGCGATGCCGCAGCCGAGGGCGACCTTGCCCCAGAGCGGCAGGCCTGGCTTGAGGGGAACGCCGTGGCCACCGTTGTCCCAGGATGAATCCGCCATGTGGACCTCTTACAGAAGGTTGCTCGCCAGCTCCGCCAGCTTGCTGCGCTCGCCCTTCATGAGCGTGACGTGGCCGGAGATGTCGAGATGCTTGAAGTGTTCCGCCAGGAAGCTCAGGCCATTGGTGCTGGCGTCCACATACGGGTTGTCGATCTGGTGAGGATCGCCCGTGAAGATCACCTTGGTGCCCTCCCCGGCGCGGGTAAGGATCGTCTTGACCTCGTGGGGGGTGAGGTTCTGGGCCTCATCCACGACCAGGTACTGCTTGGGGATGCTGCGGCCCCGGATGTAGGTGAGGGGTTCCACGCTGAGGTAGCCCGCCTCCTCCAGCTGGCCCGCGGTCATGGTGGTGCGCTTCCGGGCCTCGGAGTTCGCCCCCACGATGAACTCGAGGTTGTCGTAGATGGGCTGCATGTAGGGCCGCAGCTTCTCGCTGATGTCCCCGGGCAGGTAGCCCAGGTCGCGCCCCATGGGCATGACGGGCCGGCTCACGAGGATCTTGTCGTAGGCCTCGTCATCCACCACCTGCTGGAGGCCCGCGGCGATGGCCAGCAGGGTCTTGCCCGTGCCGGCCTTGCCGAGCAGCGTGACCACCTGGACCGTGGGATCGAGGAGCAGCTCCATGGCGAATTGCTGTTCCCGATTGCGGGGCTTGATCCCCCAGGGATACGATTCCATGCGCTTCACGGGGCGCAGGAGCCCCTCTCCGGACATGAAACGGGCCAGGGCCGTGTGGCTGGGATTGGTCTGGTCCACCAGAGTCAGGAACTGGTTGGGCTGGAGGCTCAGCTTGGGATCCGGCTGGAGGCCACCGTCATAAAGCAGGTCCACCTTGGCAGGATCCACCTCCCAGGATTTGTGGCCGGTGTAGAGCTCATCCATCTCCACCCGGTCCGTGGTGTAGTCCTCGGCCTGCAGACCAATGGCATCGGCCTTGATGCGCAGGTTCGTGTCCTTGCTGACGAGGACCACGCGCTCCTTGCAGGACTGCAGAAGTTCCAGGGCGCAGGCCAGGATCTGGTTGTCGGCCTTGTTCTTGTCGGCTGACAGGATGCCCAGATCCAGGCTGTGGGGAGCTACGTCCACCTTGAGGGAACCGCCGCTCTCCAGGGGCACGCCGCGGCTGAGGCTGCCGCTGGCCCGGAGCTTGTCCAGCATGCGCGAGACCGTGCGGGCGTTGCGGCCGACCTCGGTCTGGTCCTTCTTGAAGTGGTCCACCTCCTCGATGACCACGATGGGCAGCACCACATCGTGTTCCTGGAAGTGGAGAATGGAATTCGGATCGTGCAGGAGGACGTTCGTATCCAGGACGAAAACCTTCTTGCTGGATGGCGGGACCAAAGAGACCTCCAGGGATGTCCGCACCCTACCACCAAGCACCCGGCCTTGCACGGCTGGGAATGGGTCTTGGGTTGATGCGAGAATGGCTCCCCGTCTGGAGACCGTCGCATGAGGATTCTTTCCATGGCCCTCGCTATCACCACCGCCCTGTCCGCACAGACTCCCCTGGCCTATCCGCCGACGCGGAAAGCCGATGTGGTGGACGACTTCTTCGGCACCAAGGTGGCCGATCCCTACCGCTGGCTGGAGGATGACAACTCCGCCGAGACCAGGGCCTGGGTGGAGGCCCAGAACAAGGTGACTTTCGCCTACCTGGAGCAGATTCCCGAGCGGGCGAAGATCCGGGAGCGCATCACCCGCCTCTGGGACTTCGAGAAGTTCAGCGCCCCCTTCAAGCGGGGCAAGCGGTACTTCTACTCCTACAACACAGGCCTCCAGAACCAGGCCGTGCTGTTCGTGACGGAGGATCCCAAGGCCACAGGCCGGGTGCTCCTCGATCCCAACACCCTGAGCAAGGACGGCACCGTGGCCCTCAGCGGCGCGAGCTTCACGGAGGACGGGCGGCTCATGGCCTATTCCGTCTCCGTGGCGGGATCGGACTGGCAGACCTGGAAGGTCCGGGATGTGGCCACCGGCAAGGACCTGTCCGACGAGATCCGCTGGTCCAAGGCCAGCGGCGCCTCCTGGCTCAAGGATGGCAGCGGCTTCTTCTACAGCCGCTACGAGGCCCCGAAGGAGGGCGGGGCGCTCACAGGTGTGAACAACAACCACCTGCTCTACTTCCACAAGCTGGGCACCCCCCAGTCCGAAGACGCCCTCATCTACCAGCGCCCCGACCAGCCGGAGTGGTACATCGGCGGCAGCGTGACCGACGATGGCCGGTGGCTGGTCATCACCTGTGGCAAGGGTACCAACCCCGAGTCCAGCCTGTTCCTGAAGGACCTCGGCAAGCCTGGAAGCCTGGTGGAACCTTTCCTGGATCGCATGGACGCTGCCTATGGCATCGTGGATAACGAGGGCGACCGGTTCTTCGTGACCACCAATCAGGGCGCCCCCCGCAACCGCCTGGTGGCCATCCGCAAGGGCCACACCGGTCCGGCGTCCTGGACCGAGATCATCCCCCAGGCCAAAGGCAAGGACGTGCTGGAAGCCGTGTCCCTGGTGGGCGGGCGCTTCATCGCCACGTGGATGCGGGACGCCCACTCCGCTGTGGAGTTCTACGATCTCAAAGGCAAGCCGACGGGCGATCTGGCCCTGCCTGCGCTGGGCACGGCAGGTGGCTTCGGCGGGCGGCGCGAGGATGCGGAGACCTTCTACACCTTCGGGAGCTTCGCCTACCCGGGGACCATCTACCGGCTGGATCTGAAGACGGGCAAGAGCGCCATCTTCCGCACGCCGAAGGTGGCGTTCAAGCCCGCGGACTACGAGGTGGAGCAGGTCTTCTACCCCAGCAAGGACGGCACGAAGGTCCCCATGTTCCTGGTACACAAGAAGGGGATCAGGCTCGACGGCCAGAACCCGACGCTGCTCTACGGCTACGGCGGTTTCAATGTGTCGCTCACGCCGGCGTTCTCTGTGTCCCGCATGGTCTGGCTGGAGATGGGCGGTGTCTACGCCATGCCGAACCTCCGCGGCGGCGGCGAGTACGGCCTCGAGTGGTACGACGCGGGCCGCAAAGAGAAGAAGCAAAATGTCTTCGATGACTTCATCGCGGCGGCCGAGTGGCTCATCGCCCATAAAGTCACTTCTACGCCGAAACTGGCCATCAACGGCGGCAGCAACGGCGGCCTGCTGGTGGGCGCCTGCCTCACCCAGCGGCCGGACCTCTTTGGCGCCGCAGTGCCCGAAGTCGGCGTCATGGACATGCTGCGCTTCCACAAGTTCACCCTGGGCTGGGGCTGGAAGAGCGACTACGGCAGCAGCGAGACGAAGGAGGGCTTCGACACCCTCATGAAGTACTCGCCCCTGCACACCATCAAGCCCGGCGTGAAGTATCCGCCCACCCTGGTGACCACTGGCGATCACGACGATCGCGTGGTGCCCGCCCACAGCCACAAGTTCACGGCCACCCTCCAGGTCGCCCAGGCGGGTCCGGCGCCCATCCTCACGCGCATCGAGACCAGCGCGGGCCATGGCGCGGGGAAGCCCACGACCAAGCAGATCGACGAGCGGGCGGATGTCCTGGCCTTCCTGGTGAAGAACCTCGGCATGAAGCTGCGCTAGGGATTGTTCCAACCTTTTGTTACGAGGTATCCTGGAGGGCACCCCCCAAATGCCCTTCTGGAGGCCCGTTCATGCCCCTCGCCCCGTCCCGATCCTGCCTTCTGGTCCTCGCCGCCTCGGCGCTGGTGGCCCAGGCGCCGCTGACCTACCCGGCCACCCGCAAGGTGGATGTGGTGGACAACTACTTCGGCACCAAGGTGGCCGATCCCTACCGCTGGCTGGAGGATGACCATTCCGCCGACACGGCTGCCTGGGTGGCCGCCCAGAACCAGGTGACCCAGGCCTACCTCGGCCAGATTCCCGAGCGGAAGGCCATCGAGGCGCGGATGACCCGCCTCTGGAACTACGAGAAGTACGGGGCGCCCAGCAAGCACGGGAAGTACTACGTCTATTCCTACAATTCCGGCCTCCAGAACCAGTCCGTCATCTATCTCACAGAACACCTGGAGGACAAGGGCCGCGTGCTCTTCGATCCCAACGCCCTCAGCCAGGACGGTACCGTCGCGCTGGGGGGCATGCGTTTCAGTGAGGACGGCACCTTCGTAGCCTACAGCCTGTCCAAGGGTGGCTCCGACGTGAGCACCTGGAAGGTCCGCAACGTGGCCACGGGCGTGGATCTGCCGGACACGTTCCCCGCGGGCCGCATGGGTGTCAACGGCTGGGCCAAGGACGGCAGCGGCTTCTACTACACCGACTATCCCAAGGTGGAGGCCGGCAAGGCCCTCACCGCCGTCTACAAGAACCAGAAGCTGTTCTTCCACAAGCTGGGCGATCCTGTCGAGAAGGACGTGGTGGTCTACGAGCGCCCCGACCAGCCCGACTGGGGTTTCGGCGCCCAGGCCACCGACGATGGCCACTGGCTGGTCATCTCCCAGCGCCAGGGCACCGAGCGGAAGAACCGCATCTTCCTGAAGGACCTCCGCCAAGCCGGCAGCCTGGTGGTGCCCTTATTCGACAAGTACGACGGTTCCTATTCCATCCTCGGCAATGACGGCGACACCTTCTACGTGCACACGGATGCCGGCGCGCCGCGCCACCGCATCGTGGCCGTGGGCCTCAAGGATCCGAGCCCGAAGGCCTGGAAGGACCTCATTCCCGAAGGGAAGGGACGCGATGTCCTGGCCGGGGCGGACCTCTTCGGCGATACCTTCGCGGTCACTTGGAAGGTGGATGCCCTCAACGTCGTGAAGCTCTATGACCTGAAGGGCCGGCTCCTCAAGGAGATCAAGCCCGAGGGCCTGGGCAACCTCAGCGGCTTCAGCGGCCGCCGCCAGGACACCGAGACCTTCTACACCTTCACTTCGTACAACCAGCCGCCCACGCTCTATCGCTACGACCTGAAGACGGGGACCAGCACCGTATTCCGCCAGCCCAAGGTGGACATCAAGCCCACTGAGTTCGAGGTCAAGGAGGTCTTCTACCCCAGCAAGGACGGCACGAAGGTCCCCATGTTCCTCGCCTACCGCAAGGGACTGAAGCTGGACGGCACCAATCCTACGCTGCTCTACGCCTACGGCGGCTTCAACATCGCCCTGTCTCCCGCCTACTCGCCCGTGTCCCAGGTCTGGATGGAGATGGGCGGCGTCTACGCCGTGGCCTGCCTGCGGGGCGGCAGCGAATACGGCAAGGACTGGTGGGAAGCCGGCAAGCGCGAGAAGAAGCAGAACGTCTTCGATGATTTCATCTCGGCCGCCGAGTGGCTCATCAAGGAGAAGTACACCAGCACTCCCAGGCTCGCCATCCACGGCGGGTCCAACGGCGGCCTGCTGGTGGGCGCCTGCATGGCCCAGCGCCCGGACCTCTTCGGCGCGGCGCTGCCCGCCGTGGGGGTCATGGACATGCTGCGCTACCACACCTTCACCATCGGCTGGATGTGGAAGAGTGACTACATGTCCAGCGACACGCCGGATGGCTTCGCCAACCTCATCAAGTACTCCCCGCTCCACAACCTGAAGCCCGGCGTGAAATACCCGCCCACCCTCGTGACCACCGGCGATCACGATGATCGCGTGGTGCCCGCCCACAGCCACAAGTTCATCGCTACCCTGCAGGCCGACCAGGCCGGCCCGGCTCCTGTGCTCACTCGCATCGAGACCAATGCTGGCCACGGCGCTGGCAAGCCCACCGCCAAGCAGATCGCCGAGCGTGCCGACCTGTGGGCCTTCCTGGTCAAGAACCTCCACATGAAGCTGCCCACCGGCTTCCTCCAGTAGTTGATTCCAGAGGCCTCCCAGGGCAAACTGGGGGGCCAGCGCCAACTTAGCTCAGCTGGTAGAGCAGCTGATTCGTAATCAGCAGGTCGCAGGTTCGAATCCTGTAGTTGGCTCCAGTGAAAAGGCCCCGCTCGCGGGGCCTTTTCATTGGAGTGAATCCCTTCGGGATTCGAACCTGCGAGTGGACTTCGAGGCGCGACTAGATGTCGCGCCACAGAAGGCCGGCACCCGGCGAAGCCGGGTGCGGTTCGAAGCCCGCTCGAGTGGATCGTCGCCCCATCTCAAACCCGAAGCGGGACCGGCGGCTGGCGAAGCCAGACGCAGTTCGAATCCCGCACGAGTGGGTCGGCGCCCATTTCCGAACCCGAAGCGGGACCGGCGGCTGGCGAGGCCAGGCGCAGTTCGAATCCTGCCCGAGTGAGTCGGGGGGCCCGCTGGAATCGATTTCAAGCAGGACTTCCCTTCTTGTCTTATATTCTTGCCAGGAGGGGACCCGACCATGAATCGACGGACCAGCCAGAGCCCTTTGAACTACGACCGCGAAGCTGGAACCGAGCGGCGCGCCCTGCGACCACGGGGCGACCGGCGCCGGCACAGCCGGGCGCTCCGCCTCTTCTTCATCCCCCTGAGCGTGCTGGTGTACAAGCTGCGCACGCGCAGTCTGGCCATCTGAATCAGGCCGTCGGCGGCTGAGCGCCTCCTCTCGGATGGCTCACCAGTATTCCTCCACATGGATCTGTCCAGGCACCTGCTTGGAGTGCAACGTGAACCCTTCCGCTTCGAGCAGGGGTTTCATGGCATCGATCATGTCGGGATTGCCGCACAGGAAGATGTGCGTGTGGGAGGGTTCCGGCGTGAAGCCCCAGATTCGATCCAGTTCGCGCTGGGCCCAGAAGGCCTGAAGCCGCCCCGTGTGGCCTTTCCAGGGGACCAGTTCCCCGGCGGGCCGGGTGATGACGGGGATGTACGTGAAGTTCTGGGCCAGATGCTGCAGATGGAAAAGCTCTGTTCGGTAGCCCAGATCCCAGGAATTCCTGGCCCCTTGGACGATGGCGATCCGGCGTGGCTGGCCGGGGTTCAGGTGGGTGTGGATCATGCTCATGTAGGGAGCCAGGCCCGTGCCCGTGCTGATGAAAACGAGATTCTGGTCCTCGGGCACCTGTTCCAGGGTGAAGAGCCCCGTGGCCTTGGGTGAAAGCCAGACCCGGTCCCCGACTTGCAGGGAGAACAAGCGGGGCGTGAGGGCCCCGCTCTTCACATGGGCGATGTAGAACTCCAGGTACTCCCGTTCCATGGAGGAGGAGGCGATGGAATAGGCCCTGCGGAGGAAGGCATCCGGGGCGGGCGGAGGATCCTCGGGTTCCGCGTCCGGACAGCGGGGGGCCGAGGCGGCGAGTCCCAGGACCGAGTATTGGCCGGGCTTGAAGGCCGGAAGCTCCCATCCGTCCGGAGCGACACGCAACACCATCAGCCCGGGGGCGAAATCGATGCGCTGAGTGACGATCGCGTTGAGATCGGCCATAAGGACACCCATCCTACCCCTTCACCACCCCGTCAACGTACACCCAACGGCCATTCTCCCTGGCGAAAGTGCTGGTCTCGATGTGGAGAGTCCGGCGGCCGTTGGCCTGGAGGCTGGCATGGAAGGTGACGACGCCGGTGTCGTCGGTCTTGCCGCCCTTCTCCTTGCTGATGATCTTGAGGCCCACGCAGCTGACGGACTTGCAGTAGGTGGCGAGCTCCTCCCGGTTCTCCTCGGCGCGCTTGGCTTCGGGGCGGGTGGAGATCAGGTAATCGACCTTGCCGAGGGCGTAGGCGGAGAACCGGGAGCGCATCAGCAGTTCGGCGGTTTCCGGCGCGGCCGTGCCCGCATGGAAGGGGCCGCAGCAGCGGTCGTAGGGCTTCTTGGAGGTGCAGGGGCAGGGGCGGGACATGGTCTTCTCCGGGGGCGCTCAGCGGGTTTCGATGCCGGGGGCAATGGTGACCTGAACCTTCTGCTGCACCTTGGCGGCGCCCACGGTCAGGGTGGCAGTGTAGGTGCCGGGGCGCACGAACTTGTCCGGGCCGAGGCCGCCGTACTCGGTGAGCAGGGTTTTGGTCGGGCGCAGGTTCCAGGCCACCCGGCCCAGGCCAGGCGTGCGGGGCAGGGGGAAGGTGGCCACGGGCTGGCCTTCGGCGTTGGTGATGGACAGGCTGGGGGTCTCGTCACCATCGTCCAGCACGTAGAGGCTGCGGCCGTGGGTGGCGATGACCAGGTCATGCTCCCGGGGCTGGATCTGCAGGTCGTCCACGGCCACGGCGGGCAGGCCGCCCAGCTTCATCCAGGTGGCGCCCCGATCCAGGCTCGCGTAGAGGCCGGCTTCGGTGCCTGCGTAGAGCGTGTCCGGAGTCGAGGGATCCAGGACCACCTCCCCGCAGCCCACGCGGGTGTCCAGACCCCCGGGAGCCTTGAGGACGGCCTTCCAGGTCTTCCCGCCGTCAGTGGTCTTGAAGAGGCCCCGTTCACCACCGGGATTCCACAGGTCACCCATGGCTGCGACCCAGGCGGTGGCAGGCTCCTTGGGGTGCACCACGATGCGCGGGATGGCCCTGCTCCCCGCCAGGCCCACGTGGGCCCAGGTGGCACCGCCGTCCGTGGAGCGGTAGACGCCGTTGCCCCAGCCGGAGCTGTTGCGGTCATTGGCCTCGCCGGTGCCCACCCAGATGATCTTCGGATCCGAGGGGGCTACGGCCAGGGCGCCGATGGAGACCACGGGCTGCTTGTCGAACAGAGGTGAGAACGTGGCCCCCGCGTTCGCGGTCTTCCACACCCCGCCGGTGGCGAGGCCCACATAGAAGGTGTCTGGATTCACCGGATCTGCGGCGATATCGGAGACCCGGCCGCCCATGATGGCGGGTCCGATGCTGCGGGCCTTCAGGGCCGTCAGGCGTGCGACGTCCACATGGAGGACCTGGGCATTCGGGACGGACGTCGGCCGCTTGTCCTTCGGGCCAGCCGTCAGCGAGGCGCAGAGCAGAAGGGCGGACAGCAGGCGCGGAAGGCTGGCGGGCATGGAGACCTCGTCGGGGAGATTCGCCAGCTTACCGCAGGGCTTGAGGTATCTGCTGATC
>DASXUH010000174.1:0-7325 GCA_036504935.1 Geothrix sp. | reverse complement strand
CCCTTCAGCTTTCCAGCGTCGCGCAGCAGCTGGGCTTCGTCCATCCAGCCCTTGTTCAGGAAGTAGCTGCACTCGATGCGGGCGAAGGCGAGGGTGGTGGCCTCGTCGCCGTAGGAGGCGATGAAGTCGGGATCGGGGATGAGCTTGCTGGTGGCGCCCTCCCAGATGCTCCAGGCCTTGGCGGCGGGCAGATTCACCGACGGATCGTCGCTCAGCAGGCGCTTGGCATAGGCCTGCAGGAAGTCGCCGCGCTCGGCCTCGGGGATGGCGTCGCGGTAGGGCTCCCAGGCGTCGGGGAAGATGCGGCTGGCGCCCTCCTGGTAGAGCCAGTCCACCTCGCGCTGGCGCAGCAGGAAGATGCCCCGCAGGACCAGTTCCGTCACGCGCTCCGGGTGTTTTTCCGCGTAAGCCAGTCCCAGCGTCGCGCCCCAGGAGCCGCCGAACACCATCCAGCGGTCGATCCCGAGGTGCTCGCGGATGCGCTCCATGTCGGCCACCAGGTCCCAGGTGCCGTTCTCGCGGACCTCGGCGTAGGGCGTGCTCTGGCCGCAGCCCCGCTGGTCGAAGAGGATGATGCGGTAGATGTCGGGATCGAAGTAGCGCCGGTGCTTGGGGCTGGTGCCGCCGCCGGGGCCGCCGTGGAGGAAGATCACGGGTTTGCCCTCCGGGTTGCCGCTCTCCTCCACATGCAGCTCGTGCAGGGCCGACACCTTCAGGCGCTGGATTCTGCGGGGCTCAAGGGCCGGGTAGAGCCAGCTGGCGGGATCCTTGCGAAGCGGCATGGGAACTCCTACACGAAAAACAGTGCCGCCGCACCCGCCAGGGCCAGCAGCGTGCCCAGGATCGCATGGCCGCCCACCTTCTCCTTGAATCCGAAGTGGGCGACCGGCAGGAGGATGACGGGTGACAGGGACATCAGGGTGGCGGCCACGCCCATGGGGGCCTTGGCGATGGCCACCAGGGAGAGCACCACGCCCAGCACGGGGCCGGTCACAGCGCCGAGGCCGATGAAGGCCGTGGCGCGGCCATCGCGCAAGCCACTGAGGGCACCCGCCAGACGGCCCGTGGCGCCGAAGTAGAGCAGCAGGGCCGCCAGACCCGCGGTGACGCGGATGAGGTTGGCCGCGATGGGGGGGAAGCCGCCCGCCAGGCCCTTCATGCTGAAGACCAGGCCCACGGACTGCCCCAGGGCTCCGCCGATGCCCAGCAGGATGCCGCGCCAGAGATGGGGATGGGCCTCGTGGTCGCCGCCGCCCCACACCACCCACGCGATGCCGCCGAGGGTGGCCACCATGGCGAGGATCTTGGGCGGGCTGAGGTTCTGGCCGAGGAACAGCCAGGCCAGCAGGGCGCTGAAGATGGGCGAGAGGGTCATCAGCAGCATGGCCAGCCGGGGCCCGATGAGCAGGAACGACTCGAACAGCACCGCATCGCCCAGGGCGAAGCCGATCAGCCCCGAGACACCCAGCCAGCCCAGGCGAGCGGCTCCGGCCTGCATGGGGAAGAGGCTGCCGTAGAGGGCCAGGTGGAGCAGGACGAGCAGGGCCCAGGCCATGAGCAGGCGGACCAGGTTGACGGAGGCCGACCCCACCCGGCGTCCCGCCACCGTGAAGCACACGGAATTGAGCGACCAGCAGAGCGAGGTGAGGAGGGCGGCGCTTTCGCCAAGGTACATCACGCGAACATCCCGAGGATTCCGTTGCTGACGAGCATGCCCCGGGGGCTGAGGCGCACCTGGTCGCCCTCCCAGATCGTGAGCCCTTCCTTCGCGAGGGCCCGGAGCCGGGCCTCCCAGCCATCGCAGAGGGGCCGTAGATTCAATGCCTCCGCCTTCCGCCGCAGGGCACCCCAGTCCACGCCTCGATGGAGGCGCAGACCCAGGAGGGGGATTTCGGCCAGGGCTTCCGCCGCGTCCAGTTCCTGGAGGTCCACCTCGCCGCGCCCTTCGACCCAGGCGGGGATGACGCTGCTTTCGGTCCACCGCAAGTCGCCCAGCTGCGAGGCGGCGCTGGGGCCCAGCCCCAGGTAGGGACGGCGCTCCCAGTAGCGGCTGTTGTGGATGGATTCACCGCCGGGCCGGGCGTAGTTGCTGATCTCGTAGGGCGCCAGGCCGAGGCGCGGGACCTCCTCCTGGAGGGCCTCGAAGACATCGGCCACGTCGTCCTCGGAGGGCAGCGCCAGGCGGCCCGCGTCGATCTCGGCGCGCAGAGGGCAGGCCTTGTCCAGGTCCAGCAGGTAGACGCTGAGGTGATCGAGGCCGGTGGCCGCCAGAGTCCGGGCATCTTGAATCACTTTGGACAGTGATTGTCCAGGAATACCCACCATGAGGTCGGCGCTGCGGCGGCGGAAACCGGCCCGCTCGGCCAGATCCAGGGCTTCAAGTGCCTGGGCGGCGCCGTGGATGCGGCCCAGCCGCCCCAGCAGGGCATCGTCCAGGGCCTGTACGCCCAGGCTGACGCGATCCCAGCCCAGGTCCCGGGCGCCCTGGAGCCAGGCCAGATCCACCGTGCCCGGGTTGGCCTCGAAGGTGGCTTCGACCAGCGGGCCGAGGTCGAAGGCTTCGCGCACGGCCCAGGTGAGATCCGCCAGTTCCCGGGCGGACAGCAGGGAGGGCGTGCCGCCGCCCAGGTAGAGCGAGTCCACCGCGGGCCGGTCCAGGGCGGCGCCCCAGACGCGCACCTGGGCGATGAGGCGGGCGGTGGTGTCCGGCTGGAGGCTCCGGTCCCGGGTGGTGGCGAAGGAGCAGTAGGTGCACCGATCCACGCAGAAGGGGATGTGCAGGTAGAGCCCGAGGGGCTCGGTGTGGGCGGCGGTCCTGAGCGCCGGCAGCCTCTCCGCCAGGGGGAGCGGAAGGTCAGGGATCAACCATCACCTGCTTCACGGCCTCTCGGAGGGCGCGGACCTCCCCCGGGAAACGCCAGGGGGCCCGGGAGGGTTCGGCGGCCTCCGCGAGGGCCTGGTAGCGCCGCTGCAACAGGGCGTGGCGCTCGGGACGGGGCATCCGGCCGCCCATGTGGAGCTCGAGCAGTTCGAGGTTCTGCTGCAGGCGGGCCGATTGGGGATGGTAGAGGAAGACGTTCAGGAGCAGGTGCCCCAAGGCGAGCCCCAGGAGCAGGAACCCCCCCACCACGGGGCTGCGCAGGCCTGGGTTCAGCCCCAGGGCCAGCCACCAGCCCAGGAGGCCCATAAGGGCCAGCGACAAGAGGGGGACCAGAGGCATGGCCCACAGGCCGTTGCCCCACAGGCAGTCGTGGATGAGGGAATCGGCCACGGCCTCCAGGGTGCGGCGATCGCTGGCATCCCGGGCCTTGAGCAGATGCCGGTCCAGGGCGTCCCAGGCCTGCTTCTGGACGGGGTTGAGCACCACCTCGCGGTATCCGTTGGCGGTCTCGCTCGGACGGATGGGCTGGATGCGTTGGCTCCGGCCCGGTTCCACGGCAGGTGGAGGCGGGGGCTCCAGGATTTCCGCATCCGCCGGCGGTGGCGTGTTGGTGATGTGCGTCTGCCCGCTGGCGTCTCGCCAGTAGTAGGTCTGCGACGGCTGGCCGAGGAGGGCCAAGACGAGCAGCCCGGCGGCGGCGATCACCAGGCACTCTTAGAACTGGGCATCGAGGGCCTCGCACCAGAAGTGGTAGATCATCTGGTGGATTTCCTGGATGCGGGCCGTCACGGTGGACGGCACCACCAGGGCGTCGTCCATCAGGCCGGCCAGCTTGCCCCCATCGCGGCCCAGGAGGCCCAGGGTGCGTACCCCCAGTTCCCTGGCGGAGGCCACGGCGCGGATGACATTGGGGCTGTTGCCACTGGTGCTGATGCCGATCAGCAGATCGCCAGGCCGGCCCATGGCCTCCACCTGCCTGGAAAATATCTGATCGAAGCCGTAGTCGTTGCCGATGGCGGTGAGGGCGGAGGTGTCCGTGGTGAGGGCGATGCCTGCCAGGGCGCGGCGCTCCTTCAGGTAGCGCCCGCTCAGTTCGGCGGCCAGGTGCTGGGCGTCGGCGGCGCTGCCGCCATTCCCGCAGACGAGGATGCGGCCCCCGCGCTTCAGCCGCTCGGCCATGTCGTCCGCCTGGGCGAGGAGGTGATCCAGCTCCTGGGCGAAAAAGGCCTGCTTCAGCTGGATGGACTCCTGGACGTGCTGGAGGAGGATCTGCTTCATGCCGCCGATTGTGACAGGAATTCCACTCCCGGGATCCGCCAAGCCCTGGCAGACTGCGGGGAGTCTTGCTCCTTCTGCGCGTGGATCCCATGGAATGGATGGCCCTCAAACACGCCCTGCTGTCCCACCTCCCGGTGGCGACGGGACTGCTGCTGCCCTGGGCCTTGTTCGCCTCCCAACGGGCCGGCCGTGGCATCCGCCCCTGGTGGACCGTGTGCCGCTACCTCGGGTGGGTGGGCCTGCTGGGCCTGATCGCCGCGCTCATCAGCGGCCCCGCCGCAGGACGGCTGCATGGGCTGATCCCCGCCGCGCGCATCTTCCCCCTGCCGGCATCCGGCCATGGGGCGGACGCCCTGCTGTTCCGCCACGCGGTGATCGCCACCGGCGCCGCCCTGTTCGCCGTGCCCGCCCTCTGGGCCATGAACCGGGCGCGGAAGGACCACCAGAGCCTCGGTCTGCTGGCCCTGCTGCTGGGGCTCGTCTGGTCCGCGCTGCTCCTGGCGACCGGCTACTCGGGCTATTCACTGGCCCACCCGGCCCGCCCCGCCTCCATCCTGCCCGCCCTGGTGAAAACCATCGAAGCGCCCGCCCCCCCGGTGGATCCCGAGGCGCAGGCCCCCCTCCGGGCGCTGGACTATGCGGCGCTGGAGGCCCTCCACGCCGAGCCCGTGAAGTCCCCGGCCCATGGCGGCCGCTGGATCCGCGCCTGGGCCAATCCCGTCGCCGCATCGGCCTACCGGGCTGGCCGGGCGCTGCCGCCGGGCGCCCTGGTGGTGTTGAGCAGTCTGGAGGACCGCTGGGGCCGTCCCGGCACCGAAGCCGGCCCCCTGTATGCCCTGGAGATGAAGGGGGAGAGCCCGGCGCTCACCTTCTACTGGCCCCAGGTTCCTGTGGACCGCCGCCAGGAGACCGGAGGCGAAACGCGGGCCTACTGGCGGGGGCAGGATGCCCACCTGGAGGCCTGCCGCACCTGCCATGCCGGCGGCATGGCCGACCCGGCCCAGCGCAGCCGCTGGCGCGTGCCGCGCAAGGCCGCCTCGGAGTGACCAAGAAAAGCCGGCCCGGAAGGCCGGCTTTTCTCGTGGCGCGGCGCGCTCAATCGATGGTGAACTCGCCGCTGTCGATGATCGTGATCTCCGCGGGGAGGAAACGGGCGTCGTAGCCCTTCTCCTTCAGCAGGTGGTAGGCCAGCTCGGCGCGGATGCCGGTGGAGCAGTGGCAGACGATCTTCGCCTCCTTCGGAAGCTCGGCCAGGCGCGCCTGGAGCTGCGGCTCGGGGATCGTGAGGGCACCCTTGATGGTGCCGTTCTTGGTTTCATCGAGGTTTCGCACATCCAGGATGACGGCGCCGCGCTGGGCAGGGGCCAGCTCGGCGAGCTTCGTGAACTCGGCGGGCGAGATGGAACCCGGGCGGGGCTTGGGCACGAAGGTGGCCTTGGCGGCCAAGGTGCCGGTCTCCATGGGCAGGGTCGCGGCCTGCCAGGCCTTGAAACCGCCCGTCAGCACGTTCACGCCCACGTAGCCGGCCTTCACCAGCTCCGAGGCCACGGCCTTCGCCGCCGCACCGCCGGAGGCGTCTACGACCACGACGGGGGGCTTGAGCTTGGCGGCCGGGAAGGTCTTGAGCAGGTCGGCCAGCTTCGCGGGATCGGCAGCCACGGCGCCCTTGATGAAACCCTTGGCGGCTTCGGCGGCGGGGCGGGCGTCGAGGATCACCAGCGGCGTGTTGGTGTCCAGGTAGGCGGCCTTCAGCGAGGCCGGGCTCAGCACCCCGAAGTGCTTCCGGGTCCAGGCGGGCATGCCCTCCACGAACACCTTGGCGTGCGTGTAGCCCAGCTTCCTGGCCTTGGCGAGCGAGCCGGGGCTCATGTTGCAGGTCTTCCCGCTGCAGTAGAAGATCACCAGCGCGCCCTTGTCGGCGGGCAGCTTGTCGAGGTTCTTGTCGAAGGCCGGGAAGGGCAGGTTCACGGCCGTGGGGATGGCGCCCTCCATGAAGCGGGGCGCGGGGCGCGAGTCGAAGAGGAAGTACTTCCCCTGCTCGGGGCCCATGGCCACCAGCTTCTGGAGCTCGTCGAGGGTGATGGTCTCGCTGGCCGCCAGCTTGACGGGAGGCTTGGCGAACACCGCCACGGCGGTCTTGACGCCATCCTTCTCGGTGTACTCGACCCGCACCTCGTGGCCCTTGGCGATGCCCTTCAGCCCGGCCTCGGCGTTGGCGGCCGGCTCGGGCGTGACGACCTTCAGGGTGGCCGCGTCGTAGCGGAGGATCTCGATCCGCTCGTCGATCTTCAGCTGGAAGGTGTGGACCTTCGGGGCCAGGTTGTCGAAGTGGCCGCGGAGGTTGTCGGCGGCCGTGGTGTGGCAGGTGGTGCAGATCTTGGCGGAGGCCGGCTTGGGGGCCGGGGCGTCGGTGGCGGACACCAGGGCGCAGGCGGCCGCCAGCGGAAGGAGGAGGTGAGCTCGGGATCTCATAGATTCTCCATTGGTCAAGTACGATTGGAGTCTATGGTTGTTTGCCCATCAATCCAGGCAGATTGTGACCGCGGTCTACGGACACCATGGTGGAAGCTTCAGCCCACCTCGCGAGGGGATGAAAATATAGGCGTGGTTAGGCGCAGGGTCGAGGGTGGCCTCAGCCCTCGTCCGTGAACAGGTTGGGCGTCTCCGCCGCGATGCCCAGTTCCTTCTTCGCTTTCTTGAAGGTGTAGGTGCCCATGGACAGATCCGGGAACTCGGGCCGCTTGCGCCCTTCCAGCAGCTCGGCCACGGTGAGGAGCTGCAGGCGCGGATAGTCCTTGCCGTTGCCGCCCTTGTAGAAGCCCGCCGAAGCCGCTTCCACGCGCATGGGCTTGGTGGGCTCCTCCAGCGTCACGAAGAGGCCGATGGGCGCCTTCTCGCGGTCCAGCACGCCCTTGAGGTCGCGCACCTGGGCCACGTTCACGCTGCCGCCCTTCACGCTCACCACCAGGCGCTGCGTGGCGGCTTTGCCGCCCACGGCGTCAGCGAAGTAGATGAGGCCGTCGATGCCGCCGTCGGCACCCTTCTTCTTGCCCTGGAAGGGCTGCGCATCCACCAACGAGCAGGCCCACCACTGGAACTGGTACTTGTCGCGCTCCGCCAGATCCCGCGCGCCCTCCAGATCCTTGGGCGTGCCGTGGACCTCGAA
>DASXUH010000173.1:0-18443 GCA_036504935.1 Geothrix sp. | reverse complement strand
CGAGGATGAGCGGCTTGCCGGGATCCATCAGGCTGGCGCCCGTGGCCTGCGGCGTCATGCGGGCGCCAGGTCCGCGAACACGAACCCGTCCCGTTCCACGACTTCACCGCGCTGGACTGGCACCGGATGGTCGAACATGGGACCGTCCCAGACGAAGGTGTGGAACTCGCCCCGCTCCCCGCAGGGATCCACCGAGGCCGGCAGGTCCGCCAGCAGCTGTGCGTCAAAGGCCCGGCCGGCGAAGGAGGCATCCAGGGCCCGGGGATCCACGCAGGTCAGGGTGGCCTTCAGGCCCGCGGCCACCATGCCACCGGCAAGCGCGGCGGTGTCGGGGTTCCAGATGGGAAAAAGAGGGGCGAGTCCCGTGCCTGCCAGCTTCTGGATGCGGTAATCCCGCACATCCTCCAGGTACAGGTCGCCGAAGGCCATGACCTCGATCCCATCGGCCACGGCCCGGGCGCAGGCCTGGGCCAGAAGGGCCTCATAGGCCTCGTTGGGGCAAGGCCAGGGCAGCGGCACCTTCCAGAGGGGCAGGCCCACGGCCTCGGCCTGGGCCTCCAGCAGGGCGGCCCGCACCCCGTGCATGGCCACCCGGTCGAAGGCAGCGTTCGTGGTGGTGAGCAGGCCCACCACCTCCACCTCACCCGCCTGTCGGAGCGTGTGCAGGGCCCAGGCGGCATCCTTGCCGCTGGACCAGCTCAGGAGAGCCTTGGGTCGGATCATGCCCAAAAGGATACGACTCGAAAATCCTGACGAATTTGGTAAACTTTAATTGGGAGCCTGCCATGCCCAAGGTCATCAACATCGAACCCACCCCCAATCCCGATGCCCTGAAGTTCCTGGTGCATCCGGCCATCCTCAAGGCCGGCTCCCGTTCCTTCAAGGATTTCGGCGCGGCGGTGGGGGATCCGCTGGGCTCGGCGCTCTTCGCCCTGGGCAAGGTGACCTCCGTGTTCTACATGGACCGCTTCGTGACGGTGAACAAGGAACCGTCGGCCGAGTGGACCGACCTCATTGATCCCATCTGCGAGTCCATTGAGGACCTGAAGCTCCCGGAGAGCGACACGGGCGACGCGGCGGGGCTGACGCCCGGCGGCGATGCCGACGCCACGCTGGAGCGCATCAACCAGCTGCTGGACACCCGGATCCGCCCCGGCCTGGCCGGGGATGGCGGCGGCCTGGAGGTGATCTCCTTCGACGGCCAGACCCTCCAGATCAGCTACCACGGCGCCTGCGGCTCCTGCCCCTCCTCCACCAGCGGCACCCTGCGCTACATCGAGGGGTTGCTCCAAGAGGAGATCAGTCCCAGCCTCCGCGTTGTGAGCTGGTAAATCCGTTCGATCCCACCCCTTGCGCTATGGGAAAAGTCCGGCAACCTAGGGACACCTTCGGAGACATGTGTGAGCCCTGGAAAGGCGGTCAAGCGTCGCAGCGCCAAGGGAAACCACCTCGCCGCGCTGGCGGATCTGCTCAATGCCAGCCGGACCGACCCGGCCCGCCTCTTCGAGCACGGCCTCGCCCTGCTGGTGGACCGCCTCGGCGTGGACCGGGCCATGCTCACCCGGGTCACGGGGTTGGGCTACGAAGTCTTCTGGTGGGCCGTGGCGGATGGGGCCGACATGAACGGTGTGTTCGAGGCGCCGGAGAAGGGGTTCTGCCCCTGGGTCCTGGCCCATCCGGACCGCCCGCTCACCATCCGGGACACCTCCCTGGAAGCGCGCTGGCGGAAGAGCGCCGGCTACCAGGAACTCGGCATCCGGGCCTACTCCGGCGTGGCCCTGAAGGAGCGCGAGAACGTGGTGGGTACCCTCTGCGTGCAGAGCCACACCCCCAAGGCCTTCGACCGCAGCGAGACCGAGCTGATCCGCGCCATGGGCCATCTCATGGCGCGCACCCTGGAATCCGAGAGCATGAAGCAGGAACTCCACGGAGCCCTGGACGCCCTGGAGCTCAGCGGCGCCATCGTGGAGGACAGCGCTCTCCAGAGCGCCCGCTCCGGCCTGCCCAACCGGCGCTACCTCGACATCTGGCTACGCGCCTCGTTGTTCATGGCCCGCCGCCGCAAGGAGCCCATCGCCCTAGCCCTCTGGTCCCAGCCCCTGGTCACGGGCGCCCGGGGCCGCCTGGCCGCCGCCGCATCCCGTCTGCGGGGCGAGGATCTGCTCATCGAGCTGTCGGCGGACCAGTACCTGCTGATCATGCCCCACACCAGCGAGGAAGGCGCGGAAGTCCTGATCACGCGGCTTCGCGGAATCCTGGGAGAGCACCCCACCGGCGCCACGTTGTGGTTCCCCGGGGAGGACGACATGACCTTGAAGTCAGCTTTGACGCGCGCCGCCAGAGCCTTCACGGAGGCCAATCGCGAAGGCGCATTGCTGCACTGGATCCATCACCGGAGATGATCCACGGCATGTGCGCTGGCCCGCCTGGCGGGTCCATGGGAAGATGAAAGGCTCTGGTACAGCCGGTGGAACCCGGCCTCGTGGAGGTGGATGTTGGAAATCCCGACCCTGGTGAAAGCAGCCCTGAACGCGCTGGAAGGCCCGACCGCCCCCAGCCGCGAGGAGCTCTGCCACTGGTATGAACTGATGCACCTCGGACGCCTGCTGGATGACAAGGCCCCGAACTACCTCAAGCAGGCCATCGGCTGGTCGTACCACGCGCCCTGCGCGGGCCACGATGGCATCCAGCTGGCCGCGGGCCTGGCCTTCCGGGCCGGGCAGGATTTCCTGTTCCCGTACTACCGCGACATGATGACCTGCCTCGCCGCGGGCCTCACGCCCGAGGAGATCATCCTCAACGGCATCTCCAAGGCCACGGATGTCGCCAGCGGCGGCCGCCACATGAGCAACCACTTCGCGAAGCCGTCCATCGGCATCCAGAACGTGTCCAGCCTCACGGGCAACCACACGCAGCACGCCGTCGGTCTGGCCCGCGCCGTCAAGTACTACAACCGCGACAGCGTGGTGTTCTGCAGCCAGGGTGAGTCGTCGCTATCGGAAGGCTACTGCTCCGAGAGCATCAACGGCGCGGACCGCGAACAGCTGCCCGTGGTCTTCGTCGTCCAGGACAACGGCTACGGCATCTCCGTGCCTAAGCACGACCAGAGCGCCAACGACCAGATCTGCGACAACTTCAGCGGCTACTCGAACCTGAAGATCATCAAGTGCGACGGGCTCGACCTCCTGGATTCCATGCGCGCCGTAGCGGAGGCCATCGCGTACGTCCGCACGGGGAAGGGGCCCGCCATGGTCTACGCCATGTGCGTGCGCATCGGCAGCCACTCCAACTCGGACCGCCACGAGCTGTACCGGGATGATGCCGAACGGGCCGAGGCGAAGGCCAAGGACCCCCTGCCCCGTTTCCGCGCCTACTGCCTGGCCCACGGACTCAGCGAAGACGAGCTCAAGGCCATCGAGACGGAGAACCAGGCCCGCTACCTGGCCGCCCACGACAAGGCCATGGCCGCGCCGAACCCAGATCCCGCCACCATCCACGACTTCGTCATCCCCGAGGGCTGGATCTCCGGGCAGTTCCCGGACGGAACGCACCATGCCGAGGGCACACCTGTCAGCGTGATCACGGCCCTGAACCAGACCCTGAAGGAGGAGTTTCGCCTCAACCCCGACACCTTCATCTGGGGCCAGGACATGGCCAACAAGGAGAAGGGCGGCATCTTCAACGTGTCGAAGGGCATGCAGCAGGAGTTCGGCGGGAAGCGCGTCTTCAACGCCCCCATCGCCGAGGATTTCATCGTCGGCACCGCCAACGGCTTCTCCCGGCTCGATGACAAGATCCGCGTGGTGGTGGAAGGCGCTGAGTTCGCCGACTACATCTGGCCCGCCGCCGAGCAGATCGTGGAGTGCAGCCACGACTACTGGCGCACCAATGGCCAGTTCGCGCCCAATGTCACCATCCGCCTCGCCTCCGGTGGCTACATCGGTGGCGGCCTCTACCACTCGCAGAATGTCGAAGGCTGGCTCACCACCCTGCCCGGCATCCGCGTGGTGGTGCCCGCCTTCGCGGACGACGCCGCGGGCCTGCTCCGCACCGCCCTGCGCAGCCGCGGCACCACCCTCTACCTCGAACCGAAGTTCCTCTACAACGCGAAGATGGCCCATGCCGTGGTGCCGCTGGACTTCGCCGTGCCCTTCGGCAAGGCCCGTGTCCGCCGGGAAGGCACAGACCTCACCATCCTGGCCTACGGCACGCCCGTCCACTTCGCCCTGGAGGCCGCCGCCAAGCTGGAGAAAGAAGGCAAGTCCGCCGAGGTGATCGACCTCCGCAGCCTCAGCCCCCTGGACACGCCCGCCATCATCAAGTCGGTCAAGAAGACCCACCGCGTGCTCATCGCCCACGAGGACAAGGTCTTCGGCGGCTTCGGCGGCGAGCTCGCGGCCATCTGCGCCTCCGAGTGCTTCGTCTGGCTGGACGCCCCCGTGGAGCGCGTGGGCTCCGAGTTCACCCCCGTGGGCTTCAACCGCATCCTCGAGCGCGCCGTCCTCCCCAACGCCGACAAGGTGCTGGCCGCCGCCCGCAAAGTGCTCGCGTTTTAAAATTTTCATATTTGAAACCGCAGATGGCGCAGATGGCCGCAGATGCCACTTCTTTGTTTTTCATTTGCGAAATCTGCGTCATCTGCGGTTAATACGTTTCAGTTTCTTTTCCTGAATTGATCAAGCACAGGAGCGCTCATGCAGTTCGGTCCCTGGGATGTCCAGATCGTCAGCGGCGGCACCTTCCGCCTGGATGGCGGCGCCATGTTCGGCACGGTGCCGAAGGTGGTGTGGAACAAGCTCTATCCGGCCGACGAGGAGAACCAGATCCTCATGGCCACCAACTGCCTGCTGATCCGCGGCGAGGTGGGCGGGAAGAAGCACGTCATCCTCGTGGACAACGGCAACGGCGACAAGGAGAGCGACGACTTCATGGCCCGCTTCAAGTTCGAGGGCCGGGGCGTGCTGGACGCCAACCTGGCGAAGCATGGCGTGAAGCCCGCGGACATCACCCTCTGCATCCTCACCCACCTGCACTTTGACCACGCAGGCGGCAGCACGCGCCTGGGCGCCGATGGCCAGCCCGTGCCCAGTTTCCCCAACGCCCGCTACGTGGTGCAGGCCAAGGATCTCGCGGACGCGAAGCATCCCCACCTGCGCGTGAAGGCCAGCTACCTGCCCCAGAACTGGGAGCCCATGGAAGCCGCGGGCCTCCTCGATACCGTGGATGGCATCGCCGAGCTCCTGCCCGGCATCTCCGTGCGCCCTGCGCCGGGCCACATCAAGGGCCTCCAGAACGTCGTCATCGAAGGCGGCGGCAAGCGGCTGGTCTACCTGGCGGACCTCATCCCCACGGCCCGCCACATCCAGCCCGCCTGGGTCATGGGCTACGACCTCGATGTCGTCACCTGTGTCGACGAGCGCCAGAAGCTCCTCGCCGAAGTGACCGGCACCGACACCATCCTCGTCTTCGAGCACGACCCCGAGATTCCGGCCGGCACCGTCAGCCGGGACGCGAAGGGGCGGTACGTGGTGGCGCCGGTCAACGTGTAGGAACGGTTTTCCCGGGTTGGTGGCCAGGACAGCCAACCCCGGGAAGCATCGAACTCCCCGGGGCTCGCAACCTCAGTGGTTCGCGGGCACGTGGTGTGCCCGCTTCAAGATCCTATCTGACGGTCAGGGTGACCGATACTGAGCGGGAGAGGCTGCCGCTCGTGCCAGTGATGGCCAGTGCATAGGTGCCGGGAGCGTTGGAATCTCCAGCCCTGACGGTCAGCACGGAACTGCCCGAAGCGGTCACGGTGGCCGGTCTGAAGCTCGCCGTAGCGCCTGCGGGAAGGCCCGCCACGCTGAAGGTCACGGTTCCAGTGAAGCCTCCCAACGGCGTGATGGTGGCCGTGTAGGTCGTCTGGTCGCCCGGGTCGACCGAGGACGAGGAGGGTGTGGCGGAGATCGAGAAGTCGCCGGCTCCAGGGGCGGCGGTTACCACCAAGCTGACCGTGACGGTGCGCACCAGACTCCCGCTAGTACCCTTGATCGTCAGTGGATACGTTCCGGCGAGCGTGGTGCTGGAGGTCGTCACGGACAGGATGGAGCTCCCCGAACCCGTCACGGACGCAGGGCTGAACGTGCCCGTGGCGCCAGCGGGAAGACCTGAGACGCTGAGGCCGACGAGGCCGACAAAGCCGCCCGAAGCCGTGACCGTGGCGGTGTAGCTTGCGCCTGAGCCCCGGACCACCGTCTGGGAAGCCGGTAAAGCGGAGATCGAGAAGTCCTGGACGGGCGGGGTGGTCACCACCACGGTGACGGAGGTGGCATGCACCAGGGGTCCGCTCGTACCAGTGATGGTCAGCGGGTAGCTACCGACGGGTGTAGTACTGGAGGTCGTCACGGACAGGGTGACGCTGCCCGAGCCCGTGACCGAAGTCGGCGTGAAGGTGGCCGTCGCGCCAGCGGGAAGGCCCGAGCCACTGAAGGTGACGACACCGGCGAAGCCACCCGAAGGCGTGACCGTGACCGTGTAGCTTGTGCCTGAGCCGCGGGCCACCGACTGGGACGCCGGCGAAGCGGTGATCGAGAAGTCCTGGATGGGCACTCCAACGGATCGGACGGCCCTATTGACGTTGAGACGCGCGCCGGTGACGGTCAACCCCGTCAGGGAGGAAATGGGGTCGGCGTTATTGAGGATGGCCGCCTTCACCTGGTCGATGGTGAGCGCTCCGTTGACCGCAAGCACCAGGGCACAGGCCCCGGACACATGGGGCGTCGCCATGGAGGTCCCGGAGAAGAACGCGTAGGTGCCGTTCGACAGGGTGGAGTAGATGTCGACCCCGGGGGCGCCGAGGTGCACCGAGGTCCGGCCGAAGCTCGAGAAGTAGGCGAGGCCGTCCCTGTTGTCGGTGGCAGCCACCGCGATCATGTTGTGAGTGGCGTAGCTCGAGGGATAGTGCGGGGTGACGTCATTGTCGGTCCCGGTGTTGCCGGCCGCGGCGACGAAGATCATGTTGTTGGCGTCGGCCTTGTTGATCGCGTCCAGCAGGGCCTGCGAAAAGCCCCCGCCTCCCCAGCTGTTGGAGAGGACGCGCACGTTGGCGTTCACCCCGAGGGCCTGCTTGGCCTGGATGGCGAACTCGATGGCGTTGATGGCGTTGGCCGTGGTCCCGCTGCCGGCCGCGTCCAGGAACTTGAGGCCCATGATGCTGGCGGTCCAGTTCACGCCCGCCACGCCGATGCCGTTGTTCCCGACGCCGCCGATGGTGCCCGAGACGTGGCTTCCATGGTCGTTGTCGTCGAGCGGGTCGAAGCTGTTCGTGATCGCGTTGAAGCCGTGGGCGCCCACAGGGACGGTCCTCACGACGCCCCCGATGTTCACCGTGAAGGAAACCGGGGCTGACCACACATTGGCGGCCAGATCGGGATGGTTGTAGGCGATCCCCGTATCGACGACTCCGACGACGTTCGCCCGGGAGCCCGTCGTGATATCCCACGCCAGCGTCGCGCTGATATCCGCTCCAGGGGTCCCCGCGACGCCGCTGATGACCTGGCCGGTGTTCCTCATGCCCCACAGATTCGCGAATTGCGCGTCGTTGGGAATGGCGGTGGCGCGGAGGATATAGTTCGGCTGCACGTACTCCACGTCATTCCGGGTGGCGATGTCGAGCAGCAGCGCGTCCACGTCCTTGCTGCGGGAGTGGATGACCAGGGACCTGCCATCGCCGATGGCTTCGGAGGCGTCGATATCCTGGGATGACTCCAGGTCGGCTTGGGCGGCCTGGACGCTCAGCAGGCTGGAAGGCCGCAGCTTGACGATGACTTCCTGAGCGACGACCTCATGGCCCTTCCACCGCCGCACCTGGATGGGGTGCTTATGCTGCGCAAGCGCGGGCAGCGCCAGCGCGGCCCATAGTGCGAGGTGGCCCAGCCACAACCGGCTCGACTTTCTCAGTCCCAGTTTCATCATGGTGTTCCTCCTAAACGACGCGCAAGCGTCATGAAACCCGCGGCACGGAAGGCGGATGCCTCAATGCCCTGAACTACGCCACAAAGACCTTCGGCAACGTCCCGGCAAGGTAGATTCCGAGGGACCACCCCGCGACTGCCGAAGAAATACGAATGTAGGATGGGCGAACTCTACCCTGAGTCAAGGGAGAGGCAGGTTAAAAGATGTTAAGAAGGGCGCCTTCCGTGTGGGCAGAGCAGCGTCCAAGATCAATTCCGCCTAGGGTCTGATTTCAAAGTGGGGTGTGGCCGCGCAAGGGGCGCCGCCCCTTGCCCTCCGGAACGAGTCCAGCCGGGAGACCAACTAAGTAAAAACCGTCATAATTTGATGATTGTCTGATGGCGATTGATATCGAAATGGCACACACTCCTGCCATCCGCCATGACCCCCCTGACGCTCCTCCTCCCGGGACGGCCGCCTCTGCTCCTCAGAGGAGAGGACGGCCAAGCCTGGCACTTCGGACGCTCGCACGAGAACGAGGTGTGCTTCCTGGATGGGGGGCTCAGCCGCAAGCACGCCCGCATCGTGCTCCAGAGCGACGTGCCCCGCCTGGAGGACTTGGGGTCCCGGAACGGCACCTTCGTCAACGATGAGCAGATCCAGGCCCCACGCCTGCTGCGGGGCGGCGATGAGATCCGGATGGGTTCGGTGCGGATCCGCGTGGCCCAGGGCTCCCAGGGACCCGACGTGCGGATTCAGGCCCGGGATTCGGCGGATTCCAACCAGAGCCTCGTCATGTCCCTGGACAAGGCCAGGAAAGCCTGGCTGCCCCCGTCCCAGGACCGGGATCGGACGGGGATCATCATCCAGGCGCTGCAGGCCCTCAGCCTCGAGCTCATCCAGGACGTGCCCGCGGATGCCCTGCTCTCCCAGGTGCTGGATCAGCTGTGGACGCTCCTCAAACCCTGGCGGGCAGCGATCCTGATGAAGGAACCCTCGGGCGAACTCCGGCTGGTCGTATCCCGGGCGGACGAAGGGCAGGCCCCCATCCTGCTCTCCCACAGCCTGGTGGAAGCCGCCCTTGAGCGGAAAGAGGCGGTGCTGTTCCGGGAATTCGGCCTGGACATGGCCAGCCCCTCGATCCTGCTCAGCGGCATCACCACCGCCATCGTGACTCCCCTGGAATACCGGGGGGCCGTGCTGGGCCTGCTCTATCTCGATGCCCGTTCGCCGCGGGGTCCCTTCAGCGAGCAGGATCTGGGCCTCGCCACCACCTTCGCCCACATGGTCTCCGCCAAGCTCGAACAGGCGCGCCTGCGGGAGACGGATCTGAGCCGGCGGAAGCTGGACCACGAATTGGGCCTCGCCCGCCAGATCCAGCAGGGATTGCTGCCCGGCTTTCCCCCGGAGATCCCGGGCTACCAGCTCTACGGGAACAACCTCCCGAGCCGCCAGGTGAGCGGCGACCTGTTCGGGTGGTGGCCCCGCGGCGATGGCCGCTGGCTCATCGCCCTCGCGGACGTGAGCGGGAAGGGCCTGGGCCCGGGGCTCTTGATGGCGAGCCTCGCCGCGTTCCTGGAGGCCTGGGCCGGGCGGGATCTCTCGACGGAGACGCTGGCGTTCCACCTCTCCAAGGCCCTGGCGCGGCATACCGACGGCCGGCGGTTCGTGACCGCCTTCCTCGTCCTGCTGGAACCGGCCACGGGGGTCGTGACCTACACCAATGCCGGCCACAACCCAGGGTTCCTGCTCCTCCCCGACGGGTCCTGCCTTGAATTGGAATCCCAGGGCCTGCCCCTGGCCATGCTGCCCGGCCAGCCCTATGGGTCCGGGACCTTCACCCTCCCCACCGGGGGGCTCCTCGCGCTCTATACGGATGGCATCACTGAGGCGGCCAACGCCAGGGATGAGGAATACACCTCGGAACGGCTCAAGGCCTTCCTACTGTCGAGGGCGACGGCACCCGTCGAGACCGTGGACGCCGAACTCATGGCCGACCTGGAGGCGCATGCCCAGGGCGCGCCCTTCGCCGATGATCGGACTCTGTTGCTGCTCCGACGGTCCTGAACGGAACGGGGGGAAGGCGCTCAGCCCTTCGATCCGATGCGGTCTGCCGCAACGTTGGGTAAATATCCCCAGGCGATCAGGCGAGGCGGCGCCTGAGGTCGGCGAGATCGAACGGCTTCGGCATCAGGTCCACCCGGGGATAGCGCCGGGTCAGGTCCAGGGCGACGTCGGTGACACGGCCGGTCACGATCAGCACCGGGAGGTCCGGACAGAGGGCGCGGAGGTGTGGCAGAGTTCCGGCGCCGCCCAGTCCGGGCATGTCCATGTCCAGGATCGCCATGGCAGGCCGCAGTCCTTCCCCCAGGACGGCCAGGGCCTCTTCGCCCGTGGCGGCGAGGACGGGCTCGAAGCCCAGGAAGTCCAGCATGGACCCCACGGAATCTCGGATGAGGGCATCGTCGTCCACGAGGAGAATCCTGGTCCGGGGGCTACCGCAAGCGCAAGGCGCAGCCGTCTCCTGGTCAGTCTTGGGTTTCCCGACTACCGGCATGGCGATCTCGCAAATGTTCTGTCCAGTCTATCTTTGGGGCCGGTGGTGTCGATTCCAGGGCCGCCTGTACTATTAGTAAGATATTTATCAAGATTTACATTGACGACCTCGGTGGCCGTTCTAGAAACCAGGGCCCTCGCCAATCGTATGGTGGGGGAGCTGGACAGGGGGACCTCGTCATGGACGAGCGAATCAGATTTCTGCGGGGCCTCGAGCCGAAGACTGCGGGCCGTGGATCCTACTTGGCCATCCTCGAGGCCGCAGCGGGACTGTTCCAGCAGTTCCCCGCCGACGCCATCGCCCTGCGGGACATCCTGGCCCTTTCCGGCGTGGGCAATCAGACCCTGTACAACTATTTCCCGGCTGGACGGGATGACGTGGCCATCGCCCTCTTCGACCGGCTCAGGCGAGCGGACGCACTGGCCTTCCGGGGCCACATCCAGACCCTCGCCTGGGATTCCCTGACGGATGCCGGGGACATCACCATGGCCCTCAGCGCCTCTCTCGCGCGGGCCACGATCGGGAACCTGAAGGAGAACCGCCAGCTCCAGGCGACGGTATGCGCCTATCTGAAAGCCCATCGGCTGGGCTCCCTGGCCATCCACGCCGAGGATCTGGATGAGGCCCTGCGGCTGGAGATCCTCCGGCGCTACGGAGGCCGCTTCTCCAAGCGGGCCCTGGCCCCGGTGGTCGACCTGAGCTTGCATGTGGTGAGCGGAGTCGCCGAGGTGGCGATGGCCCATCCCGACTGTCCCCTCGGGGACCTCGAGTCGATGGCGCGGAAGCTGCTCAGGCCCATCCTGCAGTCCGGGCTGAAGCGGGAGGCGCGGGTGAGCGGAAGCTACCCGTTCTCTGCTAGCGCACCTCCGCCCGTGGCCATTACGAGCGCCCCCATCGGCCCCTCCAGGCGGGAGGCCATCCTCGCCCGGATCTTCAAGCGCAAGCGGCCCTAGCAGCCCCGCGCCCAGAGGCAGGGCCTCTCCCGTTAGACTGGTACTTTCCCGAGTGAGGTCCCTGTGTCATTCACCCCAGGCAGCAGGCGCGGCGCCATGGCCGACATCAACATGACGCCGCTCATCGACGTGATGCTGGTGCTGCTGATCATCTTCATGATCGCGGCGCCCATGATGCTGACCGGCGTGGACGTGAAACTGCCGGAGAGCCGCACCGGACGCAACCTTGAAAGCGAGGCCCTCACGGTCTCCATCACCTTCGATGGCCGCCTGCAGTTCGACCAAGCCTTCCTGGCCCTGCCCGTCCTTGCGAACCAGCTGAAGGCCAGGGCCCAGAGCGGCGGCAAACGGCCCGTCCTGGTGCGGGCTGACCACAACGTGCCCTACGGCCGCGTCATCCAGGTGGTGGACGCCATCCGGGAAGCGGGCTTCACCCAGGTGGGCTTCGTCACCGCCGCCGCCCCCATCGCCGCCCCGCCAGCCGCAGCGAAATGAGCCAGGACCTCCAGGCCTACCTCCGCAGCCGCGCCCACCTGGGCGAGCTCCGCTGGGGGCCCGGCTTGGCCCTGAGCCTCGCCCTCCACCTGACCATCGGTGTGGCCTTCTTCTGGCACAAGGGCGGCGGTGCAGAGAAGGCCGAGGAGGTGAAGATCACCTGGGTGAACCTGCCTGCGGCCATGGGCGGGACCTCCGGCGGGTCCGAGGCCATGGAGGTGGGCAAGACCGGCGAGCGCCTGCGGCGCGTGGAAGAGGTGGCCCCCGTCCGCGCCACGTCCCCGTCCGCCACGGCCCCGGATCCCTTCGCCACGAAAACGACCAAGTCCGCCGCCAAGGGCGACAGCAAGGACACCGCCAGCCAGGGCACAGGCACCACCGCCGCCAAGGGCAAGACCGCCGCGCCCAATCCCGTGGCGGGAGCCGTGGGTTCGGGCAATGGCGCTGCCTTCGGCGCGGGTTCAGGCATCCCGGGCCTGAACCCCACCTCCGGTGTCCAGGGCGGCGTGGGCCTCGTGGGCGGCGTGGACGGCAACTTCCCCTTCGTGTGGTACCTGCAACAGGTCCAGGCCCGCATCACGTCGAACTGGAACCGCGTGTCCAGCACCCAGGGCCGCGTGCAGATCTACTTCCGCATCGCCCGCGACGGCAGCCTAGACCGGGTGCGCATCGAGATCCCCAGCGGCAACGCCGCCATGGACGAAAGCGCGCGCATGGCCGTCCTGCGTGCCGCGCCCCTCCAGCGGTTGCCGGAGGGCTACGACGGATCCTACCTGGGCGTGCGGTTCTGGTTCACCTATCTGGGGAACTGAAACCACCAGACACGTATCTGATCACGGGGTCCCGCCCCCGGGATCCGGGTCGATGACCAACATGGACAGGGAGGTGGGGGACTTCGCCGTGAAGAAGAGCTTGTACTCGCCCTTTGCCTTCTGGGTACTCCCGTCAGGGCCACTCAGCGTCCATTCGCCCTCGACTTGGAGGGTGATGGTAATGGGTTTGTCGGGATTCCATCTCCAGGTCCGGTGTGACATGGGTCCTCCTCAGATTGAAACTGGTTAAAAGCCGGTTCACCATCAGCCCAAGAACGCTCTTTGTCAAGAGCGCTTCCGCCAGGCGGAGAGTAGTGAACGGATCTCTCCGCGATGCTCGGGATCCTCCTTCCGGGGATCTTCCAGGGCCCGGGACAGGCAGTCCAGGGCCTCCTTATGGCGGCCCCGCTGGTGCATGACCCAGGCCCGGGCCCGCCAGATCTGCGGCCCCTCCCCGGCGATGCGCTGCGCTTCCTCGACCAGACGCTCGGCTTCCACGGGATTGGACTGGCGCGCCCGGCATTCCGCGAGCGCGGCCAGGACCTCCGCCTGGTTTCCCGGCGTCCCCTTCGTCCGCAGCACTTCCCGCGCCTCCTCCAGGCGGATCACCGCGGGGCCCAGCTTGCCCTGGGCCCTCAGGACGTCCCCGAGCCGGTAGAGGCAGCGGCCCTGGATCTGGAGCAGCTGGTGCTCCCTGGCCCCCCTCAGGACAGTCTCGTACCGTTCATTGGCCCGATCGAAATCCCCCTGCATGTAGGCCACGATCCCCAGGTTCATCAGCACCCGGCCTTCGCCCTCGACATCCCCGAACTCCCGCCGCAGTCCCAAGACCCTCTGGAAAGCCTGCTCGGCGGGCCCCAGCCGCCCCTCTTCCAGATCCAGAATGGCCAGGTTGTTCCGGTTCACGGCCTCGAGCCTGAGGTCCTCCAGGATGGCGGCCTCGGCGATGATCTGGAGGTACAGATCCCGGGCCTCGCCACTCCTGCCCTGGTACTTGGCCACATTGGCGAGGTTCACCAGGATATGGGCGCGCTGCCGGCGGTTGCCCATCTCGGTGGCCATCTGGAGGGCGGGATGAAGCGCGAGCTCCGCCGCGGGATGGTCCCCCCGGTTGATCTGATGGACCCCGATCTCGTCCAGGACCTGCGCCTGGAGATCCCGGTCCGCGGAGGTCCGGGCGAGGGTCAGGGCCTCTTCCAGCAGCGATTTCTCCGCGTCGGGCCGGTCGTTCCGCCGGGCGAGGAGGGCCAGATTGATCAGCGCTTGGGCCTCGGAGAAGCGGTCCCCCGATTCCCGGGCCACCGCCCGCGCCCACATGAGGGTGGGAAACGTCCTGGGATCCCCTTTGACCAGCAGCGTCCAGCCGTAGCGAGTCAGGGCCGGCGCGTAGTTCGGCGCCTGGAAGACCGCCTTCTCCAGCCATGGCAGGGCCCGGGCGGCATCGCCCTGCTGGACCAGGTCGAGGCCCAGGCCGTAGGCGTCGAGGGCCTCCTTCGAGGGCAGGGCCGGGAAGGCCGGGGAGCGCCCCAGGGGCGACAGGCTCCGGTTCAGCTCCTGCAGCACCGCAGGCACCGCCAGGTTGGGTTCGTAGTTTGAGGCCCGGGAGAGGGCCTCCCGGCTCGCCCTCAGGTGGCCCTGGCGGTCCAGCAGCCTCACCCGCAGCGCAGTCTGCGCCGAACCGGGTGGCCTCAGAATCTCGCCCAGCACCACCAGGTCCGCGCCCGTCCGGTTCACGAGCCGGCGGAGGAACTCCCGCTCGGCCTCCTCCGCGGTCTCTCCCGTGGGCGCCTGGAGCCGGGGCGGAGCCTGCCCCCGGTCCCGGTCCTGGACCACCTTCACCTGGGGGAAGGTGCGGAGGATGTGTTCGAGGAGGTCCGTGGTGGCGATCTCACTGGCGGAGGTGAGGCCGGGGGCCGGGGTGAGGGTCCGGACCGGCACCACCACCAGCCGGGCCTGGCGCGAGGCCGAGAACTCGGGGATCGCGCCCCGCCCGTAGGCCCAGACTCCGAGCCCGACCAGGAGCAGCGTGACGGCCGCCGTGGCGGCCGCCCACCACACCGGGGAGGCTGGCGCCTGGATCTGGTCCAGCGCCTCGACCACCTCCGGGGCCCCGGGCCGGGTATCCGGGTCCAGTGACAGCAGGCGATCCACCAAGTTCCGGAGGGCGTGGGGCCCGGGGGGATGCCCGGTGGACTGCTGGGTCTGACCGGACCGCCACTTGAGCACCCGCCGGGTCCAGGGGATCGGGGCCCTGTCCTTCCCGGGCGGTGGATCGCCCACGAGGGCCAGGGAGGCCACCACCCCGAGCGCGTACAGGTCCGTGGCCGCCGTGGCGGCTTCCCCCATCAGCAGCTCGGGGGCGATGAAGCCGCGGGTGCCCATGACCATGCCGGGCTGCGTGAGCGACCGCCCGGAACCTGAGGTGGTCACCGCCGTGGTGTCGTCCTCGGGGGAGGCGGACTGCCTCTCCCAGCGGTCCTCCGGGACCGCCCCCTCGAAGTTCTTGGCCAGGCCGAAATCCAGGAGTTTGGCCGAGCCTTCCGGTGTGATCAGGATGTTGGATGGTTTCAGGTCCCGGTGGATGATGCCCTTGCCGTGGGCCGCCGCCAGCGCCAGGGCCACCTCCCGGAGCAGCCGGATCGCCTTCGGGACTGGCAGCGGGCCCTGTTCCACCAGCGTCGCGAGGGGCGTGCCGTCCACCCACTCCATGGCCATGACCAGGGTCCCGTGATGCTCCAGCCAGTCGTACACATGGCAGATTCCCGCGTGGTCGAGCTTGGCGAGGATCTGGGCCTCCCGCTGGAACCGGGTCAGGGCGGCCCTCTGGCTGGCATGGTCCGCGCGGATGATCTTCAGGGCGACATGGCGCTCCAGCGAGACATCCCAGGCCCGGAAGACCCGCCCCATGCCGCCTTCAGCGACAAAGGCCTCCACTTGGTAGTGGCCGACCACATCACCTGGCTGGAGTGGGCTGACAGTCTGGGTTGCCATGGGAGCCGACGAAACGGGACACCAGCGTGGGCGGGCCCTCCCGCTCAGGCAGCGCACCCATCCTTTCAGGAATCCGGGATGATCGCAAAAAGTCTACATCCCTTGTCCATATTCTCTGGATTCAACACGGCAAATGGGCCTTCATCACCGGTGGCTCTTCCGGCGATACACTCCCAGAATGCTTCCACTCCTGCCCCTGGTGGCCCTCTACGCCCAGGCTCCTGCCGCCGCCACCACCGTGGCCGTCATCGCCGAGCCGAAGGAGGTGCGCCCCGGCGAATCGGTGCTGCTCACCTGGGTCTGTCCCCAGGTGCCCCAGGTGCGGTTGGAGCCCGGCGGCATGATCCTGCCCGGACGGTCCCAGGTGACGCTGCGGCCCGCCTACACGACGACGTACCGCGTCTTCGATGCGGGGCCGAATGGCGCGGAACTGGGCCACGCGGAAGTGCGCGTCACCCCCGGCCTGCCCCTGGGCGAGGCTGCCCGCATCTGCGCCTTCGACGCCAGCGCGAAGGCGGTGCTGCCGGGCGATCCGGTGGTGCTGAAGTGGGAATGCGCGGGCAGCGCCAAGGTGCGTCTGGAGCCCGGCGGACTCGAACTGGATGGCAAGAGCGAAGTCACCGTCACGCCCCTGGAGAGCACCCGCTACACCATCACCGCGAACAACGCCGCCGGTGGCCAGAGCCGCACGGTGGAGGTGTCGGTGCTGGGCCACCAGGCCCTCGCCCTTGCCAAGGCCGCCAAGGCCTCCACGGCCAGCGTCTGCAGCTTCGAGGCCAGCCGCACGGTGGTGAAGCCCGGCGAGCAGGTGGACCTGAAGTGGGTCTGCCAGGGGGACGCCAAGGTGCGTCTGGAACCCGGCGGCCTGGAGCTGGATGGCCAGTCCAGCATCGCCGTGGTGCCCGACCGGACCACGGTCTACACCCTCAGCGTGAGCAACATCCTGGGGGGCTCGTCGCGCAGCATCGAGGTCCAGGTGGAGACCCCGCGCCGGGTGCTCACCGAGAAGGACCTCGCCGACCCGGAAGAGGCCGTGAAGCCCCTGGAACACATGGATCTCCAGGAGGCTCTGCACCGGGGCGCCGCCCTGCGGGCTGCCGCGCCGCAAGGGTCCTGGACGCTCCGGCTGGTGGTCTCCGGCCGCGCCGACGGCCTCAAGCAGGTGGCCCGGGCCGCCGGCCCCAAGGCTCCAGACGTGCTCGTGCTGCCCTACGTGCGCCCGGACGGCTTCCGCTGGTGGCAGGCCTGCTACGGCGCCTATCCCACCCGCGCCGCGGCCCTGAAAGCCTGGAGCCAAGCCCCCGCCCCCCTGAAGAAGGCCTTCCACGACGCCCTGCCCCTCAAGCTCCAGCGCCTGCCCGGCGATCCGCCGAAGGTCGACCCTAGCCGCGGATGACGTCGATGGTGTAGGGCTCGCCACTCATGTTGACGTCCAGGGTGTCCACGATGAAGTAGATGGTGCGTGTCTCCTGGCTGGGGTTCTTATAGGTGGCCTGGGGTTCGCCCGTGGGGATCCGGTTCTGGAGCAATCCGGCCTCATCCCGCCCCCAGGCGTTCACGGCCAGCACCCGGAACCAGGCCTTCCGGCCCTCCACCAGGTGCACCTTCACCTTGCCCCCCGCGGGCACCTCGATGGCATAGGCCCGCCAGCCACTGATATCAGGAATCTTGTCCGTCACGCGGACGCTGCCCGCGGGCAGCTGCAGAGCCGGAATGGAAGGTCCGCTCCGGGCGCCGCGGCGCGTCCTGCCAATGATGCCTGGCTCCGCCCCGGCATCCCGGCGCTCGGGCACCATGGGCCCCCGCGGGGCCGGGGGCAGGTTCTTGGCTTCCACCACCGGCAAGGGTGCGGGCGCCTGCAGGACCACCATGGGAAGCAGCAGCAGACTGGGCAGCATGGGCACCTCCGCACATCCGTCTCTTGGATGCTCCCAGTCCGGGATGGGTTTGGCGACCTCCATCTTTCCGGGCGGGCCGCTGTTGCGACAAGCATGGCAGGGGCCTATCGTCTGACTGCCCGGTGCGGGCTTTCTACAAGAAGGAGGCCATGCGGGTCCCACTTTCAAGGCTCTTCGTGCTTCCCTCGGTCATGATCGCCGGCGCGCTGGCCCTCGCGCCCTTCGCCCAGGGGGGCGAGGCCCCGGGCAAGGCGGTGGCCCTCGCCGCTGACAAGCTGTCCTGGGAGGAGCTGTCCCCCAAAAGGCCCGGCGTCCTGGTCTCGGACATCCAGGGCCACCATGCCTCGGGGGCCTGGCGTGGCTTCCTCAAGTTCCCCGTGGGCAGCACGAGCGACGTCCACACCCACTCCAGCGACCTGAGGCTCGTGGTGGTGTCGGGCACCTTCCGCTACGGGTCGAATCCGGGCCACGAGCAGCCCTTCGGGCCCGGCTCCTATGTCTTCATCCCGGCGAACCATCCCCATTCGAACAGCCAGCCGGACGGGGCCGTGGTCTACATCGAGCAGCCCGGGAAGTACGACAGGCAGGGGGGCGGCCAGTAGGGGCAGCCAGTAGGGCCGGCCCGTCAGCGGAGCACCTCGTACTCGCTTTGGACCAGGCCGCTCGGGAAGGACCGGGTGGCGACATGGCGCAGGCGGATGTCCTGAGGCAGGGTGCTGAAGAGCGGGATACCCTCGCCGATCAGCACCGGAACCCGGGTGATGATGAGGCGGTCCACCAGCCCCGCCCGCAGGAACCGCTG
>DASXUH010000172.1:0-5894 GCA_036504935.1 Geothrix sp. | reverse complement strand
TCGATGCCACCCCCCAAGTCCTCGAAGGCTTCAAGGTCGGTGAAGGAGGGGAGGCTTTCCTCGGCCAGGGCCTCCGCCGCAGGGGCTTCGTGCGGGGCGGGCCTGGATTCAGCCAAGGGCGGAACAGGAAGCGGTTCGGAGAGAATGGGCTCGGAGGTCAGGCCATGGAGGCTCTCCAGATCCAGTTCCTCCAGCTCGAGGTGCACACCCGTCGTCACCGCCACAGGCTGGGCGGCCGAAGCCGGGGGGACCTCGGCGGAGACCTCCTCGGGCCAGAGGTCCTCGGCCGAAAGCACGAGCAGATCATCCTCGACCCCGGGAAGCTCGAGGTCGGAGGTCAGGTCCAGCGGAGGAAGGGGCTCGACCCCTTCGGCGGGGGGGAGTTCGGGTCTGAAGTCAGACAGGGGCAGGTCGGCCGTCCTGGCGAGATCCATGGCCGGGGTGGCGGGCGCAGCGGTGAAGGCTGGCGACGCGGCAGCGAAGGCCGGCGGTTCAATGGCGATGGCCGGCGGTTCGGCGGCCACGACGGGAGTGGCCAGCAGGGCCCTGACTCGGTCTCCCAGCTCGCGGAGTTCAATGGGTTTCTTCAGGAAACCCTGGATCGGCGCCTTGGCCAGCCGGGCGGGATCCACGGGATCCAGCACCCCGGCCATCAGGGCGATGGGGAGGTGGGCGGTCGCCTCCATCTCCCTCAGACGGGTGAGCAGGGTCCACCCGTCCATGCCGGGCATGGTCGTATCTACCAGGGCCACGTCGAAGTGTTCCCCCCGCTCGATACGGTCCAGGGCCTCGGCCGCGGAATCGACACAGACCAGTTCCACATCCGTGGGAGCCAACAGGGATTCGGCGATGCGGTGGATGCTGGGGTTGTCGTCCACGAGGAGGAGGCGGGGCATCTGGGTACCTCGGGAGGCCGGAAGGAAGAAAGAGTGGCTGGGCACAACGCTACCAGAAATGCGCACTTCCAACGCAAGCGAATGGGTCAGCGCAGCAGCTTCTTCAAGAGCCGTACCCGTTCGGCCTCCATCAGGCGCACCAGCAGCACCCGGTCCCCCACCCAGATCCACGCGGCGCCGAGGGGCTCGCGCAGGGCCACTTCCGGGCCCCCGGGCAGCCAGCCTTTCACGGAGGCCCGCAGGTTCATGGCCGTGCGCCACTCCGGACGGTACGCCTCGATCAGGGCCTGGCGCTGACGCTCCGGCGGAAGAGCGCTCTCATTCCACCGCTGGTCCCAGGCATCGAAGGCGCCGTTCCCCCGCCAGGCCCAGGCCGCATCCCAGGCGGGCCAGGGCAGCGTCCCTTCGGGCACTGGGGTCCACTCGACCGCGGCCACCGGAGTGGTGCGCCGGACCATCCCCTCATCCGGGAGCGGCGCCACCAGGGCCATGTGCTGGGGCGGATGGGCCGTCAGCAGTCCCGGGCCGGCCGCGGCGCGGCGCCACCGGCCGCCCTGCAGGACCCAGGCCGACCAACCCTGGGCGCCGCCGTACCAGAGGCGGTCCGCCCGCGGGAACCAGAGCCGGTCTCCCGCATGCCAGGACAGCTCGAGGCGGGCCCCGGGGAGATCCCGGCCATCGTCTGACAGGGCCTCCAGCTTGGCGGCCAGGCCGCGGGGCGGCGGTGGCAGGCCCGGTTCGTCCCAGGCGGCGAGGGTGGGTTCACCCGGATCAGCTTCCAGGGAGAGGGTGCTGACCAGCAGGCGGGACTCCCCCCTGGGCTCCGCCTTCTCGAAGAACCCCAGCAGCACGGCCTTCCCATCCCAGCTGAAGCGGCTCCAGGGACCGGATTCCGTGGACCAGATCACCCGGCCCTCGGGCACCTCCAGCAGCCGAGTCTCGAAGCGGCCACCCCCCATCTGAAGGGTCACCAGCAGGCGGCTGCCCTTGACCGGGTCGAGCCGGGCCGAGGCAAGGGGCGCATCAAAGCGGTAGCGGCGCCATTCCAGCCCCTTCCACAGCACCACCTCGCTGCGTCCACCGGGGCCGTTCAGGGCCAGGCCCTGGTCGCCCAGGTAGGGCGAGGCCGGCTCCCAGGGCGTGCCGAAGCCCCCCTCGAAGGGCCAGGGGTCGGACTGGTCCGGATCGAGGGTTCCCTGGAAGCGGGGAGCCCAGCCGTCCTCCAGCCGCAGTTCGGCCAGGGATTCGTAGCCTCCGAGATTCATGATCGACGGAACCTCCACCGCGGAGACACCCCCGGCGCTGACGGGACGCGGCGCCTGCACCACCGCGAAGAGCAGCAGCATGGCAGCGATGAAGAGGGTGGCGATGATGTACCGTTGTGGGATCACGATGGGGCCGCAGGGACAGCACCATCATGACTGATCGGAGACGCGCCGCGATGAAGCACAAACCCGCCGTGGAAACCGAGCTGAAGCTGCGCATCCCCGCCACCGGGCCCTACCGTCCCCTGCTGGAGGCCCTGGGCTTCCGGGAGACCATCCCCGCCCAGCCGGAAGCGAGCGTGCTCTGGGACCGGAACGGCGAACTTCGGGCCGCGGGCTCGGCCCTGCGGACACGACGCTTTGCGGGGGCCTTCCGGCTGACCTGGAAGGGCCCCAAGGTGCCCGATGCCATGCTCAAGATCCGCCCCGAACAGGAAACCGGCATCGAGGATGGCGAGGCCATGGAAGCCATCCTCCGCGCCCTGGGCTTCGAGCCCGTGATGCGCATGGAAAAGGTGCGCGCCGTGTGGGAGCGCGCTGAACTGGAGGCCTGTCTCGACGAAACGCCCTTCGGCTGCTACCTGGAGCTGGAGGGCGATCCCCAGGCCATCCGCGCCGCCATGGAGGGCCTGGGCCTCGCCCCCGACCGCGCCGAGCCCCGCAGCTACCCGGAGCTGTACCAGGCGCACGGGCTGGGCTAGACCTTCAGCACCCGCTCCAGGTCCTCGATGAGGTCCTGCACGTCCTCCACGCCGACGCTGAGGCGCAGCAGGTTGTCGTTGATGCCCAGGCGCTGGCGGTCGGCCTCGGGCACGCTGCCGTGGGTCATGCTGGCGGGGTGGCAGACGAGGCTCTCCACGCCGCCCAGGCTCTCGGCCAGCGAAAACACCTTGAACGAGGACGCCATGCGCCGGGTGCGCTCGGCATCGCCGGTATCGAAGCTGACGATGCCGGAGAAGCCCTTCATCTGCTGCTTGGCCAGGGCGTGCTGGGGATGCGATTCTAGGCCGGGATAGTAGACGGCTTTGAGGTCCTTCCGGCCCTCCAGCCAGCGGGCGATGGTGAGGGCACTCTGGTTGTGGCGTTCCATGCGGAGGTGCAGGGTCTTGGTGCCCCGCAGGATGAGCCAGGACTCCATGGGCGAGAGGATGCCGCCGGCGGCTTTCTGGTGGAAACGCAGGCCCTCGGCGATGTCCTCCCGGTTGGTGATGGCGATGCCGCCGATGGAGTCGCTGTGGCCGTTCAGGTACTTGGTCGTGGAGTGGAAGACCAGGTCCGCGCCCAGCTCCAGGGGCCGCTGGTTGTAGGGCGTGGCGAAGGTGTTGTCCACCGCCAGCACGGCCTTGGAGCCCATCACCGTCATGACCTGGCGGACGCCGGGGATGTCGGTGAGCCCCAGCATGGGATTGGTGGGCGTCTCCAGCATCACGAGCTTCGTATTCGGCCGCAGCGCGGCCTTGAACGCGGCCAGATCACCCGTGTCCACCTGGGTGTAGGTGAGGCCGAAGCGGGTCATCACCTTGTCCAGCAGGCGGAAGGTGCCGCCGTAGACGTTGTCGCCCAGCACCACGTGGTCGCCGCTGGAGAGCTGCTCGAAGGTGGCCTGCACCGCCGCCATGCCAGAGCCGAAGGCCATGCCATGGGCGCCGCCCTCCAGCGCCGCCAGGTTGGCCTCCAGGGCGTCACGGGTGGGATTGCGCACGCGGGCGTAGTCGAAGCCCTTGTTCTGGCCGATGCCTTCCTGCACGTAGGTGCTCGTGAAGTAGACCGGCGTCATGATGGCGCCGTTGTTCGGATCCGGTGACTGGCCAGCGTGGATGCAGCGGGTGTCGAAACGGCCTTCGGAGGTCATGGCGGTATCCTTCCGTGAACCTCCAGCATGAAGGGGCTTGGCCGTGAGGAAAAGCATCGCTTCGGTTTCTATGGCCCTGGCCCTGCTGGCTTGTCGATCCGACAAGCCCGAGGATCAGGTCCGGAAGGCCTTCGGGGTTTGCGTGGCCGCCGTGGAGGCCGGCGATGCCGGCGCGGCCGCCCAGCCATTGGATGCCACCTTCCGGGGGCCGGAGGGCATGGACAAGGCGGCCGCGCGCCTGTTTCTCATGGGCATGTTCCGGCAGGAGAAGGTGGGCGTGACCGTGGTCCGCAACGAAGTCACCGTGCGGGGGAACGAGGCCTTCCAGGACGTGGACCTGATCCTCACGGGCCGCAGTGGGGGCCTGCTGCCCCAGGACGCTTCCCGGCGCTCCTTTGGGCTGCGCTGGCGGAAGACGGGTGGCGACTGGCGGATCCTCGAGATCCAGGAGCGTTGAGCCGAAGCCGCTCAGTCCCCCAGGTACGCCATGAACTCCCGATGCAGCTCCAGAGGCATGCGGCAGTTCCCCGCCTCCTCCTCCACGAGCTGGGCGCACCGGGGAACCGCCAGCAGGACTGCGGCGGGAATGCCACCGTCCCGGGCCCGGCGCAGGCTCTGCATCACAGCATCCATCCAGCCCAGGCGGTAGAGGGTGACCAGCAGCATCGCATGGGCCTTGGCATTGCCGGGATCGATCGCGAGGGCCTGGAGGAGCTGCCGCCGGGTGGTCTCCAGAACGTCTTTGCGGACCTCCGCCCGGCTGAAGGGATCCTCCTCGGGACGGGCCTCTCCAGGGGCCGGTGGAGGAACCGGCTCAGCCGCACCCGCCATCCGGCGCGGGCCGGAGGTCTCGCGCAGCGGCTTCAGGGTTGGCGTGGTTTTCGGCGCCGTGGCGGCCGGCAGGCCCCTCGGTGGCGCGCCTGGCGGACCCACCGCCGGCCGGGCGCCCTGGGCTGCCGCGGAGGGACGCTCCTGGCTCCAGCGCCAGGCGGGCTCCTTGGCCGAGCGCAGCGCGGCGGCCAGCTCCTCCGCGAGCTGGAACCGGTTCGCCGGATCCTTGGCCAGGGCGCAGTTCAGGAGGCTCTGCAGATCACGGCTGATGCCGTGGAAAGCCGTGGGCGGTAGGGGCGGCGGTGTTTCGTGCAAGAGCCGGTAGATCACAGATCCAGGGCTGGGCCCATCGAAGGGGGGGATGCCCGTCAGCGCCTCGTAGAGGACCACGCCCACGGCGAAGAGATCGCTGCGAGGGTCCGGACGCCCGCTCTGGAGGTACTCCGGCGCCATGTAATTCACCGTGCCGAACACCGTGCCCGCATCCGTGGCGTCGGAATTGAGGATCTTGGCCACGCCGAAATCCAGCACCTTGGCCTGGAGGGATTTGCCATCCCACAGCACGCGGATGTTGGAGGGCTTGATGTCCCGGTGCAATACCTGGTGCCGGTGGGCCACGGCCAGCCCGTCGCAGACCTGGGCCAGGACTTCGAGAATGTCCCGGGGCGCCAGCGTGCCCGCCCGGATGAGGGTGCCCAGGTCCTCTCCCTTCACCAGTTCCATGGCGAGGTAGAGCACCCCCTGCTCCTCTCCCATCTCGTGGATGGTCACGATGTTCGGATGGTTCAGCGCCCCGGCGGCCCGGGCTTCCCGGGCGAACCGCTCCCGGGCTTCGGGCCCGGCGGCGGCGGAAGTCTGGATGACCTTGATGGCCACCTCACGGTCGAGGATCGGATCGTGGCCCACGTAGATGTCGCCCATGCTGCCCTGGGCGAGCAGCCGGATGATGTCGAACTTGCCGAGGCGCGTCAGCACGGAACTTTCCAAGGGCACGGCCCTAGATCATGGGGTGGTCGCGGAGCCTGCGTCCAGGGCTTTGTCGGCCCCCTG
>DASXUH010000171.1:0-12166 GCA_036504935.1 Geothrix sp. | reverse complement strand
CCTCCGGGACGGGGCCAGCCGCGCGACCAGCTGCGTTAGCGGCCCTGGCTCGGGCCTGCGGCCCTCGGGGCTTTGCCCCCGCCATCGGCTGCGCCGATGCGGCCCTATCCGCTGCGCGGATGGTGAACGATGCACCACATCGCCCTGCGGCCTCTGCCTTGCTGGATCACGCGGCTGGATCCGTCGCGGCTCGCATCCACTTTGAAAACAGACCCTAGGGCAGGAGCATGGGCACCGACGTGACAATCACGCCGGGCTTCGTGAGCAGGGCGGCTTTGATCCGCAGGGCGCTCTGGTTGTGGAGGAACTGCTGCCACCACTTCGGGGCGATGAACTCCGGCAGGATCACCGTGAGGACCAGCTCCGGCTCGGCGTTCCTGATGTGGTCCACTTCCACCAGGATGGGCTCCACGATCTTCCGGTAGGGACTGGGGATGCAGCGCAGGGGCACGCCCATGCCGTAGATGTTCCAGTCCGATCGGAGCTTCTCCATGGCCTGGCTTTCCCGGGTGCCGTCGGAACCCAGGTCCACGGTCAAGGCCTCCACCCGGTCCCCGGCGATATGGCGACCGTAGAGCAGGGACTGCACCACCCCCCTGTGGATGCTGTTCACCAGCACCAGGGCGTGATGTTTGGTGGGCAGGAAGGCGTCCGTCCGGCTGGCGGCGAGCTTGCCCTTCACGCCCACATAGTGGCGCCGGATGTTGTAGTGGATCACCACCAGCATGGGCACCAGCAGGATCACGATCCAGGCGCCATGAATGAACTTGGTGATGGCGATATCCAGCAGGACCACGAGTGCGGTGATGGCGCCCAGCCCATTCACCGCCGCCTTGGCGTGCCAGTGGGTCCCCCGGACTTTCCGCCAGTGCGCCACCATGCCCGTCTGGCTGATGGTGAAGCCCATGAACACGCCCGCCGCGTAGAGGGGCAGCAGCATGTCCGTGTTGGCGTGGAAGGTCCAGACCAGCAGACCCGAGAAGAAGAAGAGGATGAGGATGCCGTTGGAGAACACCAGGCGATCGCCCTGGCTCGCGAACTGGCGGGGCAGGAAGCCATCCCGGGCCTGGAGGGCCGCCAGGCGGGGGAAGTCGGCGAAGGCCGTGTTCGCGGCCACCACCAGGATGGCGAAGGTGAAGCCCTGGACCACGTAGTAGACCAGCTTGGGGAAGCCGTGGCTGACATCCCCGAGAATGGCCTTGTTCAGCTTGGACATCAGGGTTTCCGCGACCACCGAAGGGTCCAGGCTGTGCTGGTAGGTCACCCCGAAGCGATGGGCCAGGAGGGTGATCCCCAGGAACATGACCGCCAGCAGTCCCACCATCCACACCATGGTCTTGGCGGCATTGGGCCCGGCGGGATCCCGGAAGGCCGTGGTGCCGTTGCTGATGGCCTCCACCCCCGTCAGGGCCGTGCAGCCGGCGCTGTAGGCCCGCATGAACACCCACACCATGGTGAGGCCCGCCAGATGGGTGCCCTGCTGGGCGGCCTGCTGGACCTGGACCGGCGTGGGCCCTCCCTGGAGGGCGAGCTTCAGAGTCCCGTAGCCCAGCATCAGGAAGACACTGATGACGAAGCCATAGGTGGGGATGGCGAACAGCCCACCGCTTTCCTTGACGCCCCGCAGGTTCATCATGGCGATGAACCCGATGGCCAGCAGGGTCAGGGAGACGTTGTGGCCCTCCAGGGCCGGCAGGGCCGCCGTGATGGCCGCCACGCCCGAGGAGGCGGACACGGCCACCGTGAGGATGTAGTCGAGGAGCAGGGAGGCGCCGGCGGTCAGGGCCGCGAGATCACCCAGGTTCTCCATGGCGACGATGTAGGCGCCGCCGCCCCCCGGGTAGGCGAGGATCGTCTGCCGGTAGCTGACGGCCAGGATGGCCAGCAGGCCCACGATGCCGAGGGCCACGGGGATGGACCAGCCGAACAGGGCGTAGGCCGTCGCGCCAGCCAGGGCGCTGGCCCCGAGCGCCTGGCCCATCGTGCCCGCGAGGGAGGCCATGATCTCCTGGGTGGCATAGGCCACCGAGGACAGGGCGTCGGAGCTGAAAACCGCCAGGGCGACGGGATTGCTGATCTTGGTGTGCTCGGTTTCTTCGCTGGCCAACCGCCGGCCCAGCAGGATCCGCCTCAAGCTCTGCATCCGTCACTCCCGGACAGAAAGCTACTCCAGTATGGGCTCTAGGTGGTAGGGGATCGAGATGACCACGGTCTTCGGCTTCATGAGCAGGGTGCCCTTGATCCGCCAGGCGGTCTGGTTGTGCAGCACGTTGGCCCACCAGTGGCCCGTCACGAACTCCGGCAGGATCACTGTGATGGTGTATTCCGGCTCCACGCGGCGCATGCGGTCCAGCTCCTCCACGATGGGCTCCACGATCTTGCGGTAGGGGCTGCGGATGGAGCGGAGGGGGATGCCCTCGCAGTACCTCGGCCAATCGGACCGCAGCTTCTCCAGGGCGGCGCTGTCCCGGCCGTGCTCGTCGGGGAAATCCACGGTGAGCGCCTCCACCTCGCCGTGATCCGCGATCACCTTGGCGTAGTTCAGGGCCTGCACCACCCCGGAGTGGATGCCGGAGACCAGCACCACCACCCGGTTCTTGCGGGGGCTGATGAAATCCGCCCGGCTCCCAGCCAGGATGGACTTCACCCGGATGTAGTGCCGGTGGATGTTGAAGAAGGTCATCACCATGAGGGGCAGGACGAGGACCACCACCCAGGCGCCATGGGTGAACTTCGTCACGATGATGACCATCATCACGATCAGGGTCGTGAGGGCGCCGGCCCCGTTGATGACCGACTTGAGGGCCCAGCGCTGCCCCCGCAGCTTGACCCAGTGGCGGACCATGCCGGTCTGGGAGAGGGTGAAGCCCAGGAACACGCCCACGGCGTAGAGCGGCAGCAGGTGGTGCTCCCGGGCGTTGAAGATCCACAGCAGGATCCCCGACAGGAGCGACAGGATGAAGATCCCGTTGGAGAACACCAGCCGGTCGCCCTGGCTTGAGAACTGCCGGGGAAGGAAGCCGTCCCGCGCCATCATGGCCGCCAGCCGCGGGAAGTCCGCATAGGCCGTATTCGCGGCCAGGCAGAGGATCAGCATCGTGAAGGTCTGCATGATCAGATAGGTGGCGTGCGGAAGGCCCCCGCCACTCCCCAGGATCCGGTGCTCCAGCATGGACAGCAGGGATTCGCCCTCGCCGGTGTACACGATGCCGAAGTGGTTGGACAACCAGGTGATGCCCAGGAACATGGCGCCGAGCATCAGCACCATGGACACCATGGTCTTGCCCGCATTCCGCGCTGTGGGCTCCCGGAAGGCGGACACGCCGTTGGAAATGGCCTCCACGCCGGTCAGGGCCGTGCAGCCGGCGCTATAGGCCTTCATGAACACCCAGATGGCGATCCAGCCGGGAAGGGGAGGCGCCGCCACCGCGTGGTGTTCGCCCACGGATACGCCGCCCGCGAAGTAGCGCCAGAACCCCAGGCTGATGATCCCGAACATCGAGATCACGAAGCCATAGGTCGGCACAGAGAAGACCGCGCCGCTCTCCTTGACGCCACGCAGATTGATCAGCCCGATGATGGTGACCACCAGGAAGGCGAGGGCCACCCGGTGGGCATCTGCGGCGGGGAACGCGCTGGTGATGGCCGTGACGCCGGCGGAGACGCTCACCGCCACCGTCAGCACGTAATCCACCAGCAGGGAGGCCCCCGCCACCTGGGCCGGCACCTCGCCGAGGTTCTCCTTGGCCACGATGTAGGCGCCGCCCCCGCTGGGGTAGGCGAAGATGGTCTGCCGGTAGCTGATGGTCAGGATCGTCAGCAGCAGCACGATGCCCACGGCCACGGGCCAGGACCAGGACAGCACCGCCGGCCCGAAGGCCGCCATGGCCATGTAGGGGCCGAGCACGGCCATGATCTCGCCGGTGGCGTAGGCCACGGAGGAGAGCGCATCCGAGCTGAACACCGCCAGGGCGACGGGATTGCTGATGCGGGCCTCGTGGCTTTCCTCGCTGGCGAGGCGGCGGCCCAGCAGGAGGCGTCGGACATTGGCCATCTTCGGGGCTCCTGGTTCAGCGGGCCATCAGCCAGAGGCCGGAAAGGGTGGCCGCGAGCCCCACCAGCTTGGAAGACTGGAGCTGCTCGCGGAAGAGGACGAAGGCCAGCAGGGCGACGAGGATGAAGTTGGCATTCATGACGCCGATGGCCACGGCGGTCTTGGCTCCCCGGAAGAAGCTTTCGTTCACGCAGATCAAGGCCGCCGCCGTGAAGATCCCCGCAGCCAGGGCCCAGGCCGTGCCCCCGGCGGCGCCGCCGGGGCGCCCGCGCCACAGCCAGTAGGCCAGCGCCAGGGGCACCTCACCGAGTACCACCCAGAAGAGGACGGCAGCGGGATTGAGCCCCCAGTGCCCAGCGGCCTTCATGCCCAGGTTGCCCAGCCCCATGAGGACCATCGACACCAGTGCCCAACCAAACCACGCCATACCCGACCCACTCCAGGAAAACCCACGATGTCCAAGGGAACTCATTATGGCGGTAGGCGCCGGCTGTGGGGACAAGGGTTGACGGACGCCACACGCCTTTCAGTGTTTCCCGGAGCCGGGCTGGCGCCCCGACCGCCAGGGCGGTGGCTTGGCCATTCGGCCCTGTTACGGGAAACTGGAGGGCCAGGAGGCCCGATGGCCCGTTTCTCCAAGCGCGTGGGCCGCGAAGTCCTCGAGGGGCACCCCCGCCTGCCCGAATGGATCACCAAGGAACGGGTGAAGCTCGGCGACCTGCACGGCATGAAGAAGGACCTGCGGGATTCGCACCTGCACACGGTCTGCGAAGAGGCCCGCTGCCCCAACCGCACCCACTGCTTCACTCACGGCACGGCCACGTTCCTGCTCATGGGCGAGATCTGCACCCGAGCCTGCGGCTTCTGCAGCATCCAGAGCGGCAAGCCCCGCCTGCTGGACCCCCACGAACCCCAGGAGACCGCCGAGCGCGTGGCGGCGCTCAACCTGCGCTTCGCCGTGCTCACCAGCGTGAACCGGGACGACCTGCCGGATGGCGGGGCCGCCCACTTCGCCGAAACCGTCCTGGCCATCCGCCGCCGCAACCCGGGGGTGGGGGTGGAGGTGCTGGTGCCGGACTTCCTGGGCGACCTGGACGCCGTGGCCCGGGTCGTGGCCTCAGGCCCCGCCGTCTTCAACCACAACACAGAGACTGTGCCCAGCCTCTATCCTGAAGTCCGGCCCGCGGGCAGGTTTGAGCGCAGTCTTCGCGTGCTGGCGCACGCGAAGGCGATGGGAAAAGCGCTGTACGGGGACGCTTTCCGAACCAAGAGCGGACTCATGCTCGGGCTTGGCGAAGCCGAGTCCGAGCTGATGCACACGTTCGAGGCCCTGGCCAAGGCCAACGTGGACATCCTCACCCTGGGTCAGTACCTGCGGCCCACCCGCCACCAACTCCCGGTGAAGCGCTACGTGCATCCGGACGAATTCGCGGAGTTGGGCGCCAGGGCCAAGGCCTTCGGCTTCCACACCGTCTACGCCGGCCCCCTGGTGCGCTCCAGCTTCAACGCCCACGAGGTGGCGGAGATGGAGGGGATCAGCATCGCCTGACCCTCAGTCCCGCCGCGGCTCCACCACGATGGCCGCGGGTTCGGAAGGGCAGGCGAAGACACACAGCCCACACCCTGTGCAGATGTCCGCATCCACCACGGGATGGCCCACGGTCTCGCCCTCCCGGGGTACTGTGATCCGGATCGCCTCTTCGGGGTAGGGGCAGCGGTCCACGCAGACGCGGCAGGCACGAGGTTCCCGGTCCAGGTTGCCCCAGGTGACGCAGAGGCCGGGCTTCACCCGGGCCGTGCCCATGCGCACGGCCTTCGGCCCCTCGATCACCGAACCGTCCGCCAGGGTCCGCGTGGGCCAGACCAGGGCCTCGTCGTCACACTCCGCGATGCAGGGCAGCGTGGTGCAGAGGAAGCAGGGGATGCTCCTCGGGTCGAGGTAGGGGGTCTTCAGGCCCAGCCCCGCGCTGGGACCGGCCTTGAGGATGGCGTTCTCGGGGCAGGCCCGCATGCACTTGTCGCAGCGGGTGCACTTGGTGAGGAACTCCAGCTCATCCAGGGCCCCCGGGGGGCGCAGCAGCTTCGGCCCCAGGTTCGTCACCGCCTCCTCGACGCGGTTCGCCACGAAGCCTGCGAAAAGGGTCCCCAGGGACTTGAAGAAGTCGCCGCGTTCCTGGGGTTCCTCGAGCTTCTTGGCCATGGTTCCTTCCGTTCCTCAGTCCATCAGCCCCAGCACCCTCATGGTGGGTCGCAGGGTCCCCCACAGCACGGGATCAAAACCCAGGGTGAGGACGGCGGCCTTCCCGCCATCCGTCAGGTCCAGGTAGGCCAGCAGATCGTGGCTGATGGCCACGTCCCGGGAGCTGGGCGCTGCTTCCACCCAGGCCACGCCCGCCGGGGCCGCCTTCTTCGCCAGGGTCTTCCCCTCCGCCGCACGGACCTGGAGGATCAGTAGATCGCCATGGAAGGAGGGCACCCGGATTTCCATGAGCCGGCCCTTGCCCGCGGCGGGTGTCACCGGCACCACCTCGAAGGCCTGGCGGTAGCCCAGCTTGGCCAGATCGGGATCCTCGCCGTTGAGGACGGCCAGGGTCTGTTCCACGAGCCCGTCCAGGCCCCGGTCGCCCATCCAGGCCACGGAGCGCAGGTGGGTGCCGCCGACCTCGCCCACCCCGTCGAGCAGAGAGGGCAGGAGGGCCAGCACCTGCTCCAGGGCCGGGCGGCCCCTCAGTGATTTCGCACCCTGGGGCCAGGGACCCGCCAGGGGCATGGGATCGATCCGGGCTTCGGGTTCGGAGCGGAGGTCCAGGATGCGCCCCGGGAAGCCTTCCAGCAGGGCCAGGTCGGGCGTATCCGCCAGGATCACCGCATCGAGCCCCTCCAGCAGGAGCCGGCTCGGCGCGAACACCACCAGATCCCCCACCTCCTCTTCCACGGTGAGGGCGCCGATGGACAGCGGCAGCACCGAGGCCTCCCGGGCCTCCAGGGCGTTCACGAGTTCGCGGCCCAGCAGGGTCTGGGCGCCGATGACGGCGAGTTTCAGCATGTCAAAACCTTTCGATGTCAGACGCGGACAGCGGCCTCTTCGGCCGGGGCATGATCTTTCAGGGCGGCGGCCACCGGGCCCGCCAGGAACTGGCGCACCTGCTCCCCGGCCCGGCCGGTGAAGCGGTGGGCATCCAGCAGGGCTGCCAGTTCGGCCTCGGTCATGGCCCAGGCGGGATCCGCCGCCAGGAGCTTCAACAGCTCGTTGGGCCGGCCCTCGGCCTTGATGCGGCGGCCCGCTTCCAGGGCCGCGACCCGGAACCGCTCGTGGAGATCCTGACGGTCGCCGCCGCGCTTCACGGCCTCCATGAGCAGCACTTCGGCGGCCATGAAGGGCAGTTCCTGGCCCAGGCGCGCCTCGATCATCTTGGGATACACCACGAGGCCAGAGGCCACGTTGCGGAAGAGCACCAGGATGGCGTCAGCGGCCAGCAGCCCCTGGCTGATGGCCAGGCGGCGGTGGGCGCTGTCGTCCAGGGTGCGTTCCATCCACTGGGTGGCGCTGGTCTGGTAGGTCGAAGGCATCAGGCCCAGCACGAAGCGGGCGAGGCTGTTGATGCGCTCCGAGCGCATGGGGTTGCGCTTGTAGGGCATGGCGCTGGAGCCGATCTGCTTCGACTCGAATGGCTCCTCGACCTCCTTCAGGTGCTGGAGGAGGCGCAGGTCGCAGGCGAACTTCGAGGCCGAGGCCGCGAGACCGCAAAGCACCTGGCCGATGCGGTCCTCCAGCTTGCGGGTGGCGGTCTGCCCGCTGACGGGGATGGCCGGGAAGCCCACCTTCTCGCAGAACCGCTGCTCCAGGGCCTCCACCTTGGCGCCGTCCCCCGCGAACAGCTCGAGGAAACTGGCCTGGGTGCCTGTGGTGCCCTTCACGCCGCGCACGGGCGTGGTGCGGATGAGGTGGTCCAGATCCTCCAGGTCCAGCAGCAGATCCTGGAGCCAGAGGCTGGCGCGCTTGCCCACGGTGGTGGGCTGGGCGGGCTGGAAGTGGGTGAAGCCCAGGGTCGGCTGGTCCTGCCACTGGGCCGCGAAGGCCGACAGGGCAGCGATCACGTCCTGGAGCCGGCGGCGGAGGAGGACCAGGGCTTCCTGGGCGATGAGGAGGTCCCCGTTGTCCGTGACGAAGCAGCTGGTGGCCCCCAGGTGGAGGATGGGCCGGGCCTCCGGCGCCTGCTCGCCCCAGGCGTGGATGGCGGCCATGACATCGTGGCGCAGGGCGGACTCGTGCTTCGCGATGACCTCCAGGTCCACCGCATCCTGGGTGGCCTTCAGCTCCGCGAGCTGGGCCGCCGTCACCGGCAGGCCCAACTCGGATTCGGCCTCCGCCAGGGCGATCCAGAGCCGCCGCCAGACCCGCTGGCGGTACAGCGGCGAGAGCAGGCGCACCATGGCCCGGCTGGCGTAGCGGCTGGCCAGGGGATGCTCGAAACGCTCCAGCTCGGGACCGTCATGGGGCGGAAGGAAGGGCATAAGAACTCCGGACTTCCAGTGTCTCACAGGCTCCGACCTGTGATCCCGCTCACGAAGTGGGTCTCTTGGCCTTCGCGGACCGCGGCTAGGATAGGGGCATCACCCTGGAGCCTGCGCCATGTACGAAGTGATCCGAACCTCCGATCCCGCTGTGTTCCAGGCCCTGGAGCTGGAGGTGCAGCGCCAGCGGCATCACCTGGAGCTCATCGCCTCGGAGAACTATGCGTCCCGGGCCGTCATGCAGACCATGGGCTCCCACTTCACCAACAAGTACGCGGAGGGCTACCCGGGCAAGCGCTACTACGGCGGCTGCAGCCAGGTGGACATCATCGAGAACCTCGCCCGGGACCGCGCCAAGCAGATCTTCGGGGCCGAGCACGCCAATGTGCAGCCCCACAGCGGCGCCCAGGCCAACATGGCGGTCTACCTCGCGGCCCTCAAGCCCGGGGACACGGTCATGGGCCTGGACCTGGCCCACGGCGGCCACCTCACCCACGGCCACCCCCTGAACAGCTCCGGCATCCTCTACAAGTTCGTGCCCTACCACGTGCGCAAGGAGGACGAGCGGGTGGACATGGACGAGGTCCGAGACCTGGCCCGGCAGCACAAGCCGAAGATGATCGTGGTGGGTGCCTCGGCCTACAGCCGCACCTGGAACTTCCCCCTCTTCCGGGAGATCTGCGACGAGGTGGGCGCCCTGCTCATGGTCGACATGGCCCACATCGCCGGTCTGGTGGCCACGGGCCACCACCCCAGCCCTGTGCCCCACGCGGATTATGTCACCACCACCACCCACAAGACCATGCGCGGCCCCCGCGGTGGCATGATTCTGTGCAAGTCACAGTATGCCAAGGATTTGGATCGTTCCGTGTTCCCGGGCGTCCAGGGCGGCCCCCTCATGCACGTCATCGCCGCCAAGGCCGTGGCCCTGCACGAGATCATGCAACCCGAGTTCAGGGCCTACAGCGGCCAGGTCATCCGCAACGCCCACGCCCTGGCCAAGGGCCTCCAGGACCGGGGCTGGCGCATCGTCAGCGGGGGCACGGACAACCACCTGTTCCTGGTGGACCTGCGCGACCACGACCTCCTGGGCCACGAGGCCGAGACCTGCCTGCACCGGGCCGGCATGACCACCAACAAGAACGGCATCCCCTTCGATCCCAACCCGCCCCTCAAGCCCTCGGGCGTGCGCCTGGGCAGCCCCGCCCTCACCACCCGCGGCATGAAGGAGGAGGAGATGGATCAGATCGCCCGCTTCTTCGACGTCACCCTGCGGCACCGGGGTGATGAAAGCACCTTCGCCCGCGTCCGCCAGGAGGTCTTCCATTTGACCGATCAGTTCCCCATCCCCGAGTAATCAGCGCCTTTAGGTAAGAGAATCATGCCCCAGGCGCTTTGGCGCCTGGGGCATGATTCTCTTTGGGGGAAGATCAGAATGTTTGCTGACGGGTTGTTCGTCTATGGGGCGCTTCGGGAGGGTGGATCCAACCACGCCTGGCTGTTGCGTACTCATCCCGAAGGGCTGACCCGGGCCTGGGTGGCGGGGCGGCTCTTCCATCTGCCTGCGGGGTACCCCGCCCTGGTGCCGGGACCCGAGCCCCTGGACCCGCCCCCGGAAAAGGGTTGGGTCCGGGGCGACTTCGTGGGCTACGACGACGAGGCCGACCTCGACTCCGCCCTGGCCGACCTGGACGCCCTGCTGGGCGTGGAGGAGGGCCTCTTCACCCGGGAGATCCTGCCTGTGATCCTTGAAAGCGGCCACCACTACCGCGCCTGGGCTCATGTGTTCCATGTGGAACGGCTGCCCAGGCTGGAGCGGGAGGCCGTGGAGCTGCCGGACGGCGACTGGGCGGCGTACCTCTAACGCAGAACAGCGCGGGCAAGCCCGCGCTGTTCTGCGTATGCCGAGTTCCTCGGCGGAACTACAAACCCAGCTTCGGCTGCTCGCCGCTCTCATCGGGGCCCGGGTGGGCGACGACTTCGCCTTCGATGAGCTCTTCTTCCTCGTCCAGGGCCATGGCGCTGGCGTCGATTTTGGCGAGGCCCACGACCCGGTCCTCGGCGCTGGCCAGCTTGAGGAGGCCGACCCCCTGGGCGTTGCGCCCGGTCTTGCGGACTTCGTCGATGAGGAAGCGGATGACCATGCCCTCCTGGCTGATGAGGAGGCACCCTTCCCCGGGCTTGACGAGCTTGAAGCCCACCACCTGGCCGTTGCGGACGCCGGCGCGGATGTTGATGACGCCGGTGCCGCCCCGGCCCTGGAGCCGGTAGTCCTGGACGAGGCTGCGCTTGCCGTAGCCCTTCTCGCAGACCGTGAGCAGCATGCCGTGGTCTTCCGTGCTTTCGTCGGGCTCCACGCCTTCCGGCAGGTCCGGCAGGGGGTCGGCCACTTCCATGTCCACGATGTGGTCCTTGGCGGCCAGCTTCATGCCCCGGACCCCCGTGGTGGCGCGACCCGTGGCGCGGACGTCCTCCTCGGGGAAGCGGATGGCCTTGCCCTGGGCCGTGGCCAGAACGATCTGCTGGGTGCCCGTGGACCGCCGCACGGCCACCAGGGTGTTGCCGTCATCGATGTTGAGCGCGATGAGGCCGTTGGCCCGGATGTTGGCGTAGGCCGCCAGGCTGGACTTCTTGATGGTGCCGTCGCTGGTGGCGAAGACCAGGTTCTCCCCTTCGGGGAAGTCCCGTAGGGCCATGAGGGTCACGACGTTCTCCCCGTCTTTCAGGGAGATGAGGTTGCGGATGTGCTTGCCCCGGGTGGAGGCGGCGGCCTCGGGCAGATCGTAAACCTTGAGGGCGTAGACGATGCCCTTGTCCGTGAAGGCCATGAGGGTGTCGTGGGCCTTGGTCATGAAGAGCTGCTCGACGAAATCCTCGTCCTTGGTCTTCATGCCCACCTTGCCCCGGCCCCCGCGCCGCTGCCGGCGGTAGGCGTTGAGGTCCGTGCGCTTGATGTAGCCCGCCTTGGACATGGTGACGACCATGGGGTCGTCTGGCACCACGTCCTCCATGCGGATCTCGCCGGAGTAGCCCACGATCTCGGTGCGCCGGTCGTTGCCGAACTGATCGGCCACCTGCTGCAGCTCCTCCTTGATGACCTTCAGGAGCAGCGACTCGTCCGCCAGGATGGCCTTGAGCTTCGCGATGACCTTCTCGAGCTCGGCCAGCTCGTCGAGGATCTTCTCCCGCTCCAGCCCCGTGAGGCGCTGGAGGCGCATGTCCAGGATGGCCTGGGCCTGCACGGCGGACAGGCAGAGGGTCGGGTCCTTCTTGATGGCTGCGGCGGTGGCGAAGGCCCCGGCCATGAGGCCGGCCTTGGCCTCTTCGGGGCTCTTGGCGGCCCGGATGAGCTTGATGACCGCGTCCAGGTGGTCCAGGGCAATCTTGAGGCCCATGAGGACGTGGTGGCGCTCCTCCGCCTTCCGCAGCTGGAACAGGGTGCGGCGGGTCACCACTTCGCGGCGGAAGCCGATGAACTCCTGCAGGATCTCGCGGAGGGTGCAGACGCGGGGCTGGCCGTTGACGATGGCCAGCATGGTGATGGGGAAGCTGTTCTGGAGCTGGGTCTGCTGGTAGAGCTGGTTGAGCACGATGTCG
>DASXUH010000170.1:0-3663 GCA_036504935.1 Geothrix sp. | reverse complement strand
CATGGCGGGCATGGAGACGGCGGGCGTGGGCGGCAAGGCGGGCGTGGTGATGGACAGCCTGCGGGACGCCTACGGGGACACCCTGGTGGAACTGGGCCACGAGGGCGCCAACATCATCGTCTTCGACGCGGATCTGGCGGGGTCCACCCGCACCAGCAAGTTCGCCAAGGCATTCCCGGACCGCTTCTTCAACATGGGCGCCGCGGAGCAGGGCATGGTGGCCGCCGCCGCCGGGGCGAGCACTACGGGCGTGGTGCCCTTCGTGAGCACCTTCGCCATGTTCGCCACGGGCCGCGCCTATGAGTTCGTGCGCCAGGCCGTGGGCGTGGGCCACCAGAATGTGAAGATCGTGGCCACCCACGCGGGCCTCACCGTGGGCGAAGACGGCGGCACCCACCAGTGCCTGGAGGACCTGGCCCTCATGCGCATGATCCCGGGCATGACGGTGATCTCGCCTGCCGACGCCATCGAGACGAAGCAGGTGATCCGTGCGGCCCATGCCTATAAAGGCCCTGTCTATGTCCGCCTCACCCGCGACAAGTTCCCCCGCATCCACGGCGAGGACTACCGCTTCCAGATCGGCAAGGCCGTTGTGATGCGCCCCGGCAAGGACGTGCTGCTGGTGGGCTGCGGGCTGGGCACGTCCATCTGCCTGGCGGCGGCGGAGCTGCTGGCCACCGAGGGCATCGAGGCCACCGTGCTGCACAGCCCCACCATCAAGCCCTTCGACCGCGAGACGCTGCTGAGGCTGGCGAAGACGCACAAGGCCGTCGTCACCTGCGAGGAGCACCAGGCCCACGGCGGGCTGGGCGGTGTGGTGGCCGAGCTCCTCTCCGAAGCCCACCCCATGCCCCTGCGTCGCGTCGGCGTGCACGATCAGTTCGGCCAGAGCGGCAAGCCCGAGTTGCTGCTGGAGGCCTACGGCATCACCCCTGCAGCCGTGGCTGCCGCCGCGAAAGGCGCCCTCTGATGGCCACCGAGACCTTCCGCGCCAGCCGCTGGACCAAGGGCAACCACCTGTTCATCACGGTCATCGAGGTGACGGATACCGCCGTGATCCGCCGCAAGCGCTCCTGGCTCACCGTGAACGAGATCAGCATCCACCTGTCGAAGGTGGCCAGCGTCCGCATCGAGACCGGCCTGCTGTGGTCCGATCTCACCGTCGAAAGCACCGGGGGCAGCGACCCCCTTACCAGCCACGGCCACACCAAGGCCGACGCCCGCCGCATCAAGGAACTCATCGAGGCCGCCCAGAGCCGGGCCTACCCGAAGGCCTGAAACGCGGGGAGAGGATGAGCGGAAAGATTGAAAAGCGAGGACAGGATTAACAGGATTTGAAGGATTAACAGGATTAAAACGTCAAAAGTAGGTCTTGTTTTATTTGGCTTTAATCCGGTTAATCCTGCTTTTCATCCTGTTAATCCTGTCTCCGCTTTCATGCGAACTTCGGCGCCCGCTTCCCCAGGAAGGCGGCCAGTCCCTCGGTTGCATCGGGATGCCGCATGGCGGCCTTCATCTGGGCGCCCTCGGCGGCCAGGCGGGCCCGGAGGCTGTCGGTGTCCAGACCCTGGTTGCGGAGCAGGGAGGCCTTGATGCGGGCGAAGGTTTCGCCGGGTCCAGCAGCCAGGCGCTGGGCCAGGGCCTCCGCGGCGGCCTCCAGCTGATCCGCGGGCACGATGCGGTTCACGAGGCCCAGGGCCTGGGCCCGGGCGGCGTCGAGGGTGTCGCCGGTCAGCATGAGCTCCGCGGCGATGGCGGGATTCACCAGGCGCGAGAGCATGACGCTGCCGCCCCAGTCTGGATGCAGGCCGATCTTCACGAAGGCCATGCTGAAGGCGGCCTCGGGCGTCGCGATCCGGAGGTCCGCGCAAAGCGCCAGGCTCATGCCCGCCCCGGCCGCGGGCCCCTGCGCCAAGGCCACCACGGGCTTGGGCAGGGTGGCGAGGCCGTGGGCCACGGCGGCGCCCAGGTCCAGCAGGGCTTCCAACTCTGTCCAGCGGCCCTCGGAGAGCGCCTTCGCGATCCAGCCGATGTCGCCCCCCGCGCAGAAGGCCCGGCCCGCGCCGCGCAGGAACAGCGCCTTCACGCCCGGCTCTGCCGCCCTCGCCAGGGCCTCCTCGAAGCCCTCCTGCATCTCCGGCACCAGCGCGTTGAGCTTGTCCGGGCGGTCCAGCGTCAGCGTGGCGATGCGATCACGGATCTCGAAACGGATGGGAGCAGACACAGGGACTCCAACAGAAGGAAAAGCGGGGACAGGATGAACAGGATTCAGAAGGATTAACAGGATTAAAACAAAAACGGATCTTGTTTGTCTTTGGCTTTAATCCTGTTAATCCAGCTTTTCATCCTGTTAATCCTGTCCCTGCTTTGCGATTTGGACGAACGCCGCGAAGAGGTCGCGGGCGGCGTCTCCGGCGGGGCCTTTGAGGCCCACGAGGTTTTCGGGATGCCACTGGACGCCGAGGACCCACCGGTTGGGGTCGGTGGCTTCGAGGGCTTCGATGAGGGGGCCGGTGACGGGGTGGGCCGTGTCCAGATGCCAGCCGACAGCCACGAGCGGTGGAGCCACGCGCCTCACGGCCTGGTGGTGGCGGCTGTTCACGAGGAAGACGTCCTCGCCCAGCAGGGCCCGCAGGCGCGAGGCCGGGGCCAGCTGCACGCGGTGGTGCATGTCGGGAACCTCCGGTGTCCCATGCTGGTGGCGCGAAGGCTCGCAGCCGTAGTGGTCGGGCACGTCCTGGACCATGCTGCCGCCCAGGGCCACGTTGAGGATCTGCTCGCCGCGGCAGATGCCGAGGATGGGCAGGTTCCGGTCCCAGGCCGCGCGGATGAGCGGGATCTCGAAGCCATCGCGGTCGGCGTCCACCTCGGCCTTGGGATGCACGGCCTCGGCCTCGTCCCAATGGCGGGGATGGATGTCGTCGCCCCCCGTGAGCAGGAAGCCCGCGACGCCCGCCAGGTCCGGCAGGGGGTCGCCGGGGGCCACCAGCTGGATGGGTCCCGTCCAGCCTGCGGCCTTCAGGGCGGGAAGGTAATGCTTCTCGGCACCAGACTTGTTTTTACAGCTCACCAGGAGGCTTGAGTTGCCGCTTGACATGGTCCTTCCCCGAGGAAATCCTCTCACCCTACCACCCCCTCAGATGGTCTGAGTCGACGGTGAGGCGGAGAGCTCCGCCGATACAAAGGAGGACATCATGTCCGGTTCATTGAACAAAGTGCTGCTCATCGGCAACCTCGGGCGCGACCCCGAGCTGAAGTCCACGCCCTCGGGCCAGAGTGTCGCCCGCTTCTCCGTGGCCACCACGGAGACGTGGAAGAACCAGGCCGGCGAGAAGCAGAGCAAGACCGAGTGGCACAACATCGTGGTGTGGGGCAAGCAGGCCGAGATCGCCGAGAAGTACCTGCGCAAGGGCAAGCAGGTGATGGTGGAAGGCCGCATCCAGTACCGCGAGTACACCGACCAGGCTGGCGTGAAGAAGACCGCCTGCGACATCCGCTGCGACAACTTCGTCATGCTGGGCCGCATGGAAGATGGCGGCAGCCGCGATTCCGGCGGCTACGGCGGCAAGGCGACCGGCGGCGGCTCCCAGGACTTCGAGGATCACGGCGCCCCCAGCCCGGCGGGCGGCGGCGGCAGCTTTCCCGACGACGACATCCCGTTCT
>DASXUH010000169.1:0-3279 GCA_036504935.1 Geothrix sp. | reverse complement strand
CCGCTCCGGGGCGTGGGTGATGGTGTTCACCAGGCGGCCCAGGCCTTCGATCTCCAGCACCACTTCGTCGCCGGCCTTGAGCCAGAGGTTGTCGGTGATCTTCGAGCCGTTCAGCTCCAGCAGGCAGCCCGTCCCCACGGTGCCGCTGCCGATGACTTCGCCGGCCTGCATCTGGATGCCGTAGCTGGTGCGCTGGAGGATCTGGGCGAAGGTCCAGTTCATGCTGTCCGCGTTTCCATTGGACAGTCGGTGTCCATTTACATCGCAAGTCATGGGAGCGTGGAGAACCTCGCCCTTCGGCGTCCGTTCGAGCCTCAGCTCGTCCTTGGTGACGAGCCAGGGCCCCAGGCTGGTGGCGAAGTCCTTGCCCTTGCAGGGGCCCAGCGACAGTTTCATCTCCTCCATCTGGAGCATGCGGGCGCTCCAGTCGTTCATCACCATGTAGCCGAAGATGGCGGCGTCGGCCTCTTCCAGGGTGGCGTTCTTCAGCGGCCGCCCCGTGACAATGGCGACCTCCAGTTCGAAGTCGAGGCGCTCCAGATGGTGATCCTGTACCAGCACTTCGCCGGGGCCCGTCACGGCCAGGTGGTTGGTGAAGTAGGCGACGGGGAACAGGTCGAACTCGGGGATCATCTCCAGCCCGCGGTTGCGGCGGGCGGTGGCCACGTGCTGGCGGAAGGCATAGCCGTCGCGCATGGACACGGGCCGGGGCACGGGGGCCAGCAGGCGGATGGTGGCGGGATCAACCAGGGCCGCGGCGGGTGCTGCCGCCACGAGGGCACGGGCCAGGGGCATCAGCTCGTCCTGGCGGCGGATGAAGGTCAGCATGTCCACGGCCAGGCGGGATTCGGCGGCGGCAAAGTCGAGAATGCGGCCATCCACCATCACGGCGCCGATCCTCTCCGCGTCGGCCTTCAGGAACGTCACCAGCTTCATCGGATGCTCCGCAAAAGCCCAGTGTAATGCCGGAAAAACACGACTCTAGCATCGTCATTCGCCGGATGGGGCGAGGTACACTCGGGCCATGCGCGCCCTCCTCCTGGTCACGACCCTCCTGCTGCCGGTAGCCGCCATGACACCCCCCGCCCCGATGACCGCTTCCCGTCTCGAGCCCCTACGCCTGGGCCAACTGCAGGTGTGGAAACTCCAGGACGGGCGGATCCCCCTCGCCGGGACCCTCCTCAAGGGCCTCGATGCCGCGGAAGCGAGACGGATGCTGGGGGAGAAGGACGCCGCGGACACGCCGGTGAACGCCTTCCTCGTGCGGATGCCCGGCCGGATCGTCCTGGTGGACACAGGCATCGGCAAGGATCCCGAGGAGGACTCGGGCCACCTGACCGAACAGCTCGCGGCGGCGGGCGTGGCACCCTCGGACATCGACCTCATCCTCATCACCCACGACCACTTCGACCACATCGGCGGCCTGCTGAAGGCCGACGGGACGCGGGCCTTCCCCAAGGCGGTCCTGCGGGTGGCCCGCCGCGAGCACGCCTTCTGGACGGAGGATCCTTCGCGCCTGCCCGAGCGCCTGCGGGACCGGGCCCCGAAGCTGAAGGCCCTCTTCGGGGTCTACGAGAAAGCCGGCGCCTTCCGCCCCTTCGAGGACGGCGAGGAGCTCGCCCCGGGTCTCCGCGCCCTCCCGGCCCACGGCCATACGGGCGGCCACACCGTCTACGCCTTCACCTCCGAGGGGCAGGAACTCTGGTGCATCGGCGACCTCATCCACTTCGGCGCGGTGCAGTTCCAGCGGCCGGAGGTGGGCGTCGCCTTCGACCTGGACGGGGGTCGCGCCGTGCAGGTCCGCCAGGAGCTGTTCCGCAAGGCCGCCCGCCGGAAGGTGGTTCTGGCCGGGGCCCACCTCCCGCGGATCGTGCGGATCACCCCGAAGGGCGCGGGCTACGATGCGGTGCCTGTGCCCTGATCCGTCTACTCGCGGGACAGCAGCTCCAGCAGCGTCTCCGCGGCCTCGCGGATGCGGGCCGGGGGCGTGCTGAGGGGCGGCAGCAGGTACAGGCAATCCCCGATGGGCCGCACCAGCAGGCCATGGTCCAGAGCCCGGCGGTGCAGGCGCCAGCCGAAGCGGTCGTCGGGCGCGTGGGCCGCGCCGGTGGCGGGATCCACGACGCGGCAGGCGCCGATGGCGCCCAGCACGCGGGCCTGCCGCACGGCCGGGTGGGCCGAGAGCGCGGTGAAAGCCTCCTTCATGGCATCCTGGAGCGCCGCGGCATTCGCCATCACGGGCTCGTCGTCGAAGAGGGCGAGGCTGGCGCAGGCCACGGCGCAGGCCGCGGGATTGGCCGTGTAGCTGTGGCCGTGGAGGAAGGCCCGGCCCGAGGCCGGCGTGCCCCAGAAGTGGCCGTAGATCTCCTCTGTGGCCCAGGTGAGCGACAGGGGCAGGGTCCCGCCGGTGAGGCCCTTGGAGAGGCAGAGGAGGTCCGGGGCCACCTGGGCCTGCTCGCCGGCCAGGAAGGTGCCCGTGCGGCCGAAGCCTGTGGCCACCTCATCCAGGATCAGATACACGCCATGGGCATCGCACTGGGCACGCAGTTCCTGCAAGAGCTCCGGCGGCCACATGCGCATGCCTCCGGCGCATTGGATGAGGGGTTCCGCGATGAAGGCCGCGAGGCGCTCGCCGTGCGTGGCGAAGAAGGCGCGGATCGACCGGCGGGCGGCCTCCAGGCGTTCGGGCCACCCCGTCAGGTCCGGCGCCAGCTCACGGCGCGGATCCTCGGGCACCTCGAGCCGCTCGCAGGCCAGGAGCAGGGGCCGGAAGAGGCCCGTCAGGTAGTTCTCCAGCTCGCCCACGCCCACGGCACCGAGTGTGTCGCCGTGGTAGCCGCCGTGCAGGGCGCCGAAGCGGTCGCGGCCCTCCTGGCCCCGCTGGAGCTGGGCCTGGAAGGCCATCTTGAGGGCCACCTCCACGGCCGTGCTGCCGTCGTCGGAGAAGAAGGCGCGAGTGAGGTTCTGCGGGAGTTTCGGCCGTAGCCGCGCCACCAGCTCCAGAGCGGGCTCGTGGGTGAAGCCCGCGAACATCACGTGGTCGAGCTTGGCGGCCTGGCGCTCCAGGGCGCTCACCAACCGAGGGTGGCCGTGGCCGTGCAGGCAGGTCCACCAGCTGGAGATGCCGTCCAGCACCCGCTCGCCGTTGGCCAGCAGCAGGTCGCAGCCCTCGCCGCCGATCACGGGTACCGGCGGATCGGCCTCGTGCACCTGCATCTGCGTGAAGGGGTGCCAGACATGCGCGCGGTCGAGGGCGAGGCGGTCGGTCCAGTCGGGGGG
>DASXUH010000168.1:0-13844 GCA_036504935.1 Geothrix sp. | reverse complement strand
ACGACCAGGGCCGGGCAGAGGATGGTGGGGAGGGCGTCGCTGACGGGCACGCCCTGGCCGTCCTTGCCGCAGGTGCCGATGTCGAAGTGGTGGAGATCGCTGCCGATGCGGGTGAGGCCCTTCAGCACCTCGGGACCGCAGCCGCTGAGGGTGGCGTTCTTCACGGGGTATTTGGGTTCGCCATTCTCCACCCAGTAGCCTTCGGTCACCTGGAACACGAAGTTGCCGGTGACCGTGTCCACCTGGCCACCGCCCATGTGTTTCACCAGCAGGCCACGGTGGAGGTCACGGAGGATGGCCTCGGGGGCTTCGCTCCCGGCGGCCAGGAAGGTGTTGCGCATGCGGGGGATGGGGAGGTGGCGGTAGCTCTCCCGGCGGCCATTGCCGGTGGGTTCCGTGGCCATCTTCCGGGAGGTCTTCCGGGACTGCAGGTAGGCCTTCAGCACACCGTTCTCGATGAGCACCACGCGGCTGACGGGATTGCCCTCATCGTCGATGGCCTGGCTGCCGCGCTTGTGGGGCAGGGTGCCGTCGTCGATGATCGTCACGCCTTCCGCCGCGACCATCTGGCCCAGCTTGCCCGCGAAGGCGCTCATGCCCGCCAGGGCCAGATCCGCCTCGAGACCATGCCCGCAGGCCTCGTGGATCATGGTGCCGCCGGCGCTGCTGCTGAGGACCACGGGGAACGTGCCGGCGGGGGCAGGCTGGGCATCCAGGGCCTGCATGGCCAGCCGGACGGCCTCATGCACGGTGCGGGCCACCGCCTCGTCCGTGAACAGTTCGAAGCCGCGGGTTTCGCCCAGGGCCTGGTAGCCGGATTGCAGCTGCTGGCCATCGCCGGCCGTGGCGTTCACACGGAGCACCACCTGGGTGCGGTGATCCTCGGTGAGGCGGCCGGTCCAGGCCCCGTCCATGCGCTCGGCCGCGGCGATCCAGACCCGCTGGGTGCTGTCGCCGTAGCCAGCGGAGACCTGTTTGAGGGCGCCGGGACGCAGGGCCTCGGCATGGGTCCGCGCCAGGGCCTCGGCGCGGCGCACGAGCGCCACCTTCTCGTCCAGAGGCACCCGGCCTGGATCGCGTTCCACGGGGCTGGGCGTGGGATGGATCTTCATGGCCAGGGAAGGGACTTCCGCCGGCCCGCCCGTACCCGGCGCGGCCAGGGTGCGGGCCGCTTCGAGCAGTTCATCGAAGCCGGGGGAGATGAGATCTGCGAAGCGGGTGGTCTCACCATCCATCAGCCGGAGACTGGCGCCGAAGGTCTCAGAGGCGAGCACGTCCTCCATGCGGCCGTCGTCCATGCCCAGGGCGTGGGCCCGGCGCCGCTCCGCGAAAATCTCGCCGTAGTCGCCACCCCGGCTGAGGAGGGCGGCCAGGACCTCGCGGAGCTGATCGGTAGTGAACGGTGCGGGCATCGGTGCTCTCCACGTCCGCGCGCGGCGGACCTTCCAGTTTGCCAGAAGGGACGGGATCGCCCCGTCCAGAATTCCAGCCAAGTCCCGGCCGTCGTTGGGGATCACAAGGTCCGCATGGAGCGCCCGCTCGGGAGGGCTCACCTGGGCGCGGATGCGGGCCAGAACGGCGTCGCGGGATAGCTCATCCCGGGCCATCAAGCGCTCCACACGCAGCTCTTCCGGGGCGTCCACGGTCCAGAAGGCGTCGAAGTGATGGGCCCTTCCCCGTTCGACCCAGAGTGCGGCATCCAGCGCCGCTCCGCGGGTGGTGGGCGGGAGCGCCGCGAGGCGGGCCGCGAGGAGGGATTCGATGCGCGGATGGAGGATCGCGTTCAGCCGGGCCCGGGCCGCATCATCCGAGAACACGTGGGCCGCCATCCAGGCGCGGTCCAGGGCGCCGTCCGGACGGAGGCAGGCGGGCCCGAAGGCAGCGACCAGGGCCGCCAGGCCCTCGCTGCCAGGCAGCACCGCATCCCGGGCCAGGGCGTCCGCATCGATGACCGTCCACCCCCGGGCCGCCAACATCCCCGCGACAAAGCTCTTCCCCGCCGCGATGCCGCCGCTGAGGCCGAGGAGGGGGAAGGGTGTGGCTTGCATGGGTGGCTACGTCGAATGAAAGGGGATATGTGGGTTGTTCCGGCGCAGAGAGTGTGTCACAAAGGATCACAAACCCCATCCACCAGGACTTTTATGCTAAAGCCTCTCGCGCTTGCCATGCTTTTGCCCACCGCCTGCCTCCTTGCCGCAGACTGGGCCTCCCTCGCTCCCGACGTATGGGCCATCCGGTCCGGCCCCAAGGGGGCCGTGATCCTCGAAGACCGGATGCGGTTCAAGGTGACCTCGATCGAGTATGTCTACCGGGTGCGCGTATTCGCGGACGAGGGACGATCTGCCGCCGAGATCCCCGACCTGCCCACCACGGCCTTCGACATCAAGGGGCGTACGGTCTATCCCGATGGCCGCCAGGTCCTGTTCAACGGGCGCAAGGATTTCGCGGAGCGGAAGGTGGATGTGGGCGGCTCGGAAACCCGGGCGAAACATCTCGTGGCCCCAGGCATCACCCCGGATTGCGTCATGGAGGTGTCCTGGTCCGAGGCTGCCAACGGCCCCTTCCAAGGGCTTCCTCGGCGGTACCAGGGTGGGCTGTACTGCCGCTGGACCTTGGCAAACCCTTTCCCCACCAAGGTGTTGAGCGTGGAGGTGGCGAAGGCCTTCCCCTTGGCCTGGTCCCTGAGCCCCGGCACGACCCAGAAGCCTGAATCAAAGGAGGCATCGGGATTCCGGAGCTTCACATTCCGGGATCTTCCGCCTCTGGAGATTCCGCCTTACGGTCTGAGGCCCCTCCTGAACCTCCCGAGCCTGGTGATTTTCTTCCAGCCGGAGCGGCTCGGGGGGGTGAGCCAAAAGGGCCCCGAGGTCTATTGGCAGGAGGCCACGACCTACCTGTACAAGGACGACTACGAAGAGGGGATCAGCAAGGGATCGGCCTTCCGGACCTTTGCGGCGGAGATCACCGACGGCCTGCCGGTAGCCCCTGCGGATCGGGCCTCGGAACTGCTCAACCGCCTCAACCAGCGCGTCAGCAACCTCGGGCACGCCACCCACGCCGAGGAAGCAGCCCTGCCCAAGGGCTTCTGGGACGATTTCCATTCCAAGGATCTCGGCCAGGCGGCCAAGACGAGAAAGACGAACAACCAGGGCATGCGGTTGCTGTTCTACCACCTGCTCAAGCAGGCGGGCTTCACGCCGAGGATAGGGAAGGTGGTGGACCGGGACCAGGCCTTCTTTGATTGGACGCAGCTCAATCCCTGGCAGTTCCACCACGACCTCATCGGCATCGATCTTCCCGTGGGAGGCACGGTGTGGACGGATCCGACCATGCGCCATGCCAGCCCAGGGGTGATCCATCCGGACTACACGGGTGTGAACATGCTCCAGATCGACACGGCCACCTGGAAGTCCTCCAGGGGATCGGTGCCCGGCCGCGCCGCCTCCGCCAACGGCCGGAGGTATACCTATGCCCTGACGCTCGCGGAGGATGGCGACACCTTTGATGTGCAGGGCGAGTTCACCGGCTACCCCGAGTACGTGGAACGCCAATCCTATCTTTCCCTGGAGCCACGGGAGCAGGGGAAGGCCCTGCGGGAGCGGTTCGAGAAGGCCATGAAGAACTTGGTGGTGTCCGAGGTGAGGGTCTCTGACACCGCGGATCCCAAGAAAGACGTGACCTGGCACGTGAAGGGCGCCCTTGAGCGGGAGCCCGGACGGTCCCGAGTGGTGGATCCCTTCCCAGGAATGCCGTGGCCGCTGTGGGTGCCCTCCCAGATGGACCAGGAACGGAAGATCCCGATTGTGCTTCCCTACCTGTCCACGCAGATCGCCCAAAGCCAGTTCAACGTGCCCCAGGGTTTCACGCCCCGCCTCCAGGACGAATTGCGCCAGGAGAATGAGTTCGGGCGCGTCTTATGGGTGTCGGCCTTCGATCCCGCCACGCGCAAGGCCTCCGTGACCCTGAGGGTGGAAGTAAACACCCTGTCCCGGGGCGCGGACCGTTGGGAGGCCTTCCGCGCCTTCCTCGGATGGATCGAAACCGCCTGCCGCCGCCAGGTGGTGCTCGCGCGGGAGGGCTAGATGCGCCACCGGTTTGCATGGCTGATATGGGGGGCCACCCTGCTGGCCCCGGCGCAGGATCTTTCGCGGCTGCCCGAGTGGGCGGCTGCCGCTGCGCAGGCCGCCCAGGCGGAGCCCGGTCCCCAGGATGCGGAAGCCTGGGTGCTGCTGGACCGCACCGAGATCGCGTATGCCGGTGATGGCGAGATCCGCCTGAAACGCATGCGCCTGCTGAAGGTGCTTGAGGAGCGGGGGACCCAATACCGCACGTACAGCATCTATGGGCTTGGCGGCAAGGCCAGCCGGGTCAAGCGTCTCAAGGGATGGAACCTGCGGCCCGATGGCAACCTGGTGAAGCTGGATTCGGACACCGTGGTGACCATGAACGATGCCACGGATGAGGAATTCAGCACCACGACCTTCACGGGGGCTGCCCTGGACCGGGTAGTGAAGGGCAGCCTCCTGGCTTTCGAGTCCCTGGAGTCCATCCAGAACCCGCTAGGTCCCGTGGCGGATGCGCCCCTCATGGGAAGCCTGCCCGTGCGCGCCTGGGAACTGGACGTGGCGAAGAAGGAGGGGTGGTTCACCAACCTCAAGGCGGTGGAGATCAAGATCGACCACCGCCACTTCCAGCCCTGGGTGACCCAGGTCGAGGAACTTGCCGGCGGCGGGCTGCGGGTCAGGAACCTGGCGGCCCTCCCCATCGATGAAGGCGCCCATCCTCATGGAAGCGAAGTCCTTCCCGTCGTGCAGGTGCGCTTCCTGGATCCCAAGGAGCCCCTGGCAGCCATGTGGGGCTCCTGGGACGCCCATGCCCGTTGGGTGGCGGGGATCTATGGCCCCGCCTGCCAGCCTTCGGGAGTGGCGGAAGTAAAGGGTGGGAAGGATCTGGCTGGTCTCCGGGCCCTGGCTGCCTGGATGGGGCACGGCCTGACCTACAAGCAGGTCTACCTGAGCCCCGAGCGGGGCTGGGTGCCCGAGCAGGCCCCCGAGGTGGGGCGCAAGCGCTATGGGGACTGCAAGGACCTCACGGCCTTCCTGCTGGGCGAAGCCAAGCGGCTTGGATATTCCGGCGCGCCAGTGCTGGCACGTATTGTCCGGGGAAGGCTGGAGGCGGATGAGCCCCCCTTCCCGCGCTTCAACCACGTCATCGCCGGGATCCGGCTGGAGGCGACCCTGGGGCTTCCGGCGGAGGTGAGCACACCGCAAGGCAGGTTCCTCCTGGTGGATCCCACCGATCCCTTCACCCCCATCGGGTATCTGTCAGCTGTCCACGACAGGGGTCGGGTGATGATCTGTCTCCCGGAGGGTGCGGCCTGGGTGGAGATACCCCACGCCGCCATCCTGCCACAGCGCCTCTCCTTCGATCTAAAGGGCGAGGTGGCGGGGCGGGAACTGAAGGGAGCCCTCGTCCTCAGCGAGTCGGGAGGTTATTGGGGCCTGCGGGCCACCGCCCGCCAGGGTGGGACGAAGGCCGTGCATGACCTGCTGCTGAAGAGCTACCTGGACCTGCCTCCGACAGCCCGCCTGGATGTGGAGACGATGTCCGACCCCCTGGACCTGGACCACCCCTTTGAAGTGGCCCTCCGGCTGAAACATCCTGATGGGTTGCGGATCCTGGCGGGAGAGGGTTACCTGGCGGATCTAGGTGTTCCCTGGGTTCCGGGGGTCATCCAGCGGGTAGGCCGGCCCCGCCACTACCCTGTGGTCAGTTTTGCGCAGGGTGAGCTCGCCTACCGGGCCGAGGTGAAGTTCGCGAATGCCGTTAAGCCCTTTCTGTCGAGCCGCACAGGAGAAAGCCCATTCCGTTCCTTCAGCTGGACCTCCCAGGCCCTGCCCGTGGGTGGGGGCACCTTGCTGAAGCTGAGCCTCGATCATCGCTTCGTGCCGGTCCGTTACAGTTTCGAGACCCGCGAGGAGGGCCTCAAGGCCTGGAAGCAGGACCGCTCCCTCATGAAGATGTTCCGGGATGATGCCCTGGCACTGCGCATGGATGTTCGCTGAAGGGCCGACGGAAGGCCCCGGGGGACTACCCAGGGTCAGGCCGCCCTGTTCAATCCTCCCGGGGCCCTCTACACTGATCCGTTGAACGACACGGCTCGAGGCTTCATGAAAGACGCGACACCCGAACAGGCTATGGATCTGTCCCAGCTGGAAAAGCCGGTGCTTGAGCTGGAGGCCCAGATCCGGGCCATGGAGATGGATCCCTCTCAGACCAAGGAACGGGAGAAGCTGGAAAAGAAGCTGGACAAGCTGAAGGCTGAACTATTCACGAACCTCACCGACTGGCAGCGGGCGCAGCTGGCGCGCCACCCCAAGCGCCCCTACACGCTCGACTATCTGGAACGGATCTGTGAGCGCTTCGAGGAACTGCACGGCGACCGCCGCTTCGGCGACGACGCCGCCATCGTGGCCGGCATGGGCTGGATCGAGGGCAATCCCCTCATGATCATCGGCCAGCAGAAGGGCCGGGACACCAAGCAGAAGATCCTCCGTAATTTCGGCATGCCCAAGCCCGAGGGCTACCGCAAGGCCCTGCGCCTCATGAAGCTGGCCGAGAAGTTCCAGCGGCCCATCCTCTGCCTCATCGACACGCCGGGCGCCTATCCGGGCGTGGATGCCGAGGAGCGCGGACAGGCGGAGGCCATCGCCCGCAACCTGCTGGAGATGGCCAAGCTCGAAGTGCCCGTGGTGGCCGTGGTCCTCGGCGAAGGCGGCAGCGGCGGGGCCCTGGCCCTGGGTGTGGCCGACCGCGTGCTCATGATGGAGAACGCCATCTACTCCGTGATCTCGCCCGAAGGCTGTGCCTCCATCCTGTGGAAGGACGCCAGCCAGGCCCCGAAAGCCGCGGCAGCCCTCAAGCTCACGGCCCCGCACCTGCTGGAGCTGGGCATCATCGACAGCATCGTGAAGGAGCCCCTGGGGGGCGCCCACTCGGACTTCGATGCGGCGGCCAGTGCGTTGAAAGAGGCCGTCGTGGAGGCCTTCTCCGAGCTCTCCGAGCTGTCGGCGGAGCAGCTCGTGGAGGAGCGGTACCAGAAGTTCGCCCGCATGGGCAGCGTGGGCTGACATGGAAGCCAAGTCTTGGCGCCTCCGCCGGGAGCTCCCGGCGGGTCTGGCGCCCTGGCGGGCCCTGGCCGCGGCCTGGGATCTCGAGCCCCGCCTGGCCCGGCTGGCCTGGCTGCGGGGGGCGGACCAGCCGGAAGACCTGGCCTGGCGCCTCGACCCATCCTGGACCCGCAGCACGGATCCCCACCTGCTCTCCGGCGTGGACGCGGCCGTGGCGCGCATCCGCCGGGCCGTGGAGGCCCACGAGCGCATCGTGGTCTACGGCGACTACGACGTGGACGGCGTCACTGCCACGGCCCTGCTGGTGCGCGCCCTGGAGCGGCTCGGCGCGGAGGTTTCGTTCTTCATCCCCAACCGCTTTTCCGATGGCTACGGCCTGCACCTGGATTGCATCCAGGAACTCAAGGCCACCCGCGATCCGGGCCTGCTCATTTCCGTGGATTGCGGGGTGCGCAGCGTGGACGAGGTGAGGGCCAGCGCCGGGTTGGGCCTCGACTGGGTGATCACGGACCATCACGCCCTGGGCCCGGACCTGCCGCCGGCCTGTGCCGTGGTGCATCCCCATCTCGACGGGTATGCGAATCCCTTCCTCGCAGGCGTGGGGGTGGCCTTCAAGCTGGCCCAGGCGCTCCTCGGCGCCGTGCCGCACCCGACGGGAGCCGACGCGGCGTTCCTGGACGGGATGCTCAAGCTGGTAGCCATCGGCACCGTGGCGGACATGATGCCGCTGGTGGCTGAGAACGCCTTGCTGGTGCGGCGGGGGCTCGATTCCCTCGGTGGGAAGAATGGCCCCGGGCTGGCGGCCCTGCTGCGCGCCGCGAAGAAGGAAGGCGCCCTGGGCGGCCAGGATGTCGCCTTCGGTCCGGCCCCCCGGCTCAATGCCGTGGGCCGCATGGGTGGCGCGGAAGATGCGGTCCGCCTGCTGCTGACCCGCGATCCCGCCGAGGCCGACATCCTGATGGCCCGGGTGGAAACGCTCAATCAGGAGCGCCGCGCCATCCAGGAGGGCCTGACCGCGCGGCTCCCGCCTCCCGATGGCGAAGCCTTCGACCTGGTCCTGGATCCCGCGGCCCACAAGGGTGTCATCGGCATCGTGGCTGGCCACCGCATGCGCGCCACGGGGCGTCCCTCAGGCGTCTGCACGGTCATCGACGGCGTGGCCCACTGCAGCCTGCGGGCACCCGAGGGCTACGATCTGGGCGGCCTGCTGGCCCTGGCCCAGCCCTTCATCCTGGGGGGTGGCGGCCATCGCGCGGCGGCGGGCCTCAGCTTCGAGGCCTCCCGCCTCGCCTTCGTCCGCCAGGCCCTCCAGCGGGGCGCGGCGGAGCAGGCCGCTGGCCGGGAGATCCTGCCCCTGCTGCTGGATGGTGGCCCCGGCGATCTTCCGGATGATGTGGACCTGGCCCGCCTGGAACCCTTCGGGCAGGGCTTCGCGCCCTCCCTGGTGCGGCTGGAGGGGGCTGTGGCCGCCTCGGCGGTGTTCGGGGCGGACCACTGGAAGTTGCGCCTGACGGGACTCCCAGACCCCCTCACCTGGTTTGCGGGCCACGAGCGGCCATCCCAGCCGGCCATCGGCGAGCGGCTCTGTGTGGCCGCTGCGCCCCAGGGCAGCGCCCGCTGGGGCCGCTCCTGGCTGGTGGACACTCCGCTCGGAGAGGCGGCCCCATGAAGGCGCCGGCCCTGCTCCAGAATCTGCCGCCCGCCCGGCACCCACTCTGGCGTGGCCTGGGCTGGGGCCTGGTGGCCGGCACCCTGGGCTTCACCCTGCGCTTCCTGATGGCGGGTGGCGATGGCATGCCCGGTCGCACGGTGGGCGGAGACCCCCTGTTCGGCGAAGGCACCAAGGGCAGCGTGGGAACCCTCACGGAGCAGCTGGGGACCAACCGCATGGTGCTGGCCTACCGCACCATCGAAGGGGCTGAGGAGGATCTGCGGCTGGAGACGGTGACGGGCCACCTGGACGAGCCGACCGGGCAGTGGCTCATGCGGTCGCCCAAGGCCCGCCGCCAGGCCGGGGTCTGGACCCTCCAGGGCCCCCTGGATCTGGAAGTGGCCGATCCGGGCACCAAGGCGCCCCTGGGCCGGGGCCGCGTGGAGAACCCAGGGCCCGCCCTCCGTTGGGCCGGCGGGGAATGGGAAGGGCTGGCCCCCCTTCGGTGGGAGGCCCTGGAGGGGTCCACCCGGGGCATCTGGAATCTGCCCGCAGGGTGGCGCCGCGAAACTGATGGCCGATTCCGCGTGGAGCAAGGCCCCGTGCGCTGGCAGGCCCCGACGGACGGGCCCGCTCCGGCCACCCTTCAGGCCATGGACGCGGAGCGGCTCTGGGCCATGCCGGGCTTCCAGACAGGCCATCTGGAAGGCGTGAAGGCCCGCTTGGCGGAAGGTTCGCTGCAAGCGTCGGTTGCGGACCTGACACCGGAGATGGTCACCTGGCCCGGACCCCTGGCCTTCGAGCGGGCCGATGGCTGGCGCGGCGAGGCGAAAGGCGGTGTGGCGCCGCGGCCCGCGCCCGGCGCGACCTTCCAGCAGGTGGAGTTCCGGAAGTTCCAGGCCCACCGGGCCCTGCCTGCGGGTGAGGAGCGCCTGTCCACGGACGGGGCCCGGTGGACGCCTGCGGGCCTGCGCCTGGAAGGCAGCGTGGTGTGGGATCAGCCCATGGACGGTCAGCGCCTGGTGCTCAGGGCACCGCGGGTGCTCATGCGGGAAGGGCCCGGTGGCGACCTGCCCGAGTCCCTGCCCGTGGGCCATGCTGTGGCCGAAGGCCAGGCCCTCCTCACCTGGGGCCGGCGCAACCTGTCGTCCCCCCGCATCCTGGTGGAGCGGGCCACCCGGCGCTGGAAGCTCCAGGCCCCGGTACTGGGCCGCGGCGAGGACGGCACCTTCAGTGGCGGCGCAGGGCAGGGGGACCCCCGGTCCTGGACCATCGAGGGGCCCGTGCAGGTGAACCTGTTCGCCGGCGGTAATCTGCGAGGGGCCAAGCTCGTTTGGGAGGACACCCTGTGGACCCTCACGGGCCGGCCCGCCAACTGGAGCCGCCTGCGTGAGCGGCTGTCCGGCCCCCGCATCATCAGGAAAGGCGAGGCGGTCAGCTTCCCCGAAGGGCTCAGCGGCACCTTGGCCGCCGCGGACGGAGACCTGTTCCTGCGCGCCGAGCATGGCCAGAGCGAAGGGCAGAAGGTCGTTCTCAGTGGTGGTGTGGAATGCCAGGGCCAGGGCTGGCGGCTGGCGGCGGATTCGGTGGTCGTCACAGTGGGGCCGGATCGGACGGCGAAGCTGATCCAGGCCAAGGGCGCTGTGACCCTGCGGGGCCGCCTTGGCGAAGGCCAGGGCGAGGCGCTGGATCTTGAACCTGGAACCCAGACCGTCAAGTGGCAGGGCCGCGTGCGCGGCAAGGGCGCGAGTCCCGGATGGTGAAGTCCCGGCCTTTCTAGGGCATCATAGGGCAAACCTCGTAATAGGAGGCACCGTGTCCCGGTTCCGCTCCCTTTCACCCCTGGCCCTGCTTCTCGCCGCTGTGCCGGTCCTGGCGGCCCCGCCTGCGAAGGCCAAGGCCGCGGACCGGGTGGACTCGCCTCTGGCCGGGCTGCCCCTCCGCAACCTCGGGCCGGCTGTCACCTCGGGCCGTGTCGGAGATATCACCGTCGATCCGCGCAGGCCGGACACCTGGTACGTGGCAGCGGCTTCCGGCGGGGTATGGAAGACCGTGAACGGCGGCACCACCTGGACACCGCTCTTCGACAAGGAAGGCTCCTTCTCTATTGGCTGCGTGACCGTGGACCCCCACGACTCGAACACGGTCTGGGTGGGCACGGGCGAAAACAACTCCCAGCGCTCCGTGGCCTACGGCGATGGTGTGTACCGCAGCCTGGACGGCGGCAGACATTGGGAGAACATGGGCTTGAAGGCCAGCGAGCACATCGCGAAGATCCTGGTGGATCCGCGGAACAGCCAGGTGGTCTTTGTGGCCGCCCAGGGGCCACTCTGGAAGGAGGGCGGCGAGCGGGGCCTCTACAAGACCATCGATGGCGGGAAGATCTGGAAGGCCGTGCTCACCGAGGACGCCCACACCGGCGTCACCGATGTGGTGCTGGATCCCCGCAACCCCGAGGTGCTGTACGCCGCCACCTACCAGCGGCGGCGTCATGTGTGGGGCATGCTGGATGGCGGCCCCGGAAGCGGCCTCCACAAGAGCCTGGACGGCGGCCAGACATGGGTGAAGCTCACAGAGGGACTGCCCAAGGAGGACATGGGCCGCATCGGCCTGGCCATTCCGACGGACGAGCCGGATACCGTCTACGCCACCATCGAGGCTGCCAACAAGGCGGGCGGATTCTTCCGCAGCATCGACGGGGGTCGCACCTGGGAACGCCGCCATGAGCAGGTGTCCGGCAGCGCCCAGTACTACCAGGAACTCTTCTGCGACCCGAAGAATCCCCAGCGCGTCTATTCCATGGATACCTGGATGCAGGTGACCGAGGATGGCGGCAAGACCTGGCGGCGCGTCGGTGAGACCTCCAAGCACGTGGACAACCATGCGCTGTGGATCGATCCCGCCAACAGCGACCACCTGATCTCCGGCTGTGACGGTGGCGTCTACGAAAGCCGCGACCGCGGCGCCACCTGGGAGTTCAAGGCCAACCTGCCGATCATCCAGTACTACCGGGTGGCGGTGGACAACGCGCGCCCCTTCTACACGGTGTACGGCGGCACCCAGGACAACTTCTCCATGGGCGGCCCCAGCCGCACGCGGAACCTGCATGGATCCACCAACCTCGACTGGTTCGTGACCCAGGGCGGGGACGGCTTCTACAGCCAGGTGGATCCGGAGGATCCGAACACCGTGTACTCCGAAAGCCAGCACGGAGGCCTGGCCCGGTTCGACCGCCGCACGGGCGAGCGCGTGGAGATCCAGCCGCAGCCCGCACCTGGAGAAGAGCCATTCCGTTGGAACTGGGATGCGCCGCTGCTGCTCAGCCCCCACAACGGCAAGCGGCTGTACTTCGCGGCCCAGAAGCTCTTCCGCAGCGACGATCGTGGCGACAGCTGGACCGCCGTGAGTCCGGACCTGACCCGGAAGATCGACCGCAGCCGGCTGAAGATCATGGACAAGGTGTGGAGCGTGGATGCCGTGGCCCGCAACGCCTCCACCAGCTTTTTCGGCAACATCGTGGCCCTCGCCGAAAGCCCCAAGGCCGAAGGGCTGCTCTACGTGGGCACCGATGACGGCCTGCTCCAGGTGAGCGAAGACGGCGGCAAGGCGTGGCGGAAGACCGATCATTTTCCCGGCGTGCCCGACCTGACCTACGTGTCCTGCCTGGCGGCGAGCCCCCACCAGGCCGGCACGGTGTACGCCACGTTCGACAATCACAAGACCGGCGACTTCAGGCCCTACCTGTTGCGCTCCCGGGACCGCGGCCACACCTGGGAATCGATCTCCGGGGGGCTGCCCGAGCGGGGCAGCGTGTACACCGTGCGCGAGGACCCGGCCCGGGAAGGCCTGCTCTACTGCGGCACGGAGTTCGGCCTCTTCTTCAGCCTCGACGCAGGGAAGAGCTGGTCCCGGTTCACCCAGCTGCCCACCATCGCCGTGAAGGACATGACCATCCAGACCCGCGAAGGCGATCTGGTGGTGGCCACCTTCGGCCGCGGCTTCTACATTCTTGATGACCTGACGCCCCTCCGCGAAGCGAAGGCGGAGGACTTCGAGCGCGATGCGCACCTCTTCGGCCTGCGGCCCGCCCAGGCCTACATCCAGGCCGTTCCTTTCGGCGGCCCCGGGAAGTCCTTCCAGGGCGATTCCCTCTTCCTGTCGCCCAATCCGCCCTTCGGCGCCGTGTTCACCTACCATGTGAAGGCGGAGCCGAAGCCGCTGAAGAAGCAGCGCCAGGAAAAAGAGAAAGAGGCCACCAAGGCCGGCCAGGATCCCGTCATCCCCACCTGGGATGCCCTCCGGGCCGAGGATCGCGAGGTACCCCCCGCGGTGGTGCTGACCATCGCCGCGAGCGATGGGAAGGTGGTGCGGCGCATCTCTACGAAACCAGAGAAGGGTATTCAGCGCGTGGCCTGGGACTTGCGCCTGCAGGATCCGGCCCCCATCCGCCTGAAGGTTCCCACCGAGCGGGATCCCTGGGACTACGGCGCCCAGGGGGCCCTGGCCGCGCCGGGCCGGTACCAGGCCACCTTGGCCTTCCAGGTGGACGGCGTGCTGAAGCCCGTGGCGGGCCCCGTCGCCTTCGAGGTGAAGCCTCTGGATGCCGACCGTCTCACGCCCGCCCAGTGGGCCGAGTACAGCGCCTTCTGCGCCCGCATGGGGGAGGCCCAGCGCCTCGCGATGGGGGCCTCCGAGCGCTTGACCGAGGCCCAGAACCGCCTCGATTTCGTCCGAAAAGCGCTCCTCGAGACGCCCGCCGCCGATGCCGCGATGCTGGACCAGGCAAGGAAACTCCATGTCGAGCTAAAGGAGCTGCGTACCCTCCTCAGCGGAGACGTCACTGTGGCCAAGTACCAGGAGCCTGCGGCGCCGGGCATCCTGGGCCGTATCCGCGAGGTGACCGGCAGTGTGTGGGCCACCACGCAACTGCCCACGGCCTCCCAGCGCCAGAACCTCGGCTGGGCCGAGGAGGGGCTGAGGGCCTTCCAGGGACGGTCTGATGCCGCTCTGATCGGGCTCACCGCCCTGGAGGATTCACTGGAGGCTGCCAAGGCTCCCTACAC
>DASXUH010000167.1:0-4914 GCA_036504935.1 Geothrix sp. | reverse complement strand
GGCGCCAGGGGCTGCTGCAGCTTCGCCGCCACCTCCCGGGCCATGCCGCGATGCGACATGGCGTCGCCGCGGTTGGCGGTGATGTCCACATCCAGCACGTCGGTGCCTTCACGCGACGCGACACCATCCACGGGGAAGCCGAGGGCAGCCAGCAGCTCGCAGAGCTGGCGCGTGTCCAGGGCTGCGGCGGCAGGGATTTCAGCTACGAGGGCCTTGCGTTCGATCCACATCAGTCGAGCCCTCCCATGACCTTGAGAAAGCGCTGATCATTCTCGAAGAAGAGCCGCAGATCCGGTGTCTGGCTCAGCATCATGGCCATGCGCTCCACGCCCATGCCGAAGGCCCAGCCCGACCACTCCTCGGGATCGATGCCCGCATACCTGAGCACGTTCGGGTGGAGGAGGCCCGCCCCTAGGATCTCCACCCAGCCGGAACCCTTGCACACGCGGCAGCCCTTGGCGTCACACAGCGGGCAGCTCACGTCCACCTCGCATCCGGGTTCTACGAAGGGAAAGTACGAAGGCCGCAGGCGGATCTCGGTGTGGGGCCCGAACAGCGCCCGCAGGGCGTATTCCAGGGTGCCCTTCAGGTGCTGCATGCCGATGCCGTGGCCCACCAGCATGCCCTCCACCTGGTGGAACATGGGGCTGTGGGTGGGATCGATCTCGTCCTTGCGGTACACACGCCCCGGCGCCAGGAACCTGATGCCGCCGAGCTTCGCCAGGTCCGGCGCCACACGCAGGAGCGTGCGCACCTGCACGGGGCTGGTGTGCGTACGGAGCAGCAGCTCGGGGTGGGCGGCCAGATAGAAGGTGTCCGAGGAGGCTTTCGCCGGGTGGTCCTCGGGGATGTTCAGCCCGTCGAAGTTGTGGGCCTCAGTCTCCACCTCGGGGCCCTCCTCCACATGGAAGCCCAGGGGCCGGAAGACCTCCACCAGGCGGTCCATGAGCCGATTCAGGGGATGGAGCGCCCCATGCGCCGGCACCGGCGGCGGCAGGGAGGGGTCCCAATTCGAGGCCAGCGCGTTCAGGTGCTTCTTGGCCACCTCCAGGTCCGCCTGGCGGGCCTTCAGACCCTCCTCCCACTGCTGCTTGAGGCCGTTGATGGCCGCGCCCAGGTCCCGCTTCTGCTCCTTGGGAGCGGCCTTCAGCAGGTCCATGAGCCGCGCGGCATGGCTGCCCTCCCGGCCCACATAGGCGCCCTTCAGGCGCAGCAGGGCATCGAGGTCACCGCAGGCGGCCAAGGCCTCCGGAAAAGCGCGGTCCGCCTCGAGAATCTCAGCTGGAAGCAGGTGATCCATGAAGCCCTCTGGACAGGTGTCTCGAAACAAAGAAAGGCCGCTCACGCGGCCTTTCGGGTATCTGCGATGTGCTGCGTTCGCGATCAGCCCTTGGCCACGGCCACGAGCTTGGTAAACGCTTCGGGATTACGCACGGCCAGGTCCGCGAGGATCTTGCGGTCGAGATCCACGGAGGCCTTCTTCAGGCCGCCCATGAACTTGGAGTAGCTGGTGCCATTCTGTCCGCAGGCGGCGCTGATGCGCACCACCCAAAGGCGGCGGAAGTCGCGCTTCTTGACCTTGCGGTCGCGGTAGCCATAGCCGAGGGCCTTCTCGACGGCTTCCTTGGCGGACCGGTACAAGCGGGACTTGGCGCCGTAGAAGCCCTTGGCGAACTTCATCATCCGCTTGCGGCGCTGGGCGCGCTTGAAACCACGTTTGACGCGAGTCATGTTGCTTCCTTTCCTCGAGGCAGTTCGTCCGGGAATCGGCGAACTTTAGGGGCCTCATCGGGGGTGGCCTCAGCCACCGGGTTGAACCTTCGATTGTAGGAGCGAAGGCCTTGAGAGACAAGCTGCGTGCAGGCTGCGCCTGCGCGTCAACGGAATCCCCGCAGGGGATCCGCAGAAACGATTCACGCGTAGGGCAGCATCGCCGCGACGGCCTTGGTATCAGCCTTGGAGACCATCCGGCCCATGTCCAGCTGGCGCTTCCGCTTGGCGGTCTTCTTGGTCAGGATGTGGCGCTGGTGGGAGCAGCCGCGCTTGAACTTGCCACCGGCGGTCTTCTTGAACCGCTTCTGGGCGCCCTTGTGGGTCTTGATCTTGTAACCGGCCATGGGGTCCTCGCTAGATTTGAGCTTCAGTTGCTGGGGTTTCGGGTGTGGCGGGCTTGGGTTTCTTGGGCGCCTTGGGCACTTCGATGATCCGGGGGGCGAGGATGGCGTGCATGTCGCGTCCATCGATGCCGGCTCCCTTTTCGACGATGGCCTTGTCGCCGACCCGCTGGATGACTTCCTCAATGATCCGGTAGCCGATGTCGCGATGGACGACTTCACGCCCGCGGAACATGACCACCACCTTGACTTTGTCTTCTTCCTCCAGGAACCGCAGGATGTGCTTCACCTTGAAGTCGAAGTCGTGATCGTCGGTCTTGGGGCGGAACTTCACTTCCTTGACGACGATGTTCTTCTGCTTGGCCCGGGCCGCGTGTTCCCGCTTGGCTTCCATGAACTTGTACTTGCCGTAGTCCATGATTCGGCAGACGGGCGGGTTGGCGTTCCCGGACACTTCCACCAGATCAAGACCGCGCTCTTCCGCGATCCGGATGGCCTGGTGGGGGGGCATCAAGCCGAGCTGTTCGCCATCTTCAGAGATGACGCGGACCTCGGGGGCCCGGATGCCGTCGTTGATGCGGGTCTCGTTAGGACGAATGGTTCCTCCCCTAGTTGCACAAGGACAAAAAGTCTACCACTTGGATGGATTCCCGCCAAGCAAGGAAAACGCCCTCAGCGCTGGCGCTCCCGGACCTCGGCGGCAATCGCCGCGAGGAAGGCGTCCAGCGCCTGCACGCCCAGGTCGCCCCGGTGCCGGTGCCGCACGGACACTGTGCCCGCCTCGGCTTCGCGGTCGCCGATCACCAGCATGTAGGGCACCTTGGCCAGCTGGGCGTCCCGGATCTTGGCCTTCAGGCTTTCGTTCCGTTGGTCCAGCTCCGCCCGGAGGCCCAGCGCCTTGGCGCGGGCGGCCACCTCGGTGGCAAAGGCATTGGCCCGGTCGGTGATGGGCAGGATGGCCACCTGCGCCGGGGCCAGCCAGGCGGGGAAGGCCCCGGCGGTGTGCTCCACCAGGATGCCCATGAAGCGCTCCAGGCTGCCCAGGATGGCCCGGTGCAGCATGACGGGGCGTCCCTCGGTGCCGTCGGCCTTGGTGTAGTTCAGATCGAAGCGCTCCGGCAGCATGTAGTCCACCTGGAGGGTGCCCAGCTGCCAGGGCCGCTTGAGGGCATCCAGGATCTGGAACTCGATCTTGGGCCCGTAGAAGGCGCCTTCACCGGGGTTCAGGGTGTAGGGCATGCCCGCCTCGTCCAGGGCTTCGCCCAGGGCGCGCTCGGCATCGTCCCAGATTTCGTCGGAGCCCAGGCGCTTCTCGGGCCGGGTGCTCAGGGCCACGCGCATGCCCTCGAAGCCGAAGGTGTCGTAGACCTCCTTCAGCAGGGCCAGGAAGGCGGCCATTTCGGTCTTGATCTGCTCGGGCGTGCAGTAGATGTGGGCGTCGTCCTGGCAGAAGGTGCGCACGCGGGTGAGGCCATGGGTCACGCCGCTCCGCTCGTAGCGGTGCAGGCGGCCGAAGTCGGCGTAGCGGATGGGCAGGTCCCGGTAGCTGTGCTTCTGGGCGCTGAACATGAGGCAGTGGCCGGGGCAGTTCATGGGCTTCACCGCGTACTCCCGCTCCTCGGCGGTGGTGAAGTACATGTTCTCGGCGTAATTCTCGTAGTGGCCGCTGGTCTTCCAGAGGGCCACGTCCAGGATCTGCGGGGTGATCACTTCGTCGTAGCCGTACTTGAAGTACAGCTCGCGGATGTAGGTCACCAGCTCGTTGTAGACCTGGGTGCCCTTGGGATGGAAGAAGGGGGAGGCGGGCGCCTCCGGGTGGAAGGAGTAGAGGCCCAGCTCCTTGCCCAGCTTGCGATGGTCGCGGGCCTTGGCCTCCTCCAACCGCTTCAGGTGCTCGTCGAGCTCCTTCTGGGTGTGGAAGGCGGTGCCGTAGATGCGGCTGAGCATCTGGTTCTTCTCGTCGCCTTTCCAATAGGCGCCCGCGATGCTGAGCAGCTTGAAGACCTTGAGCTTCGAGGTGTTGGGCACGTGGGGCCCGCGGCAGAGGTCGTAGAAATCGCCCTGCTTGTAGCCGCTGATAATGTCGCCGGCGGGGATGCCGGACACAATCTCGACCTTGAGGGGCTCGCCCATGGCCTGGAACCGGGCCACGGCGGCGTCCCGCCCCAGATCCTCGCGCTCGACCTCGACGCCCTCGGCTACGATCTTCCGCATTTCGGCTTCGATGATCGGCAGATCCTCGGGGGTGAAGGGCTTCTCCACCCAGAAATCGTAGTAGAACCCGTCCTCGATGGTGGGGCCGATGCCCACCCGGACGCCTGGGTAGAGCCGCTTCACCGCGTGGGCCAGGAGGTGGGCCGTGGAGTGGCGGATCAGCTCCAGGCTCTCGGGCATCTTGCTGGTGACGATCTCGACCTTGGCGCCGTTCACCAGGGGTGCCTTCAGGTCCGCCAGGTGGCCGTCCACCTTGACGGCCAAGGCCGCCTCCAGGAGCCGGGCCCCGATACCCGCCGCCAGGTCGGTTCCGGTGGCACCCTCGACCAGCTGCCGGAGGGAGTCGTCGGGAAGTCGGACCTCGATGGACATGGGTTCCTCGAAACAATGGGAGAATTTTACCAATTAAACAGCTCCGGGCCATCAGATGTGATGGCCCGGAGGGGATTTAACGTCGCAGCGACCTACTTTTCCACTCCTGTGAGGAGCAGTATCATCGGCCCTCCAAGTCTTAACTGCCGTGTTCGGGATGGGAACGGGTGTGACACTTGGGGAAAAGCCACGACGAAGGGTGAGAAGGGTTGAG
>DASXUH010000166.1:0-13523 GCA_036504935.1 Geothrix sp. | reverse complement strand
TCCTTCATGCCGCGGCCACCGCTCACGATGACGTTGGCTTCGCTCAGGTCCACCTTGCCACCAGCCTTGGCGAGGATCTCCTTCACCACGGCCTTGAAGTCTCCGGCGGGGGCGGCCAGGGCCTCCACGGCGCCGGCACCGGCCTTCTCGGCGGCGGGGAACACGTTGGGGCGGGTGGTGGCCGTCTGCACGGCGCTGGAGAAGGTGGTGGTGGCGAAGGCCTTGCCGGCGTACACCGGGCGCACGGCCTGCAGCTTGCCGTCCACCATGGAGAGGCCGGTGACGTCGGAGGCGTAGCCGGCGCCCAGGCGCGCGGCGGCGCGGGGGAGCACGTCCTTGCCCACGGCGGTGGCCGCGGCCAGCAGCACCGTGGCGCCCTTGCCCTTCACCGCATCGGCGAGGAGGGTCGCGAAGGCGTCACTGGAATAGGAGGCCAGGGTGGGGCCCTCGGCGGTGAGGATCACGTCCGCGCCGAACTTGGCGGCTTCGGCGGCGCCGGCGCAGGAGGCGCCCGCGAAGAGGGCGCCGACCTTCTTGCCGGAGGCGTCGGCCAGGCGGCGGCCCTCGCTGAGGGCTTCGGCGCTGGGCTTGCGGATCTGGCCATCCTTCAGTTCACAGAACACGAGAATCATGGATGTCATCCTTTCGAATCGGATCAGTCAGCGGAAGAGGGCCGGCTAGAAGACCTTGGCTTCGTCCTTGAGGGCCTGGAGCAGGGCCTGGGCCTGGGCGGAGGCGTCACCCTGCAGCAGGCGTCCGGCCGGGCGCTCGGGGGGCAGGGCCAGGACGCTCACCTGCGCGCCGGCCGTGGCGGCCACGGCGTCCACCTCTTCGATGGTCTTTTTCTTGGCGGCCATGATGCCCTTGAGGCTGGCATAGCGGGGCTCGTTGAGGCCCTTCTGCGCGGTGATGACTGCGGGCAGGGCGCCCTCGACGACCTCAGAGCCGCTTTCGATCTCGCGCTCGGCCTTGAAGGTGCCCTCGCCGAGCTCCAGCTTCACGACCACGTTGGCCTGGGCTATGCCGAGCAGCTCGGCCAGCATGGGGCCCATCGCGGCATTATCGCCCCCCAGTCCCTTGTTGCCGCAGAGGATCAGGTCGAAGCCCTTGTCCTTGGCGTAGGTGGCGATCATCTGCGCCACGGCGAAGGCATCGCCCTGGCCGTCGCCCTTCAGGAGCACGGCGCTGTCGGCCCCAAGGGCCAGCGCGTTCTTCAGCACTTCCTTGGCCGTGTCGCCGCCGACGGAGAGGGCCACCACTTCGGCGCCCTTGCCTTCCTTGATGCGGACAGCCTCCTCCAGCGCGTACTCGTCGTAGGGGCTGGTGATCCATTTGACGTCTGCGGGATCGAGGGATTTCCCGTCCGCAGCGACTTTGATCTTGGTCTCAGTATCGGGGACCTGTTTGAGGGCGACGAGGATCTTCATGGGCGCTCCCTGATGCGTCATGGACAGGCCGGTTGGGACCGGCCGAAAAATGGATTCTAGCGCGGCGTGACCTTCCACTTTACCGGCCTTTGAGGATCTTTGTGCCTGGAATCACGTGTCTGTCTCCAGGTAAGTTGCGCTTGCCTCCGGGTAGGAATGGGACGCCTTCCGGTATGGTGGTCGGATCATGCGCGATACCCCACCGACCTTCGCTGGAGCCCTCGTCCTCACGGGAGGGGGAACGGGCGGCCATTTCTTCCCGGCCATGGCCCTGGCGGAAGGGGCCCGCCGGCGGTGGCCCGACCGCCCCATCACCTTCGTGGGGGCCCGCCGCGGCATCGAGGCCCGGGAACTCCCGGGCAGCCCCTGGCCGCACCTGCTGCTGGATGTGGAGGGATTCCTGGGCCGATCGCCGCTGCGGGCAGCCAAATCCGCCTGGAAGCTCTGGCGCGCCATGGCTCACCTGAAGGCCCTTTGGCGCCAGGACCGGCCCTGGGCCGTGATCGGCACCGGCGGCTACGGAGCCGCCCCGGCGCTGCTGGCGGCGCGGGCCCTGGGCATCCCCTTCTTCCTGCACGAAAGCAATGCGGCTCCGGGCGCCCTGGTGAAACTCCTTGCACCTAAGGCCCAGCGCGTCTGGTGCGGCCTGGAAGCAGTGCGTCCGCTGCTGCCGGGGGCCGTTTGTCGGGTGGTGGGCACGCCGGTGCGGGACGCGTTCCTCCGGGACTTCCGGCCGGCGGGCGCGCTGACGCCGCCACTCAGGCTGCTGATGCTGGGGGGGAGCGGCGGCGCCCGGCCCCTCAATGAAGCACTGCTGGAGGCCGCCGCCGTGTTGCTGGAAGCGGCCCCGGAGTGGGAGATCCTGCACCAGGCTGGGCCCGCGGAATTCGAGCGCCTGAAGGATCGCCCCCGCCACTCCCGCCATGCGCTGGTTCCCTTCATCACCTGCATGGACGAGGCCATGGAATCCGCCAGCCTCGTCCTGAGCCGCTCCGGGGCCAGCACCTGCGCCGAATTGAAGGCCGCGGGCCGGGGGGCGATCCTGGTGCCCCTGCCCACCAGCACCAATGACCATCAGCGCATGAACGCCCTCGCCCTGGCCGCGGAAGGGCGGGCTGTTGTCGTCGAGCAGGACGCCGACTTCCCGGGACACCTTCAGAACGCCCTGCGGCTTCTCATGGCGGATGGGGAGGCGCGGCGATCTTTGTCAGGTCCGCGGGAGCCCAACCGGGCCGTGGCCCTCTGCCTGGATGATCTGGAAGATTATTTCGGTGTGCGAGGTTCCGCCAGCCAGGCGACCACCACGGAGATGAAGTAGAGAGCCAGCAGGACGACGCTGAAGAAGATGGTGGTCACCACCACGTCGCCCGGCGTGAAGAAGGCGCTGAAGATCAGGATGACGATGGTGGCGTGGCGCCAGTACTTCAGCATCCAGCGGGCGGTCACGATGCGGAACCGCGCCAGGAAGAAGAACAGGACCGGCAGCTCGAACATCACGCCGGTGATGAGCGTGGTGGAGATGAACAGGTCGAGGTAGTCCGAGACGTGGAGGTTGGCGCGCAGTCCCGCGGCGGCGGCCTCCTGGAACAGGATGTCACCCAGGAACTTGAAGGCCTGGAAGTAGGCGAAGGTCGAACCCGCCAGGAAGCAGCCCGAGGTCACGACCACGAAGGGAATGACCAGGCGCCGTTCCTTGGGCAGCAGACCGGGCCGGATGAAGGCCCAGAGCTGGTAGAAGAGCAGGGGCGCCGCGAGGAATGCGGCGGCCCAGAGGGACAGCCGCATCAGGCTGAAGAAGGGCTCGGTGAGATCCGTGAAGGCAAAGGGCTGGAGGTCGGCGACAGCCTTGCCGGTCTGCCGGGCCATGGCGTCCATGAAGGGCTTCTGCGCCAAGGTCCAGAGCTTGAACCGGTACGCGTACGTCACCGCGAAGCACACGGCGACAATGAGGAGGGAGCGCACAATGCGCACCCGCAGCTCCTGCAGATGTTCCCAGAAGCTCATCTTGTCGGGCGGCGTGGCAGGAAGCGCCATGGTCCTCAACGCGAGAAAGAGGCCAGCCTCCTAGGGGGCCAGCCAAGGGAGGGCTTGAGGGCCTACTTCTTGTCCTTGTCGGCGGGAGGCGCGCTGACGTCTTCCTTCACGGAATCCGTCAACTCGCGGCTGGCCTTCTTGAACTCCTGGATGCCCTTGCCCAGGCTCTTGCCCAGTTCCGGCAGGCGGGAGGGGCCGAAGAAGATCAGCAGCGCGATGCCGATCAGCAGGATTTCCATCATTCCGAGATTGCCCATGTTCGTGCTCCTTGGCGGGTGCGAAAGCCCTCAGGGTTTGAGATCCGACAGCGAGAGGCCCGCCGGAAGGTCGAGCTCCATTCTAAGCAGGGCCTGCCCGTGGGTCTTGCCCTGGGCGTCAGTTTTTACGCTCTCGCTGCCGCCGCCGCCCAGGGAGTCGTGGAGGATAAAGTTGATGGCCTTGAGGTTAGGGACTTCAAATCGTTCAACACTACCTTTGCATATGGTTGAAAAGTGATTTTTGACACGTGTCGACGTAAGTTCTTGTTGCAACATACGATACCCTGCCTCTGTGTAGGCGATGACCCCCACGTTGGAACCGTCGCCCTTGTCACCGCTGCGGGCGTGGGCGATGTCTTCAAGTTTGATTCGGGTCATTGCGCCTCCACGGTGCGGCGTCCCAGGGAGTGGTAGGTCCAGCCCTTGGCCTCCATGGCCTCGGGGCGGAAGAGGTTGCGGCCATCGAACAGGCGGCGGGCCTTGAGGGTCTTGGCGACGGCTTCCAGGTCCGCCTCGCGGTACTGGGGCCATTCCGTGGCGATGAGCAGCGCATCCGCGCCCTCGCAGGCCTGCAGTGGGGTCGCGGCGTAGCTGACCTTGTCGCCGATCTTGGCCTTCACGGCGTCCATGGCGGCGAAGTCATGGACCACCACCTCCGCCCCCAGGTTCACCAGGCCGTCGATGAGCTCCAGAGCCATGCTCTCCCGGATGTCGTCCGTGTTGGCCTTGAAGGCCAGACCCCAGAGGGCGAAGCGACGGCCTTTCAACGGGGCGGGCACGCCGGCCTTCACCTCGAAGTGCGCCTTCACCTTGCGCAGGATCACCTGCTTCTGATGGCGGTTGGCCTCCACGGTGGCGGCCAAGGTCATCATCGGTTGCCCGCACTCGCGGCCCACCTTGAGGAGCGCCTGCAGATCCTTGGGGAAGCAGGAGCCGCCGAAGCCGGGGCCAGGGTTCAGGAAGGCAGGGCCGATGCGGTGGTCGGCACCGATGGCGGTCTTCACGTGGTCGATATCGGCGCCCACGGCTTCGGCCAGGTTGGCGATCTCGTTGATGAAGCTGATGCGCAGGGCCAGCATGGCGTTGGCGGCATACTTGGTGAGTTCGGCGCTGGGGGGATCCATGCGGAACCACTTGCCGCCGCTGCGATCCAGGAAAACCTGGTAGAGGCCCTTCATCACCGTTTCGGCGTGGTCCGTACGGCATCCCACCACGACGCGGTCGGGCTCCAGAAAGTCACCGATGGCCGAGCCCTCGCGCAGGAACTCCGGATTGCTGACGACCTCGAAGGCGCGATCGGTGTGCGCGGCGATCTCCGCGTGGACCCGCGCCGCCGTGCCCACGGGCACCGTGCTCTTGTCCACCACGATGAGCGGCTTGGCATCCTTGGCGCGCAGGGCCATGGCCTCGCCGATCTGACCGGCCACGGCCAGCACGTACTTCATGTCCGCGCTGCCGTCCTCGCTCTGGGGCGTGCCCACGCAGATGAAGGCGGCGTCTGCCTCATGGATTCCCGCCTTGAGATCCGTGGTGAAGCGCAGGGCCCCGGAGGCCAGGTGCTTCGTGAGGAGCTTGTCCAGGCCCGGCTCGAAGATGGGGGACTCCCCCTTCGCGAGGGTGGCCACCTTGGCGGCGTCCACGTCCACCCCGAGGATGTGGTGCCCCGCTTCAGCGAAGCAGGTGGCAGCCACCAGCCCCACGTATCCCGATCCGATGACCAGCACCTGCATGGCGTCCTCACGCAAAGCACCCAGTGTAGCCACATCCCCGCTTGGTATCATTTCCAGGAACGGAGGCAGCATGGCGATCCTGGCGGCACCCACGGGCAATGAAGTCAACCTGCTGGAGGTGATGCTCCATGCGGGCCCCGTCGCCAAGTCGGTGCTGACAATCCTCTTCACCTTCTCGCTCCTGAGCTGGGTCGTGATCATCCGGAAGGCGCTGCTCTACCACCGGAGCCGGGAAGTGTCCGAGCGCTTCCGCGGCGCCTTCAAGCGGGCCACGGACTGGCGCGACCTGAAGCAGCAGGTGGAGCGGTTCGCCCTCAGCCCGCTTGTGGGCCTTTTCGTGGCGGGCTATGGGGAGGTCACCTACCAGCTGCGTCAGGTGGGCCCCGATGGGCGCCCCCAGCTGCGCAGCATGGAAGCGGTGGAACGCAGCCTCCAGCGGGCCAGCGTGGTGGAGATGGGCCGCCTGGAGCGATCCCTGGGCGGCCTGGCGACGGTGGCGGCCGTGAGCCCCTTCATCGGCCTCTTCGGCACCGTCTGGGGCATCATCGACGCCTTCCGCGGCATCGGCGCCACCGGCAACGCCAACCTGGCCACGGTGGCCCCGGGCATCTCTGAGGCCCTCGTGGCCACGGCCATCGGCCTGGTGGCGGCCATCCCCGCACTCATGGCCTACAACTTCTTCCAAGGCCAGCTAAAGCAGTTCCAGACCGAGCTGGATGACTTCTCCCTGGAGTTCATCAGCCTTTCCGAGCGGAACTTCACCTGAGCGGCCCGCGGCTTCCGCTCTCCCTCGACTGGGAGGACTGGTTCCAGCTCTGCTGCCCGCCCTATGACCGACCCGGGGCCCTGGATCGGTTCGAGTGCCGGTTGCCGCTGGCCACGGAACGGTCGCTGGCCCTTTGTGCCGAGCTTGGCGCCAAGGCCACCTGGTTCTGTCTGGGTGACCAGGCCCGGCGCCATCCTGGCCTGTTGCGGCGCATCGCCGCCGAGGGCCATGCCATCGGCCTGCATGGGCTCACGCACTGCCGCGTTTTCGAGCTGGATCGGGCCGCCTGGCGCGGCGCGGTGCGCGATGGCAAGGCTCTGCTGGAGGACCTCACGGGGTGCCCCGTGGTGGGCTACCGGGCCCCGGAGTGGAGCCTGCGCGGCCTGGCCGCGGACTGGTGGCAGGATCTCCCGGAGCTCGGTTTCCGCTACGACTCCAGCCGCGTGCCCCTCGCCATCATCGGCGATCCAGCGGCGCCCAGGCGCCCTCACCGGCTGACCGAAGGCCTGTGGGAACTGCCGCCGCCCGTGCTCTGGTCCGGCCCGGTCCGCATGCCCCTCTGGGGCTGGGGCCCGAGGGTGCTGCCCTTCGGTCTGGTCCGCCGGGCCCTTGAGGACCTGGCGCTGGAGGACGCGGGTACTCCCCTGGTGCTGCACCCCTGGGAACTGGACGCGGAGCAGCCCCGGCTCGCGGGGATCTCACTGGGGCATCGCTATACCCACAGCATCGCGCTGCGTGGATATGAAGGCCGTCTGCGTGAGCTCCTGGGCGGGGTCCGCCTCACCACTCTGGAAGCCTGGGTGGAGTCTCGATGAAGGGCGCGCCGATCATCCTGCTCGCACCCTCGGAGGAGAAGGCCACCGGAGGTGTCCGCGGCCGCATGCCGGAAACCCTCGCCCAACACTGGGTGCGGCAGCGTCTGGTGGCCCTGGCGAAGGCCGGATCGCCAGAGGCCATGAAGAAGGCGTTTGATGTGAAGGATCTGGCCCTGGCCAAGGCCCGCGCGGAAGCCCTGGCGCTGGCCCGGCCCGTGCCCCTGCTGCCGGCGCTGTCCCGCTATTCCGGTGTGGCTTTCCAGGCCCTGGACGCAGGTTCGTTGGCACCGGAGTCCTGGGCCCGGGTGTTCATCCTGTCCAGCCTCCGGGGCCTGGTGCGCGGCGACGAGCCGGTGCCGCCGTACAAGCTCAAGCTGGGGGCCATTCCCGGGCTGAAGGCCCATTGGCGGGAGGCGTTGCCGGCGCAGCTGGAGGCCCTGCCCGAAGGCTCCGTGTGGGAGCTGCTGCCCGGCGATGTCGCCGATCTGTTGAAGGGCTGGGATCGGCCCAGGCATACGGTGGAGATCCTGGATGCCCGCGGCAAGGCCGTCAGCCACTTTTCGAAGAAGTACCGGGGCCTGGTGGCACGCTGGCTTCTGGCGCACCAGCAGGGCGACCCCCGGAAGGTGCTGAAGGGACTCATTCCCGGCTGCCAATGGGCTGGGATGGATCGGAACGACCGGGGTGGCCAGGTCCTCCGGCTGCGGGTGGAGCCATGAGCGACGATTGCAACCGCACCCCCTTCTGGCAGCGCCAGCCCCAGCTAACCCTGGAGATCCAGCGCTTCATCCAGGCCCGCCTGGAAGCGGCCCTGGGCGATCCGGATGCCCGCCAGGTTCTGGTCTGGCCCACGATCCTCGGCGCTCCTGGCCTGCGGAAGGCCCACCCCGAAGGGGTACCCGAGGCCCAGCTGCTGATCCACGCAGCCCGGATGCTGAGCGCCCTGGGCCAGCATGATCCGGTCGCGGCCTGGGAAGCCCACCTCGCCACCTGGCCAGACACGGCCGAGGCCGGGGCCATGGGTTGGCGCCCCGTCGCAAGCTGGGGGGCCTGGGGGCCTCTGGTGAGCCTGCGCTGCGGGTGGCAGCTGGCAGCCCTCACGCCGCTGCCCATGGGGGACCGCTACCCGCTGGCCTGCGGCGTCTCCCTCTTCAACCACGGCCTCTACCATGAGTGCCACGACGCCCTGGAGCCCCTGTGGGATGCCGCGGAAGGGGATTTGAAGGGGCAGCTCCAGGGCCTCATCCTGCTGGCGGGCGGCTACCACCACCTCCAGCAGCACAACCTGCGGGGCATGCTGGCCCTGTGGGAGGAAGGTGTGGAACGCCTGAAGGCCTGCGGCGGGCGCATCGCCACCCCTTGGGGTGAGGTGCGGGCCGAGGTCGCGCTGGACCTGACAGCCCGGCGGCTGGACCATGGAAGACGCGTGACGGAGACTGCGGATCTCTCGGCCCTGTGGGCCCTGGATCGCCCCACCTGGGAGCTGGCATGAAGGATGTGGCCGATCTGCTGGTGCTGGGCGCGGGGATCGCGGGGTGTTCGGCGGCCCTGCGCGCAGCGGATCAGGGCGTTTCGGTGGTGCTGGTCGCCAAGGACGAGCTGGGCGGCAGCAATACCGCCTGGGCCCAGGGCGGCATCATCGGCCAGCCCCCGCCGGAGGAAGGCGATTCACCCACCCTGCTGGCCGCGGACATCGAGGCCGCGGGCGCGGGCCTCTGCCGGCCCGAAGCCGTGCATCAGCTAGCGGAGGAAGGGCCGAAACTCTGCCGGAGCTTCCTCTGGGAGCGGCTGGGCGTGCCCTTCGACCTGGGGGCCAACGGGACACCCGATCCCACCGCCGAGGCGGCCCACAGCGCCCGGCGCATCTACCACGCCAAGGACGCCACGGGGCTGGCCATCCAGACGGCCCTCAGCGAAGCCGTGCGCAAACACCCCAACATCCGTCTGCGGGAGGGACTCTGCCTGGTGGATCTCATCACCAGCCCCCACCACTGTGTCAGCCCGGCGCGGGTCTACGAGCCCATCCGCGTCCACGGCGCCTACCTCTTCGATCCCGCCACGGGCGAAGTGGAGGGGCTCCTGGCCCGCCGGACGCTGCTGGCCACCGGCGGCCTCGGCTACCTCTACCTGCACACCACGAACCCCCCGGGTGCCACCGGAGATGGGCTGGCTGCGGCCTACCGGGCCAGCGCCCGCATCGTGAACTGCGAGTACCTGCAGTTCCATCCCACGACCCTCTACGTCCCGGGCAAGCCCCGGACCCTGCTGACCGAGGCCCTGCGGGGCGAGGGCGCGCAGCTGCTGAACCGCAAGGGCGAGCGCTTCATGGCGAAGTACGCGCCGGAGCAGCTGGAACTGGCCCCCCGCGACGTGGTGAGCCGGGCCATCTTCCAGGAGATGGCGGTCAGCGGAGAACCCTGCGCCTACCTGGATCTGGCTCCGGTGGCCGCGAAGCTGGACCTCGACGAGCATTTCCCCACGATCATGGCGGCTTGTCATGCGGAGGGCATCGATCCGCACCGGCAGCCCATTCCCGTGGTGCCCGCGGCCCACTACTTCTGCGGTGGCGTGCTGGTGGACCTGGAGGGACGCACCAGCCTGCCGGGGCTTTTCGCCGCCGGGGAGGTGTCCTGCACGGGGCTCCACGGGGCCAACCGCCTGGCCTCCACCAGCCTCCTGGAGGGCCTGGTCTGGGGCTTCCACGGCGCTGATGCCGCGGTGCGGGAACTGCGGGAGACGGTGGATCCGGATCCCGGGGACCTGGCCTTCTGGCGCATGCCGGAGGACCAGGAGGAGACGGATCCCCTGCTTATCGACCAGGACTGGCGCCTCATCCGCAGCACCCTCTGGAACTATGCGGGCATCGTCCGCAGCAGCGCCCGCCTGGAACGGGCGAAGGCCGATTTGCACTACCTGGCGCACCGCATCGAGCGGTTCTACCACGAGGCCCCCCTCAGCCGGGAGTTGCTGGAGCTGCGCAGCGGCATCCTCTGCGCCCGCCTAATCCTCAACGCCGCCCTCCAGAACCCCGAAAGCCGCGGCTGCCATTACCGGGTGGATTGATTCCATTCTGCGGGACAATGGGTCATGGTGCTGTCTGTCTTCGACCTCTTCCGCATCGGCATCGGGCCCAGCTCCTCCCACACGGTGGGGCCCATGCGGGCGGCGCGCAGCTTCGCGCTCGCGCTGGAGGCTTCGGGCCTTCTGGACACCACGGCGGCGGTGAAGGCCGAGCTGTTCGGCAGCCTGGGCGCCACGGGGAGGGGCCATGGCAGCGACAAGGCGGTGATCCTCGGCTTGCTGGGGGAGACACCAGAAGGCGTGGATGTGGAGGCGGTGGCGGGCCTGGTGTCGCGGGTCCGCGACTCGGAGCGGCTAGCCCTCCTCGGGAAGCGCGAGATCCCCTTCCGTGAAGTGGACCATCTGCACCTGCTTCACAAGAGCCTGCCGTTCCACCCCAACGGCATGCGCTTCACGGCCCTCGATGCCACCGGCAGGACGCTCCTCACCCAGGTCTACTACTCCGTGGGCGGTGGTTTCGTGGTGGAGGATGGTGTGCTGCGCCAGGCCGCACCCGGACCGGAACCGCCCCATCCCTTCCACAGCGGCAACGAGCTGCTGGCGCGGTGCCATGCGGCGGGGCTCAGCGTGAGTCAGCTCATGCTGGAGAACGAGCGGACCTGGCGGACCGAGGCGGAGGTCCGTTCCCGGCTGCTGGAAATCTGGTCCGTGATGCAGGCCTGCGTGCGGCGCGGCTGCGCCACCGAAGGCGTGCTTCCCGGCGGGCTGAAGGTGATGCGCCGGGCGCCCTCGCTGTTCCGCCGCCTGACCGAGGGCCCAGAGGCGGGCCTGAAGGATCCCCTCACGACCCTTGATTTCGTGAGCCTCTACGCCCTGGCCGTGAACGAGGAGAACGCCGCCGGGGGCAGGGTGGTGACAGCCCCCACCAACGGCGCCGCGGGCATCATCCCCGCCGTGCTGCACTACTACAGGCGCTTCGTGCCCGGGGCCACGGACGAAGGCGTGGTGCGCTTCCTCCTCACGGCCGGGGCCATCGGCGCCCTCTACAAGGAGAACGCCTCCATCAGCGGCGCCGAGGTGGGCTGCCAGGGCGAGGTGGGCGTGGCCTGTTCCATGGCGGCCGGGGCCCTGGCCGAGGTGATGGGCGGCACGCCGGACCAGGTGGAGAACGCCGCGGAGATCGGGATGGAGCACAACCTGGGCCTCACCTGCGATCCCATCGGCGGCCTGGTGCAGGTGCCCTGCATCGAGCGCAATGCCATGGCCAGCGTGAAGGCCATCAATGCCGCCCGCATGGCGTTGTACGGGGATTGCCACCATTTCGTGAGCCTCGACAAGGTCATCAAGACCATGCGGGACACCGGCGCTGACATGAAGAGCAAGTACAAGGAGACGGCTCGAGGCGGTCTGGCGGTGAATGTGCTCGAGATCCCGCTAGACTTCACGGTGAACCTGCCGGAGTGCTGATGCGACCGTCCGCCGCCCTGCTGTTGTTGGTCCCCGCCCTCCTCTCGGCCCAGGCCGGGGGCATGGATGAAGGACGGCTCGATCCGGCCTGGTTCGGTCCCGGCGTCACCTTCCAGCCGTCCAAGGTCCTGGGTTTCCAGTGGGTGAAACCAGGCCTGGACCTCCAGGGCCGGGCGGTTCAGCTCAAGACCTGGGAAGCTCCCGCCTGGCTGCTGGGCAGGCGGGCTTCGAAGGACCAGATCTTCCTGCAGCGGGTGGAGGGTTCCCTGCCGAAGGGCCTGGATCGGGGGCTCCGGCGCGGGCTGAAGGGGAGCCTTCCCGTCTCCTCCACCCGCGGGGACCTCCACCTCATCGCGCGGGTGGTGGATGCGGAAGGCCAGGCCGATGACTACATGGCCGCCGGCAAGGCCACCCTGTCCTTCGACCTCAAGCTCGTGGACGGGACTACAGGCGAGCTGCTCGGCGCCTTCCACGATACCCTCGGGAGCCCGGGCGCAGACTATCTCCCCGGCCGCTTCGAGCGCTGGTGCGAGGAGCTGGGACGGCTGCTCGCCGCCTCTGTGGCTCCCACCGTGAAGCCCCCCCCGGTGGCGCCCCCGCTACCGCAGCCTGCCGCCAGGCCACCGCAGGCGGCCGGCAAGCCCGCGCCGGCGGCCGCCACGCCCCCTGAGGCCCCGGTCTTCGATCTGGAGGGTGCCCTGCGCCGCATCGAAGCGCTCAAGCGCGACGGCCTCCTCAGCGAGGAGGAATGCCAGGCTCTGCGGAAGAAGGCGGCCGAGATGGCCGGATCACCTAGATAGGCCAGGCTCCCGCGCCTTCGCGCCGGAGGACCGGCTCCTCGCCGCTGAGATCCAGGATGGTGCTGGGGGTACCCAGAGGTTGGCCGCAGTCCACCACCAGGTCCAGGGCATGGCCCTGCTCCTCCTCGATCTCCCAGGCGGTGTTCAGGATGGGCTGATCCGGCAGGGCAACGCTGGTGGTGATGATGGGCTCGCCGAGCAGGGCCACCAGCGCATGGCAGAAGGGCTGGTCGGGGATGCGGAGGCCCACCACCTGCTTGTTCTGGAGGTAGCGCGGCACCTCCCGGCTGGCGGGCAGGAGCACCGTGTAGGGGCCCGGCAGCAGCTGCTTGAGGAGGCGGAAGGTGGGCGTATCGAGGTGCCGGGTGTAACGGCAGAGCATCTCCATATCCGAGCACATGATCGACATGGGTTTCTTCGGATCGCGGCCCTTGATCTGATGGATGCGATCCACGGCCTTCTTGTGCGACACGAGGCAGCCCAACCCGAAGAGCGTGTCCGTGGGATAGGCGATGACACCGTCCCGCCGCAACAGCTCCGCGATGCGCTCGAGATGGCGCGCCTGCGGGTCATCGGGATGCAGCGTGAGGATCATGGCACCATCTCGCGCCACCGCGCCCGGCCCGCGGACGGGTGCTCCTGGGGCCGCTGGAAGAACCGCTCCGCCAGGGCTGCATCGAGGGCCGCGGCCACGCCGCTCCGCCGCCCCTGGAGGGCCAGGAGCGCCACCACCGTGAGGCTGTCGGTGATCTCGCCGGCGAGGACCCGGCGGAGACAATCCTGGAAGGGCTCGCGATGGAGCATCAGCTCTTCGTCGTCCTCGGCGTGGTGACCGTCGACGGAGCTGAGGTCCGTGGCGAGGAAGAGGAAGGCCTCTTCCTCGGTGGAGGAATTGCTGGTGTGGAAGAAGGCGAGGGGTTCCCAGACCTGGGCCCCGAGGTCGGCCTCCTCCGCCAGCTCCCGGCGCATGGCCTCAAAGGGGCTTTCCGAGACATCGCCGCCCCCCTCGGGGATCTCCCAGGAATAGGCCTCCAGGGGATAGCGCCACTGGCCCACCAGCACCACGCGATCCTGGTCGTCCAGGGCCAGGACGCCGCAGGCGGTGCGGTGGAAGCCACAGACCGCATAGCGGCCCTCGGCGCCCTTGCGATGGCTGAAGCGGTCCTCGCGGATGCGGATCCAGGGCGAGTCGTAGACGAACCGCCG
>DASXUH010000165.1:0-1722 GCA_036504935.1 Geothrix sp. | reverse complement strand
GCGGGTGGGCCAGAAGGCCCGCCTCGGTTCCTGGCTGCTCGGAGCCCTGGATACGGTCCTGATCGGTTTCCTTCCCGTGGGCCTTGTGGCCTGGCTGGGGGATGTGATGCTGGCCTGGCTCGGCCGGCTGGGCATCGACGGGCTCGGCTGGATGGCCTTCTTCGGGCGCCCCCTGTTCTGGATGGCGGCGGTGGCCGCTTTGAATCTCCAGTGGTGGTTCTGCCGCCTGGAGCGTGCAGCCGGCCCGGCCCGCGGCTACCGCGCCCACTTGGCCGACTGCTTCCTGCGGCTGTGGATGCATCCGGTCCAGTGGGGCCTGGTCTCCCTCGGCGGCGCCGCGCTGCGGGCGCTCCTGCCCTTCCTGGTGCTGCTCCTGGCTTGGCGCATGGGCGGCGGCACCACCTTCCGCGTGGGGCTCTTCCTGGGCCTCCAGCTGCTCGTCACCCTGTTCAACGGCTGGCTGATGGGCTGGCTTCTGCGCGCCACGGCCCTGTTCTGGGCCCATGATGCCGCCGTGCGGGATGCCCGCGCCGACGTGAAGGACCTGCCCCGTGAAGCTCAAGCCCTCTAGCGCACTCCTCCTCTCTTCGCTGCTTTCCCTTCACCTGGCAGCGCAGCCGCCAGGCGTGAAGGCTGAAGTCATCCCCATCACCGAGACCATCCCCGATGATCCCGAAATCCAGAAGGTCATCGCCCCTCTGGCCGAGGAGATTAAGGCCACCTTCGGGCTGCCGCTGGTGCAGGCGCCCCAGGGTGTATTCCGGGGGCGGCGCGGCGAGGAGAACCTGTTGGGCTACTGGGTGGCTGATGTCATGCGCCAGGCCGCCCAGCCCCTGGTCGGGGATCCGGTGCGGTTCGCCATCACCAATGGCGGTGGCCTGCGGGCCAACCTGCGTCCGGGCCAGCTCAAGGTGGGCGACATCTTCGAGCTGATGCCCTTCGAGAACGAGCTGGTCATCATCGAACTCACGGGCGCCGAGGTGATCCAGGTGGTGAAGGAGGGCCTCCTGCGCCGCGGTGGCGAACCTTGCTCCGGCGTGCGGGTGAAGGTTGAGGGCACGCCCCAGCAGGCCACGCTCACCGTCAGCTGGGAGGATGGCAGCCCCATCGATCCCGCGGCCATGGTGAAGGTGGCCACCACCGACTACCTCTACGGCGGCGGCGATTCCATCCCCACGCTGAAGAAGGGGCGCAGACCCTTCACCACGGGCGTCACCCTCCGGCAGATGCTGTTGGACGAGTGTGCGGCCATGGGCAAGGCGGGCAAGGAGCTCCTGCCCCCTGCGCCGGGCCGCTACGTGGTGCCAGTTCCGATCCTGGAAGCCATCCGCGACAAGACGTTCAAGCTTCAGGGGCCATGATGGAACGCCGCGCTTTCCTCGCCTCCCTCGGTGCAGCCGCCGTCGCCTCCCGCGTGCCCCTGAAAGCCTCCGAGGGGCCAGCCACGGGCCGCATCACGCTGCTGCACACCAATGACACCCATTCCCGCATCGAACCCTTCGGCCCGGGCAACGGCGCCATCAGCGGCAAGGGCGGCATGGCCCGCCGGGCCACCCTCGTGCGCCAGCTCCGCCAGCAGCTGGGTCCCGTGCTGCTGCTGGATGCGGGTGACACCTTCCAGGGCACGCCCTACTTCAACCGCTACAAGGGCCGGCTCGACTACCAGCTCATGCGGATGATCGGGTACGACGCCACCACTCTGGGCAACCACGACTTCGACAA
>DASXUH010000164.1:0-5865 GCA_036504935.1 Geothrix sp. | reverse complement strand
CGACGTCACCCCCATCCCCCACAACGGCTGCCGGCCGCCCAAGCGGCGCCGGGTTTAAGAGAGGAGGAGAGACATGGCACGTTACACAGACGCCGTTTGCCGCCTCTGCCGCCGCGAGGGCATGAAGCTTTATCTCAAGGGCGAGCGCTGCTTCAAGGAGAAGTGCTCCTTCGAGACGCGCAAGGGCAAGATCCCCGGCCAGCACGGCGCGGGGAAGATCAAGAAACCCACCGGCTACGCCCTGCAGCTTCGTGAGAAGCAGAAGGTGAAGCGCATCTACGGTGTGCTCGAGAAGCAGTTCCGCCACTACTTCGAGAAGGCCGACGCCAAGAAGGGCGTCACCGGCCACAACCTGCTCGGCTTCCTCGAAAGCCGCCTGGACAACGTGGTCTACCGCCTGGGCTTCGCACCCAGCCGCTCCGCCGCGCGCCAGATGGTCATGCACGGCCACGTGCTGGTCAACGGCAAGCGGGTGGACATCCCCTCCTTCCAGGTGAAGCCTGGCCAGGCGGTGGAGCTGGGCGGCCGTGCCCGCGAGAACGACGGCGTCAAATCTTCCGTCGAGACCTCCGCCGGCCGTGGCATTCCGAAGTGGCTTACCCTGGACGCCGCCGCCTTCAAGGGACAGGTGCTTGCCGCACCGACCCGTGAGGACATCACCCTGGACATCAACGAGCAGCTGATCGTTGAACTGTATTCCAAGTAAGGGGGCAGGATGCTGAATCTCAGCGATTTCCAGAGGCCACGATTCGCCGAGGTGACTCCCGGGTCCCTCACGGACTCCTACGGAGAATTCGTGGCCTACCCGTTCGAGCGTGGCTTCGCCACGACCGTCGGGCACAGCCTGCGCCGGGTGCTGCTCAGCAGCATCCAGGGCGCGGCTGTCACCAACGTCCGCATCAAGGGCGTCATGCACGAGTTCACCACCCTTCCCGGCGTCTGGGAGGACATCACCCATGTCCTCCTGAACCTCAAGGAAGTGCCGTTCAAGCTGCACAGCTCCGAACCCCAGACGGTGAGCATCTCCGCCAAGGGCGAAGGCACGGTGACCTCGGCCGCCATCCGCTGCAACCAGAATGTGGAGGTCGTGGATCCCAACATCCACATCGCCACCCTGGGCGAGGAAGGCGAGCTGGAGATCGAGCTGGTGGTGCGTCTGGGGCGCGGCTTCGTGACTGCGGACCACAACCACGACGAGAGCCTGGGCCTCGGCTTCATCCCCATGGATGCCAACCACAGCCCCATCCTCCGCGTGAACTACATCGTCGAACCCGCCCGCGTGGGCCAGAGCACCGATTACGAGAAGCTCACGCTCCAGGTGTGGACCAACGGCGCCGTCAACCCCAAGGAAGCCGTCTCCGACGCGGCCCTCATCCTGCGCGACCACTTCCTCGTGTTCGCCCGCCAGGACGAGGACTTCACCGAGATGGAGATGGGTTCCGCGACCCTGGGCGCCGAGGCCGCCAACACCTGGCTGGGCAAGTCCGTCGAAGAACTCGAGCTCTCCGTGCGGGCCAACAACTGCCTCCGCAACGCCAACATCACCACCATCGGCGAGCTGGTCCAGCGGACCGAGGCTGAGCTGATGAAAACCAAGAACTTCGGCAAGAAGTCGCTCCAGGAGATCAAGGACGAGCTCGCTCGTATCGGCCTCTCCCTCGGCATGCGGCTCGAGCAGGAAGTGTAGGAGCCCCCCATGCGTCACAACGTTTCCGGCAAGCGCCTGGGCCGCACCACCAACCAGCGCAAGGCCCTCATGAAGAACCTCGCGACCGCCCTGATCCAGAGCGAGCGCATCGAGACCACCCTCGTGAAGGCCAAGGAGCTCCGCACCTACGTGGAGCCCTTCATCACCCTCGCGAAGACCGATTCCGTGGCCAACCGCCGTCTGGCGATGGCCCGCCTCGGAAGCAAGGACGCCGTCCAGAAGCTCTTCGGCGCCGACTTCCGCAAGCGTTTCGAGAGCCGTCCCGGTGGCTACACCCGCATCCTCAAGATGGCCCACCGCCTCGGCGATGCGGCCGACATGGCCCTCATCGAGTTCGTGGACTACACCCTCCCCGAGCCCAAGGCCGAGGACGCCGAGTAGGATCCCGCCGCAGCCATGGAAACGCCCCGGCAGGCCGGGGCGTTTCCATGTACGGAAGGATCAGCCCACCGTCCAGGGGACATCGGATTGCTCCTCGGGCTCCTGGTTGAAGTCCGATTTCCGCATTCTGCGGGACCGCACCACCGTCACCGTGCAGGGGGCCTGGGCGGCGACCTGGCTGGAGACGCTGCCCAGGAGGGAGCGGCGCAGGGAGCTGGCCCGGGCGCCGATCACCACGTGGTCCACGTGGTTGGCGTTCACATACTGGAGGATGGCCGAAGCGGAATCCGGCGACTGCAGCACATGGAAGCTGATCCGGCCCTCCTCCAGGTCCAGGGGCGCCGCCCAGTGGCGGAGCTCCACCAGGCGCTGGAGGTGGATGTTCCGGCCCTGGTCATCCACGGTCTGGTCGAGGGTGATGCGTCCCAGCTTGAACACGTTCAGGCAGGCCACGCGGGCCCCGGGAAGGGCGGGCAGCATGTGGGCCACCATGCTGCGCAGCAGCTCAGCGATTGGGGCTGCCTCGGGTGAGAGATCGATGGCCACGGCGAGGATCGGGGCATCCCCATCATGCCGGGCGGGGATCTTGCCCTTGGGAATCGAGAGCTGGTGGTCCGCGAAGCGGCGCCGGAGGACGGCGGTGAAGGGATCCTGCCGCAGCTTCTCCGAGCGGACGGTCAGCTTGACCTGGTCGGGGTGCTGGAGGGCCATGGCCAGGTGGGCGGCGGTGGGATAGCGCCAGGCAGGATGCACCTCCAGGCAGCGCAGGATGATCTCCTGGAGCCAGGGGGGGCAGTCCGGGCGGAGCTGGCGCGGAGGGGGCGGATCACGCCAGATGCGGCGCTTCAGGCCGGACAGCCGCTGGGGATCCCCGAAGGGCCGCACGCCGGTGACGAAGAAATACATCAGCACGCCCAGGGCGAACTGGTCGCTGCGGGGATCCTTCCGGAGGCCGAGCACCTGCTCCGGGGCCATGTAGGGCGCCGTGCCGTAGGGGAGCCGGAATTCCTCGCCCATCAGGTCGGGCAGCTCATCGTGATGGGACAGGCCGAAGTCGATGAGCACCGTCTCCCCGGTGGGGCGCGTGAGAAGGTTGGAGGGCTTCACGTCCAGGTGGACCACATGCTGGCGGTGGAGGCTGTCCAGGGCCGTGGCGATGCGGGCGCCCAGGGTTGCCACCTCGGCCCAGGGCAGGGGCAACTGAGGCAGTCGCGCCAGCAGGCTGGGACCGGGGATCCGTTCCAGGACCAGGTACGGCTGGATGCCGGTGGAACCCTGGGCGATGAACTTCGGCACGTGGGGTCCCGATAGGCGCGGGAGGATCATCTGCTCCATCTCGAACCCGACGATGGCCGCGGGATCGGTGCCTTCCGAAAGGATCGGCGCCTTCACCAGCAGGGGAAACGAGATATCGGGATGAGTGGCGGCCCAGAGCGAGGCCATGCCACCGCGGTGGATCTGCTCCCCGACGACGAAGCCGTCAAGGCTGGCCCCGGGCATGATCGTCGTCTGTCTCATGATCAGAGCCCTTTCCGGAGTCGCGCCGCCAGGGCCGGGGGAAGGCCGGCCTCCAGGATGGCTGCCGCCGCTGCCTGGACATCGTAGGGCACCCGGAAATGGGTGATCTCGGAGGTGGTGGTGTCCAGCAGAGCATAGGCCGCGGCCGGGTTGCCATCCCGGGACTGCCCGACGGCGCCCACGACGGTCAACCAGCGGCGCTGGGATGGCAGGGGCACCGGCACCGAGGGAACGGGCGCGAAGGACACCAGCTGTCCAGTGGCGGTGATCCCATGCAGGGCCGCCAGGTGGGTGTGCCCGCAGAAGATGGTTTGCGCGCGGCTGGCTTCCAGCGCCCGGCGGGCGTCGCGGCTTTCGCGGATGTAGATCCAAGGGGGATAGGTCTGGGGGCTGGCATGCACATACAGCCGGGTGCCGTCCTCGAAGCGCAGGGGCAGGCTGGCCAGGAAGTCTCTGGCCTCGGGACCCAGCTGGCCGCGGGTCCAGACCATGGCGGTCTCCGCATCGGGCGTCATGGCGTCCCGGTCGTTGGCCACGGCCTGATCATGATTGCCCGCCACAGCGATCGCACCCTGCGCGGTCTCAGCCATGATCTGCTCCAGCACCTCGTTCGGCTGGGGGCCGTAGCCCACGTAATCGCCGAGGAACACGAGCCGGTCCGTGCCCTGGGAGCGGGCATGCGCCAGGCAGGCCTCCAGCGCGAGCCGGTTGGCATGGATATCTGCCAGGAGGGCGATGCGCATGGTGGCGTCCAGGTAGGTACAGGGTCAGGGACCATGATAGGGGCAGGGGGCCCTCGGAGATCGCCTCTCACCCGGGAAAGGCCATAGAGATGCACCCGGAGGTCTGGAATCTACCAACCGTGAAAAGTAGTGCCACGGGTCTCACTTCCCACATCGGGAGATGGACTCTGAAGACGATCGCATGGTCGTTTTAGATCAGGACTTACGGCAATTTTTCCCTCCTCAAAAAAAATGGCTCCCTGGACAGGGACTAGCTTGACCCGGAGGAAAGGAGTGCGTTAGCTAGTGGTCAGCCCATCCATACCCAACCCGTTCCGCGGGGCGTGTCCACCGCGAACCTCATAACGACTCGTTGCATCCGGCCTGGAGTGATCCAGGCGTGACTCCTACAACCGTCCCGGCCTCGGCCGGCCTTACGAAGGGGGATTTCGCAAGGTTCCGCATCTGATGTGTCATCCCGCTCGATTACGGAAGGATCACCGATCGCATAGCTCCAACTCGAAGGAACGCTCAAGGAGGCAACAAGACATGGCCATCGCAACCGAGCAAGTCGCAGCAAGGACCCCGCTCACCAAGGAAGAACGCATGGTGATTGTGGCCTCGTCCGTGGGGACGGTGTTCGAGTGGTACGACTTCTACCTCTACGCCACGCTGGCCCCCTTCTTCGCGACCCTTTTCTTCCCCAAGGGCAACGATACAGCCGCCCTGCTCTCAGCCTTCGCGGCGTACGCCGCCGGCTTCCTCGTGCGCCCCTTCGGTGCCCTGGTGTTCGGCCGCATCGGTGACCTCATCGGCCGGAAGTACACCTTCCTGGTGACCATCGTCGTGATGGGCCTCTCCACCTTCGGCGTCGGCCTCCTGCCGACCTTCGCCACCATCGGCTGGTGGGCCCCCATCATCATGGTGACCCTGCGCCTGCTGCAGGGCCTGGCCCTGGGCGGTGAGTATGGTGGTGCGGCTACCTACGTGGCGGAGCATTCCGCCCATGACCGCCGCGGCTACAACACCAGCTGGATCCAGACGACGGCCACGGTCGGATTCTTCCTGTGCCTCGGAATCATCATGGGCTGCCGTGCCGCCATGACCAAGGAAGCCTTCGCCTCCTGGGGCTGGCGCATCCCGTTCTGGATGTCCATCTTCCTGCTCGGCGTCTCCGTCTGGATCCGCCTGAAGCTGCACGAATCCCCGGTCTTCACCAAGATGAAGGCCGAGGGCAAGACCTCCAAGGCTCCCCTCAGCGACAGCTTCCTGAAGTACCCCAACAACAAGTACGCGCTGCTCGCGCTCCTCGGCGCCACGGCGGGCCAGGGCGTGGTGTGGTACACCGGCCAGTTCTACGCGCTCTTCTTCATGCAGATCACGCTGAAGCTGGATTACCAGACCACCTACATGATGATCGGCGCCTCGCTGCTGCTGGGCACGCCCTTCTTCATCTTCTTCGGCTGGCTGTCGGACAAGATCGGCCGCCTGAAGATCATCCTGGCGGGCTGCCTCATCGCCGCCCTCACGTTCTTC
>DASXUH010000163.1:0-12963 GCA_036504935.1 Geothrix sp. | reverse complement strand
TGAAGTATTCGCCGCCCGGTTCCCCGGTGGACATCAAGGCCTGGGCCGCCGGGAAATCCCTCACGCTCTCGGTCGCCGACCAGGGCCCGGGAATCGCGCCTGGTGAGGAAACACGCATTTTCGAGAAGCTGGCCCGGGGTGAAGCAGGAATCAGCCGCCCTGGAGCCGGGCTGGGCCTGGCCATCTGCAAGGGCATCGTGACCGCCCATGGCGGCCAGATCCAGGCGGTCAACCACCCCCAGGGTGGGGCGCAATTCCTCATCAGCCTTCCCTTGGGAACGCCTCCCGCGATCCCCCAGGAGGGACCATGATCAGCTCCGCGCCTCAGGTGCTTCTGGTGGAAGACGAACCGCAGATGCGCCGCTTCCTGAGGGTGGCCCTGGAAGGCAGCGGCTACCGCTACCTGGAAGCCACCACCGGAGGGGAAGGCCTGGCCCTGGCCGCCCAACACCGGCCGGACGTGATCCTGCTCGACCTCGGACTCCCCGACATGGATGGCCTCGACCTCATGACGCGGCTCCGGGAATGGACTCAGACACCGGTCATCGTCATCTCCGCCCGGGGTCAGGAAACCGACAAGATCGGCGCCCTCGATGTCGGAGCGGATGACTACCTCACCAAGCCCTTCGGCACAGGGGAGCTCCTGGCCCGCATCCGGGTGGCGCTGCGCCATGCCGACCCCGGCGCCGCCGAGGACCCGCTGTTCGCCTTGGGACGGTGGCGGGTGGATCTGGCCAAACGCCAGGTCCTGGTCGCGGGCCAGGAAGTCCACTTGACCCCGCTCGAATACCGGCTCTTCACCACCCTGATCCGCCATGCCGGGAAGGTGGTGACCCACCGGCAGCTCCTGAAGGAAGTCTGGGGCGGCGTCGCCGGAGCCCAGCCCCTCTACCTCCGTGTGTACATGGCCCAGCTCCGGCACAAGCTGGAAGAGGATCCCTCCCGCCCCCGGTACCTGCAGACCGAACCCGGCGTGGGCTACCGGCTGAGGACGGAAGACTAGGGTCTGGCCCGACAACCCGTCAGCGGACAGGCGCCTTAGAACCCGACCCGAGACAGCGATCCGGATTCGCTGGATCATGGTTCCAATGGACAGCAACACGGACCCTCGCCAACAGATTGAAGAGACCTCGCCAAGCCAGAACCCTGGACTGAGGGATGCCGCCGGCCTCCCTTCCGGGGGTCCGCATTTGGTTCGCCCTCCGGAAACGCATCGACACAAACCCAGCTTTTTCAGCAGCTCAAGAGAACTGCTCGACATGATCAAGATTGCAGACAATACGGTGTTGATATAAAATGACTTACAAGATTTCAATGAACCCGATCTCGATACGCTTCAAGAAAATCGCGGCACCAGTGGGAAGCTCCCAATGGTGCCGCAAACTCTGGAATTGAAAGCTGATCCCTAGTGAACGGTTACCCAACTCGCAACGAACTTGTAGGCAGTTGCGTCGTAGAACAGCAACCCCCGGACCTGGACATCGCTGCCGTTGGTGATGGATCCGAGTCCTTGAAGCTGGGTTCCCGCCTGCTGGTAGACCTTGATGGTGGTCGTTCCAGCAACGGTCGCGAAGGCGGAATCCGTTGGCAGTGTCAGGGTGAAGGTCGCCTGGGAACCGGTAGCGGTGTAAGCGGAAACCACACCGTGCAGGCCCTGCTGCTCAAGACGAACCTGGCTGGCCGTGAGGGTTCCAAGGCCAGAACCGCCCCCCATCATTCCGCCGCCCATCATGCCGCTGGTGCTGACCAGTTCCAGCTTCTGGCCTTTGACGAGGGTGCCAGGACCGAAGGCGGGTGTGAACGGCAGGTTGGTGAGATCCACGCCATTCGCATCGAAGCTGTAGGGAACCGAGGCGGGAAGCGTGACCGTGATCGTGCCGCCGATGGAAGAAGCCATCATGCCGCCGCCCATGCCGCCATTGGCCACCAGTGTGAGTTGGGTCGGGGGGTTGCCTGTGATGGAGGTGACGAGGCCACCGCCCATCATGCCTGTCGAGCCCGTTCCCATGTATCCCACCCGCTGGGCCATGTACGAACCGTCAGCCTGAAGGGTCGCATCAACAGCCACCATCATGCCGGTGCTCATCATGCCCATGCCGGTCAGTCCCGAACTGGGGAACTGAGTGATGCCGGTCGTCATGAAGGTCGTTGTCTGGGAGCCCATCATCGAGCCCATGGTGAACTGCGACCCGGACATGCTGGAAACTCGGCCCACCCGGTGCTGCATGCCGCCCTGGAAGGGATTGGCACCATTGGCAGCCACGGTGGAGGTCATCGCCGTCATGGTGGGGGTGAAGATGACATTGCCGGAAGCATCGATGGCAACCGAGGAGGCCATGTTCATGTCGAAGTTCAAGGCCATGGGGGATGTCCCCACGGTCAGCATCGGGCTGAAGGGAACCGTCGCAGTGAAAGGGCCCGCCATCGTCTTCTGGGTGTAGGTATGGGTCGTGGGGTCCATGTAGCCCATGGAGACCGCCGAAAGGGTGATCGCAGCCTGGGTGTAGGTTCCCTGGAGCACGTTCATGGCCGAGATCGGCTGCATGGTGCCCATGGTCTGCATCATCTCTACTGGCGCTGCGGTGGGCACCACATTGACGGTGCTCCCATCGGCCTTCGTGAGCATGATCGAGTTGACGGTGTTGCCGAAGGCCATGATCCAGTCAGCGGGAGCATCGCCCAGGCCCACCTGCATGGCGGTGGATCCGGCAGCAGGAGGCGTGACAGTCACCGCAGCGCCGGGCTCAATGACCGAGGCGACGAGCTTGTAGGTGCCAGCGTCGTAGAAGAGCAGGCCTCGGGTCTGGATGTTGGTTCCATTTGAAACGGTCGTGAGCCCCCGAAGCTTGGTTCCGGTCCGCTGGTAGACCTGGATCGAGGCGGCGCCCGTGAGGGTGGTGAAGGCTGAATCTGTCGGAAGCGTGAGGGTGAAGGAAGCCTGGGAACCATTGGCAGTGTAGGCGGAGACCGCACCGTGGAGGCCCTGCTGCTCCAGGCGCACCTGGCTGGCCGTGACGGTGCCAAGGCCGCCCATCATGCCCCCGGCCATCATGCCGCCGCCGCTCACCACTTCAACCTTCTGGCCCTTCACCAGGCTGGTCGCCCCAAAGGCAGGCGTGAAGGATAGGCCCGTGAGGTCCACACCATTGGAATCGATGCTGTAGGGGACGGAAGCAGGCAGCGCTACCGTGATCGTCCCGGCGATGGAGGAGGCCATCATGCCGTTGCCCATGCCGCCATTGGCGACCAGGGTGAGTTGGGTCGGGGGATTTCCCGTGATGGAGGAAACCAGCCCACCGCCCATCATCCCGGACGCATCTGTGCCCATGTATTCGACCCGCTGGGCCAAGTAGGAACCATCCGCCTGCAGCATGGCGTCCACGGCCACCATCTTGCCGCTGCCCATCATGCCCATGCCGCTCATGCCGGAACTGGGAAACTGGGTGCTGCTGTTCGTGGTGAAGGTCGAGGTCTGCATCCCCATCAAGGAACTCATGGTGAACTTGGAACCGGACTGGCTGGTGACGCTGCCGACCATGTGCTGCATGCCGCCCTGGAAGGGATCGGGAGCGGTGCTGGACACGGACCCCATGGCGGCGGTCATGACCGGGCTGAAGGTCACGTTCCCCAGGCCATCAATGGAAACGGAAGAGGCCATGTTCATGTCGAAGTTCAAGGCCATGGGCGATGTCCCCACGGTCATAGAGGGGCTGAAGGGAACAGTAGCTGTGAAGGGGCCCGCCATCGTCTTCTGCTTGTAGGAGTGCGACACGGGGTCCATATAGCCCATGGACACGGAAACGACCGTGACCGTGGCCTGGGTGTAGGTGCCCTGGGGCACGTTCAGGGCCGAGACCGGCTGCACGGTGGCCATCAACTGCATCATCTCCATGGGGGTGGACGTGGGGACCACGTTCACCGCTGTTCCATTGGCGTTCATGAGCGAGATGGAATTCACGGTCATGCCGAAGGCCATGATCCAATCCGCAGGGGCATCGCCCAGGCTCACCTGCATGGGCGTCGCCGTGGGCGTCGGAGTCGGGGTTGGGGTTCCCATCGAGGCCGAGGAGGAACTTCCCCCACAGCCAACCAAGCCGAGACCGCCAACAAGAAGGAGGGCGCTCGCGGCCAACCGGGTTGTGTTTCGAAGCAACATGTCTTCCTCCTGGATCAGTGGTGAACGGAATTTCTGAGATGGATCAAATCAACTGTTTAAACATATTCCTTATCGACTTCTTACCAATACGCCTTTCGGATGTCTCGACGCGAGTTCTTGTGCGCCGATCAATGACTTATCAAAAGGCATGCCAGCAGAATCCAATGGGTTTAGCTGCACAACCGGGGCACTCTGACTCGCCCACCCCCAGGTGGAGGGGCTGAATGTCCCAGGGTTGGGCGCTGCTCTGACTGTGGCATTCCGAAAGAGCGAGGATGGACTGCGCCCACCTCTGGTATGAGAGGCAAACCACGAATGGAACAAAGTGCCCCCAGCAGCATCCCTTATTTGGGCCGCCACAATGGTCGCCCCAAATAAGGAGACACCATGAAATATCCTCGGGCCTTTCTCGCCGTCCTAGCCCTGGCCGCCTTCACCTTCGCCATTGCTGAAGAACCCGCAAAGGACGGGAAGCACCACGAAACCACAGCCTCTGAATCCAAGGGAAAACCAGACTCCAAGGAGGCGAACGGCTGCGGGCAATGCAATGGCTGCGCGTCGGGCGCCAAAAAGATGGTCCCCCCCAAAGTGCGCGAGACCGGGCCTCTCTTTCCGGATTACATGTCATAGCCTCAGCGGAGCGGCTCTCCCTACGATGAGATGTCGCTGTCGTCAGACAGTCTAATCAACCATTTCAGCCAACCTGCCTTCAGAACAGGCCCAAGCGGACGCAAATCGAGCCTGGGAACTGTTCCTCCGATTCCCAGGCTCGCTCTGGCTGATCGAACTCAGACGATCAGTGATGCATGGGCCCAGGACCCATGGGGCCGCTGCCCTTCTGCATGGACCCGGGTGCCATTGCTCCAGGTCCCATGGTTCCGTCTGGGCGCATCCCCTGGCTCCAGCTACCCTCTTGGAACCCACGCATGGACATGGGCTGGATCTGAGGCAGGTTGTTGGGGCCGAAGGTGGCCCATTCGCCAGCCTTCACCCGGATCGATTCGGTGTGCGGGGTCTTGTGGAGAACCTCCACCACCCCCTCGAAGACCACCAGCGTGGACTTGCCGTTCTTGTCCACCTCCACACCGTATCGGGTCCCGCGCACGGCCAGCAGGGCACCAGGAACCGCGACCTGGCGTTCCTGGCGGTTGCCCTCCACGAGGGATTGGAAGAAGGCCTTGATGCGCCCCCTCTCGACAATGAGAAGGACACCCGGCTCGCCGCTCGCGAGCTTGACCTGGGTGTTGGCATACACCTCGAACCGCGACGCCCGTTCGGGAACCGAGATGGTTGTCTGGGCCCACCATCCGGTGGTCACTCCATCCCCGGGAAGGGCTGAATCACCCTTGGCGATCTTGATCTCCTTGGCCTTGTCGCCTCCGGGTTGGCGGAGGACGGATCGCTTGACCTCCTCGAAGCGGTAGGTGAGCGCCTCGGGCGCTGGCGCGGGTGCCTGAAGCAATGTAAACAGCAACGGAGCAAGCATGAGATTCATGGTTCGCCTCCTTCCAGGTCGTCCATATCGGAACCATCGGCTCGTTTGAGCTTCCGGGCCAGGGTCTTGCGCTCGATGCCGAGGATTCGAGCCGCTTCGGTCTTGTTGCCTTTGGTGTGATTCAGGACCGAGAGGATGTAGGTCCGCTCCATGTCTTCCAGCGGCCCATAGGGTGGCTGGAAGCCCATGTAGGTGAACATCGAGGGGGATTCTGGAGGTTCCGTGAGAATGGCGGTGCCCAGGATCTTTCCAAGAACCCCTTCATCCTCCAGGGCCCCAGTCTCGATGATCATCCGCCGGATCACATGCCCAAGTTCTCGGATGTTGCCTGGCCAAGGGTGGGCCGCCAGGAGGGCGAGCACCCTCTTGGTCGGAGGCCCCGACTCCGGCTGGCCGAGTTCACGATGGAAACGCTGCTGGAAATGGGTGACCAAGGTCGGGAGGTCGGAGATTCGGTCCTGCAACGCCGGGATGAAAATTTCATAGCCGGCGAGGCGGTAGTAGAGATCCTGCCGAAATGTTCCAGAGGCGACCATGGCCTTCAGGTCCCGGTGTGTTGCCGCGACCACTCGAACTTCCACAGGCTCTGGCTTCTCCGCTCCGAGGGGCAGGACCAGCCCGTCCTCCAGAAACCTCAGGAGCTTCACCTGGAACGTCGGCGAGATCTCCCCGATTTCGTCCAGGAAGACCGTGCCGCCATTCGCCTGAGCCAGAGCGCCTCGGCGGTCGGTCTTGGCATCGGTGAAGGCTCCGCGCCGATGGCCGAAGAGTTCACTTTCGATCAGCGTGTCGGGGATGGCCCCGCAATGAACGGGAACAAAGGGCCCGTTCGGGTGGGGACCAAATCGATGAAGCCCCTGGGCCACGAGTTCCTTGCCGGTCCCCGTTTCACCATAGATCAGCACTGGCACCTTCATGGGGGCCACTCGGCCTATGGACTTGTAGACCTCCACGATGCTGGGATGGGAGCCCACGATCATGCTTCCAGGCCCATCCTCAACAACGGGCAAGACGGAAGGCTGTTCCTTGAGTGCGGCCCGTGCCCGCTCCAGCATGACGTCTAGGTCGAAGGGCTTGGCGAGGTAGTCGAACACGCCATCCTTCATCGCCTCCGCCGCCGATTCAATGCTGCCCTTGGCCGTCATCAGAATCAGGGGTGGTGGATCCGCTTGTTCCCGGACTTCCTTCAGCAGGTCCAGGCCGTTCCCACCGGGCATGTAGATGTCGCTGACGATGAGATCGGGCCGAAACCGCTGAAGGGCTGCTCGCGCCGCAGCGAAACCGTCTGCCCGTTCCACCCGGTAGCCACTCTTCTCCAAGGCCATGGCGACCATCTCCCGGATCGCCATGTCGTCATCCACTACGAGAATGTGTTTCATGCCTGCCTCACTCGGCCTTTCGGGACAAATTCAACGGAAGCCGAATCCGGAAGACGCTTCCACCCCCGGCTCGTTCATCCGCTTCCACCGTGCCGCCGTGCCAGTTGACCACTTCTGCGACCAATGCCAGCCCCAGGCCAAGTCCCGGTGCAAGGCCCTGGGTGCTCCCACGGGCGAAGCGCCCGAAGATCCTTTCCCGTTCCTGGATGGGAATGCCTGGCCCACGATCTTCGACTTCCAGGCGGGCAGAGGGACCGTCAGCCTTTAACCGAATCAAGATCGGCGTTTCATCTGGTGAGAACTTGAGCGCGTTGGCCACTAGGTTCTCGATGACCCTCTCCAGGAGCCCCTTGTCGCCGAGAACATGCAGGTCTGCCTGAATCTCCGTGAGGATCTCCCGCTTAGTGCCTGCCCTCAGGAGATCCCCTCGGACGGTGCAGAGGCCGGACAGATCCAATGGCTGGGCGTCCCTCTCGAAGACCCTCAGGCGCAACCGTTCCAGGTCGAGCAGAGCATCGACCATTTCTGCCAACCGGGAGGTCTCGGAGACCACCATCTGGGCCACTCGGTTCCGCTCAGGACCTGAGAGATCAAACTGCGCCAGAAGCTGGGCCAGCCCCTTCACCGAAGTCAGGGGGGTCTTGAGTTCGTGGGCCACCACCCGACGGGCTTCTGCATCCTGTTGCCGAGTCTCGGAAAGGCTTCCTTGAATCCTCTCCAACTCCGAGATCCGCGCTTCGGCATCGCTCATGGCCACCTTGGTACGGCGGGAACGGGCGAATCCCATCAGGGCACCAATCAGCACCAGGGCCACCAGGATCGTCACAGGGGCCAATTCCAGGTGGAGGAGGTTGAGCGATAGCGCAGAGATCAGGAGCGGCGCCAGGACCACGCCAGGAGCCAGCAGCGGAACGGTTCGACCATGGCTGGCCAGCATGAGGGTTCCAAGCCAGCCCAATGCCAAAGCAAGCACGGCGTTGATGAGGGGAGAGGCCAAGTAAAGCAGATCCTTCGACAGGATGGCCTCGGCGGAGATGGCCTCCACCATGACGCCGGGCTCCGGGGACCCACCCTGGGAGATGGGAGAGATGAACCGATCACCCACCCCAGCCGCGCTGGTGCCGATGAAGACCACACGCCCCCGGAGGACATCCACCCCACGGGATTCGAGGACGGCTGCGGCACTGATCTGGGAAATCGGTCGTGTCTGAAAACCGGGCCTCAGCATCATGCCCACCGGGATGGGAAGCCTGTCATCGGCAAGCCGGGCTGCCGCCACTGGCATCGCGGGCAGCACCTTGTCTCCGAGTTGTTTCATGGAGGCAAACCTGCGCACCACGCCATCCCTATCCAGATCGAAGCTCACATGTCCCGTCGCCGTGGCCCTCAGGATCTGGTTCGGGGGTAGCCACCTGCCGGTCTCATCCAGTCCTGTGGCAATCACAGATGGTCCCTTCTTCAGCGCCTGCGCCAGGAGGTCATCGCCCTCGCGTTCCTCTGGAAAGAGGAGATCTATGGCGATGCCCTTCGCACCTGCGGCGAAGACTTTGTCGACCAGCCGTGCAAGCTGAGCCCGGTCCCAGGGCCAACGACCAGCGGCCCGAATGGCATCTTCATCAATGAGCACCACTGCGACGTTGGATGCAGGCCTCGATGGAAGGTTCCTCAGCATGGCATCGCGAACGAGCAGTTCGACCGGTGCCAAGGCTCCCGACAAGGTCAGGAGGAGCGCCAGGGCGGCAGCCGATACGGGCCAGAGAAGCCTCAGGGCACTACCTCCTCTCCATCAGTGAACGGTGCAAATCGGACGAACGCTAGGGCCAGTACACCAGGCCAAGCCCAAGGCTGGTTTTCGGGGAGCCATCCGTGAGTCCAGCGATATAGGACGCCTTCATGGCCAACTTGGGGCTGAGCATCTTGAACACATCCAGGGCGATCTCACGCGGAGCCTGAGTGCCCGTGTAAAGAGCACCGCGAGCCTCATAACCCACCGAGAATTTGGCCGTATCCGCGTAGTAGGAGAGCCCAACACCAGCGATATAAATCCCGTCGCGAGTGGCTGGGATGGTGGTGCCACTTGCAGACCCGCTCTGGATCCACCCCCCGAGCAGATTCATCTGGACCCGATCCCAGCGCTGATGGACCGCCAGGTATCCTCCAGCATCGACCTTACCCGTTCCCAGTCCCTTGTCGCTGTTCGCGGTGGGAAGCTTCAGGGCCAGTCCGCCATCCAGCGAAAAACCAGAGGCTGTCTCTGGAACGAACCGATGTTGGCCACGGACCAGGATATCCCCCAAGCCTGAGGATGAGGCATCCACCCCGCCACCCTGGGCGGAGAGGTTCAACACGGGAACCGTCACATTCAGATCGAAGGTGGAAGAGGCGTAACCAACGGTGCCGTAGGCCAGGTTCAGCTTGCTCAGGGTGGACGTTCCGAAATCGCCTTGCTTGTGGCCGACTCCGCCCTCCAGGTAAAGCGCGGGTTCCTGGGCCTTCAGACAGGTAGAGGCCAGCACCAAGGCGACCACTCCGCCGACGATCCAGACCGTCCGCCATAGTGCCCGCTTCCGAGCCTTTGCGCTGGGTTCACAGCAGTCGTTCACGGGGCACTCCTAGATGCGGTGACCACTCGATCGAGACCAAGTGAACGTTCAGGACTTGGCGACAGCTTTAGGTTCCATGGCGGCCAGGGATTTGCCCATGACCTCCAGGCGCTCGTTCGTGGTCTTCAACAGGGCAGCGTCCATACGACCGTCCCGCATCCGGGCAGCCATGGTCTTCATCATCCCGGCCATGTCATCCATCATCTTGGACATCTCGGCCACGGTCTTCCCGTCCTTGCCCTGGCTGCGTTCCATCGCGCCAGCCATCTTCTCCATCATCTGGTGCATCTGGTTCATGGTCCCGACCATGCCACGCATCATCTCGGCCTTCATCATCTGGCCGCCCATCATCTGGGAACCCATCTGACCGCCCATCATGCTGGGCTTGGTGCCTCCGCCCGGCATGCCGCCGCCGGGCATCTGGGCCATGGCGAAGCCTGTGCTGAGCAGGCTAAACGAAATCAGGGTCATGAGCTTATTTTCATGGGTCATGGGAGCGCTCCAAAGAAGGCGAAAGTGGTTGGAGTTTGGGCGATTTCAATTGGTCGACCGGGATTGCCACCACAAGAACTGTGCCACCTCGATTAAAGGTGGTTATCCGATGCAGCGAGTATCTATGACGCACTTCAAATGACAGGCGGGTCGATCTGACTCGATCCTGGACCCTTCTCCCATTGTAGGAGTCGGAACCATCCCTTCCTGCTTTCAACTGGCAAGAAGGAGGGGCGAACCAGGGTTCATTGAGGGGTCCCGGCAGCGCCTTGGATCTCGCTACGCAGACAAACACCTCGATTCATCCGATCATGGAGCGTGATCGAACCTAGCGAATTTCCCCAAGACTCGGCACCACAAGCTGCCCACATGCGCCCTGAAGAGGCCTCCATAAAGCCACCACCACTAGAGCCCAGTTCGCACATGGTTCGCACTGAAATTTTCTCGATTCCAAATAGATCTATTTTCAATAACTTGCGCGAACTCATGGATATGATCAAGTTCGAGCACACGGTCTTCGCGCTGCCCTTCGCCTTTCTGGGGGCGCTGGGAGCGGCTCAGGGGATCCCGCCACTGCGGACCATCCTGTGGATCCTGGCGGCCATGGTGGGCGCCCGGACGGCGGCCATGACCTTCAACCGTCTGGTGGATGCGGATGTGGATGCCGAGAACCCCCGCACCGCGGGCCGCGCCCTGCCCGCGGGCCGCGTCTCCCGGGCCGGCGCCATGCTCATGATGGGGGCGGGCATCGTCCTCTTCGGCCTGGCGGCCGGCGCCCTGGGCCCCCTCACCTGGGCCCTCTCGCCGCTGGCCCTCGTGATCATCCTGGGCTATTCGCTCTGCAAGCGCTTCACCTCCTGGGCCCATCTGGCGCTGGGACTGGCCCTCTCCGGGGCGCCCCTGGGCGCCTGGATCGCCGTGTCGGGCCGCATCGAGGCCCCGGCCCTCTGGCTCTCCGGTGGCGTGCTCGCCTGGACCGCCGGTTTCGATATCCTCTACGCGCTCCAGGACCAGGACTACGACCGCGACAAGGGGCTGCATTCCGTGCCTGCCAGGTTCGGTACCGGGGGCTCCCTGGGCCTCTCCCGCGCCTTCCATCTCCTCGCCCTGGCGGCCTGGGCCATGTTCAACATCCAGATGGGCAGCCACGTCGTGGCCTGGGCCGGATGGGCGACGGTGGCAACCATGCTCGCCCGGGAGCAGTGGCTGGTACGGGGGGGGGATCTGTCCCGCATCGACCAGGCTTTCTTCACGCTGAACAGCCTGATCGGACTCGTGTTTTTCCTTGGGCACGCTCTGGAATGGTGGCTTTCGCGTTCGCTCCTGGCGCCGATCTAGATCGTTCGTTGTAAGAAGACGAGTCGAAGCTTCATGAATTCCCAGGTATGCTGAGGAATCATGTCCACTCCTCACCACGAACGCCGACTCGCTGTGCGCTCCAGTCGCCCCGATCCTGTGCGGTGGCTCACGGTGATGGTCGTCTTCAGCCACCGCACCATCCGGTGGTCCCTGACCCGGCGGACGATGCTCTGGATCATCGGCCTCGTGGCCGGCTTCTGGGCCCTGGCCATGATCGGGTCGGGTTACGGGTTCTGGGCCACGAAGAAGATCATGAGCTTCGGCCGGCTCCAGAAAGAGACTCAGGAACAGCAGGAACAGCTCCGCTCCTCCCTGGATCAGGCTCAGGCCCTGGAAGCGGAAGTCGCCACCCTCCGCCAGCAGCATACGGAACTGTTGAAACTGCTGGATCCCAAGGCCCCCGCCGTGGCACCGCTTCCCGCGCCGTCAGGCCAACCTACACCCACTCCCGCTCCTGCGCCCCCGGGAGTCCATGAGCGGTTGTCCCGCCTCAAACAGGATCTGGACTACACGGCCAAGCAGGCGGCGGTGGTGCGGGCCCGCATGGAACCCGTGATCCGCGCCTGGGCCCACACCCCCTCCATCCCACCCACGGCCGGCTACCTCAGTTCGGGATTCGGCGTGCGGGTCAACCCTTTCTCCCGCTCCAACGAAGCCGGAGACGGGCTGTTGGGCTATCACACGGGCATCGACATCAGCAATTCCATCGATACGCCGATCCAGGTCACCGCCGATGGTGAGGTGGAGGAAGCCGGGTGGATGGACCGCTATGGATGGGGCGTGCGAGTGCGGCACAACGGTGAGCAGGAGACCCTGTACGCCCATATGAACCACGTGAACGTCAAGACCGGGCAGAAAGTGTCCCGCGGGGATATCCTGGGGACCATGGGACGCTCGGGAAACGCCACCGGCGTCCACCTTCATTACGAAGTGCGGCTGAACGGAAAGCCCACGAATCCCCAGCCCTACCTCCGTCTCCAGCGCCAGTGGATCCGGGCGCTGAGCAAGCCGTCCTGACCCGTGAAGGAGTGAACCATGGCCGTCTTCCGCAACAGCAAGCCCAAGCCCGATTCCGCCCCCGCGATCCATTCCCTGCTGGGCAAGGATGTGAGGCTCACCGGCGAGATCCACACTGGCTCCCAGAGCCTCCGCATTGAAGGCAGCGTCGAGGGGATCATCCATTCCACAGGCGAGATCTCCATCGCTCCCGGGGGCCTGGTGAAGGGCACCATCTACGCCAAGCACCTCGTGGTGACCGGCCGGGCCGAGGGGACCATGAAGATCACCGAGTGCCTCGAGATTCATGGCACCGGCTACGTGGAAGGGGATGTGGAGGTCGGCTCCCTCGTCGTGGACGAAGGCGGCACCCTCCAGGGCGTGTGCGTCCGCAGGGACCAGACCCGCAACCTGGACGCCGTGGGCACGGCCAAGGGCGGCACCCTCGCCCTCTCCCACTCCGGCCAGAAGGCCCTCGATACG
>DASXUH010000162.1:0-13203 GCA_036504935.1 Geothrix sp. | reverse complement strand
GAGGGTGCAGACGCGGGGCTGGCCGTTGACGATGGCCAGCATGGTGATGGGGAAGCTGTTCTGGAGCTGGGTCTGCTGGTAGAGCTGGTTGAGCACGATGTCGCTGGGCTCGTTCTTCTTCAGCTCCACCACCAGGCGGATGCCTTCGCGGTCGCTTTCATCCCGCAGGTCGCTGATGCCGTCGATCTTCTTGTCGCGCACCAGTTCGGCGATCTTCTCGATGAGGGTCGCCTTGTTCACCTGGTAGGGCAGTTCGGTGAAAACCAGCTGCTCCCGGTCGCCCGCCCGGCGGATCTGCTCCACATGGGACTTCGCACGCACCACGCAGCGCCCGCGGCCCGTCCGATAGGCGTCCACAACCCCCTCAGTGCCCAGCATGATGCCGCCGCCCGGGAAGTCGGGGCCCTTGATGTGGGCCATGAGGGCTTCCATGGCGATGGCCGGGTGGTCGATGAGGTCGATGAGGGCCCGGCAGCACTCCCGCAGGTTGTGGGGCGGAATGCTGGTGGCCATGCCCACGGCGATGCCCTGGGAGCCGTTCACCAGGAGGTTGGGGAAGCGGGCGGGCAGGACGAGGGGCTCCTCCATGCTGCCGTCGTAGTTGGGTCCGAAATCCACCGTGTCCTGGTCGATGTCGCCCATCATTTCATTGGCGACCCGGGACAGGCGGGCCTCGGTGTAGCGCATGGCCGCGGCGGAATCGCCATCGATGGAGCCGAAGTTGCCCTGGCCATCCACCAGCACATGCCGCATGGAGAAGGGCTGGGCCATGCGGACCAGGGTGTCGTAGATGGCCGAGTCGCCATGGGGATGATACTTACCCATCACATCGCCCACGGTGCGGGCGGACTTCTTGTAGGCGCGGTTCCAGTCGTTCCCGGCCTCCTTCATGGCGAACAGCACCCGGCGATGCACCGGCTTGAGGCCATCCCGCACGTCGGGCAGGGCCCGGCCCACGATGACGCTCATGGCGTAGTCCAGATAGGACTTCCGCATTTCCTTTTCGATTTCCAGGGGCTCGATGCGATTCAGGCTCATGTGTTTCCCGGTGTTCTACGTGGAACTTTGCTCGACATCCTGCAAAAAAAGGACTTAGATGTCGATATTCTCCGCGAGGAGGGCGTTGGTCTCGATGAAGCGACGGCGGGGTTCCACGGCGTCGCCCATGAGGACGGTGAAGATCTCGTCGGCCTCCACGGCGTCGTCCACGCGGACCTGCAGCAGGGTGCGGCGCTCGGGATCCATGGTGGTCTCCCAGAGCTGTTCGGGATTCATCTCACCCAGGCCCTTGTAGCGCTGGATGCCCAGGCCCCGCTTGCCTTCCTCCAGGACCATGGCCAGCATCTCTTCCGGGTCGGTGAACACGTGCTCCTTGTTGAGCTTGGGGGCGCCCTCCTCGACCTCGTCTTCGGCGTCCTTGTCCTTGGGCACGTCCTTGATGTCCTTGAGGCGGCGGAGTCGCAGCTCGCCCCCGCGGAACCCGGCCAGCTCGACCTGGAGGGTGGCCAGCCGGCGGAACTCGCCCCAGTGGGCCACCTGGCTGTCGATCCAGAGGGTGATGGGGCGGCTCAGGTGCATCCGCACCAGCTTCAGGCGGTGGGCGGCGGGAATCAGCAGAGGGTCGGCGCCCTCTCCTTCCCCAGGCAGTTCCATGGCCTCGACGGTCTCGATCTCGCAGGTGCCGAGCTTCTCCCGGGTGATGGCGGCCGCCAACTCCTCCAGGCCCTCGCGGCTCTGGAACCGGTCGGCGTCCAGCAGGCCCTCGGCTAGCAGGGCGCGCACCAGGGGCCGGGCATAGCCGCGGCGGTCCAGCTTGCCGAAGAGCTGCTGCACCTCGCCCCACTTCTTCATTTCGCGCACCAGGGTGGCGCCCTTGTGCTCGGTGCCGTCGGGCAGGCTGAGGGTCCAGCCGTCCAGGGCCTTCTGGAAGAGGAACTCCTCCAGGGCCCGCTCGTCCTTGAGGTACTTTTCCGTCTTGCCCTTCTTCACCTTGTAGAGCGGCGGCTGGGCGATGTAGAGGTGGCCGCGCGCCACCAGCTCCGGCATCTGCCGGTAGAAGAAGGTGAGCAGGAGGGTGCGGATGTGGGAGCCGTCCACGTCGGCGTCGGTCATCAGCACGATCTTGTGGTAGCGGAGGTTCTCGACCTTGAACTCCTCCTTGCCGATGCCCGTGCCCAGCGCCTGGATGAGCACGCGCAGCTCGTTGTGGCCGAGGATCTTGTCGAAGCGGGCCTTCTCCACGTTCAACACCTTGCCCTTGAGGGGCAGGATGGCCTGGGTGGCGCGGTGGCGGCCCTGCTTGGCGCTGCCGCCGGCGGAGTCGCCCTCCACCAGGAAGATCTCACTGAGGGCCGGGTCCTTCTCCTGGCAGTCCGCCAGCTTGCCCGGCAGGCCGCCCCCGTCGAGGGCGCCCTTGCGGCGGGTCAACTCGCGGGCCTTGCGCGCGGCCTCCCGGGCCCGGGCGGCCTCGATGGCCTTCTCCAGGATGGCCTTGGCCTCCCGGGGGTTTTCCTCGAAGAACGCGGAGAGCTTCTCGTAGACGATGGTCTGGACGATGCCCTTCACCTCGCTGGAGACGAGCCGGTCCTTGGTTTGGCTGGAAAATTTGGGATCAGGGACCTTGGCGCTAAGTACCGCAGTGAGGCCCTCGCGGACGTCCTCGCCCGAGAGGCTCACCTTGGCGCTCTTGAGCAGGTTATTCTTCTCGGCATAGCTGTTGATGACGCGGGTCATGGCAGCCCGGAAGCCCTCCAGGTGGGCGCCGCCATCGCGGTTGCGGATGTTGTTCGTGAAGCAGTAGAGGGTCTCCTGGTAGGAGTCGTTCCACTGGAGGGCCACCTCCACCGTGGTGTCCTGCTTCTCATCCTTGATGAAGATCGGGGGTTTGTGGAGGACCGGCTTGTTTCGGTTCAGGTGCTCCACGAAGGCGCTGATGCCGCCAGCGTTCATGAAGTCGTGGGTGTCGCCGGTGCGTTCGTCCGTGATGCGGATGTGGACGCCCTGGTTCAGGTAGCTCAGCTCCCGCAGCCGCTGGCTGAGGGTCTCGAAGCTGAAGTCCAGGACGTTGTTGAACACTTCGGGATCGGGCTGGAAGCGCACGCGGGTGCCGCGCCGCGCCGTGGGGCCCACCAGCTTCAGGGGGGCATCCGCCTTGCCCTGGGAGAAGGTCATGGCGTGCTCCTGGCCATCCTTCCAAACCGTGAGCCAGAGCTTGGAGGACAGGGCGTTCACGCAGGACACGCCGACTCCATGCAGGCCGCCGGACACCTTGTAGGCGTTCTTGCCCTCGGTGCTGGTGTTGTCGAATTTCCCGCCCGCATGGAGCACCGTCATGATCACTTCGGCGGCGCTGCGGCCCTCTTCCTTGTGGATGTCCACCGGGATGCCGCGGCCGTTGTCCTCGACGCTGCAGCTGCCGTCGTTGTGGAGGACCACGTCGACGCGGGTGCAAAAGCCCGCCAGGGCCTCGTCGACGGCGTTGTCCACCACCTCGTAGACCATGTGGTGCAGGCCACTGCCGTCATCGGTGTCGCCGATGTACATGCCGGGCCGCTTGCGGACGGCCTCGAGGTCTCTCAGGACCGTGATGTTGTCGGCGGTGTAGCTGTCGGTTTCCAGGGGGGTATGAACGCGGGCGCGGGAGACTTCTTCAGACATCAAAACTCACTTGGTTGGGTACGCGTGGTGTGCGGTGCGGTGCGGTGCTGCGGGCGCCGATCAGGCGGTGGCGCTGGTGGCGAAGCGGACGGGCATGAGGACGTAGCGGAAGCTGAAATCCTCGAGGCTGGGGGACATGAAGACGCCCTGGCCGACCTCGTCCTTGAACTGGTAGACGACCTCTTCGCCCGGCAGCCGTTCCAGCAGCTCGGTGAGGTAGTCGATGTTGAAGGCCAGCTCGAAGGGCTGTTCCTCGCCCGTGAAGGGCAGCGTGGCCTGGTTCACACCCTCGTCCGGGTGCTGGAAGACCGTGCGCAGATTGGGGAATTCGTAGAACAGGCGCACGTTCTTGTTGTAGTCGTCCTTCTTCAGCCCCACGAAGCGCAGGGTGCGAAGGAAGACCTCGCGATCCATGATCACCCGCTTGGGGAGCTCGGCGGGCAGCACCTTCTCGTAGGCGGGGTAGTTGCCCGTGACGAGGCGGGTGCTGAACTTGAGGCCGGGCTGGTCCAGGAAGAGCGTGGTGCCATCCCAGCAGAGCTCCACCTCGCCCTCATCGCCGAGCAGCGTGGGAATGAGGTCCAGGGCCCGCTTGGGGACGATGAGCCGGACTTCATCCTTCAGCTTCGTGTCGCAGGGGACCTCGGCCACGGCCAGCCGGAAGCCGTCCGTGGAGACCACACGCACGTGATGCTTGGAGAGATGCACCAGCACGGCCGACAGGGTGGGCTTGGTGGCGTCCTTGCTGACGGCGATGGAGCCGAGCTGGATGGCCCGCTTGAACCGCAGCACGGGGATCTTCACCACCGGAAGCTGTTTGCTGGGCCCTGGCAGCTCCGGGAAGCCCTCTCCAGGCTGGATGTTGTGCTCGGAGTTCATGCCCTTGGCACGGAGCCACAGACGGCCCCCAGCATCCGGGCATTCCAGGCTCAGGATGCCCTCCGGGAAGACCCGCACGGTCTCGATGAACTTCTTGCCGGGTACGGCCATGGTCCACTCGCCCTGGCCTTCGCCGGGCACCGTGGCCTCGAAGGCGAGCTCCATGTCCGTGGCCTTGAGCACGACCTCCTTCGGCCGCACGTCCACGAGGATGTGCTGGAGGATGGGCAGTGTGACCCGGCGGTCCAAGGCGTGCTTCAGGATCCCGAGGGTACGGTCCAGACGATCCTTGGAAACCTGTAACTGAAGACTCATGAATCACCCTTGATGATGCTGAAGCCCAGGACAACCTGTGGAATGACGTCTCAAAGCCCTATTCTACCGGAGTTTCCCCGCATGGGACAGGCTGTGGAGAGCCCCCTTGGAGGTGTGGAACCGGGGAGTCTTGCGGCGCCCACGGGGGCGCTTCGGCAGATTTGTGGATACCGCTGACCGCAAGTCTGTGGAAATCTGCGTAACACTATTTTAATCAATGGATGCTATTCAAGAGGGCCTGGACCATCCTGTGGAAATCGGGATCCCGCTTCATGCGTTCCCGCACGGAGTCGATGGCGTTCATGACGGTGGAGTGGTGCATGCTGAAGGAGCGCCCGATATCGGTGAACGGCGCGGAGGCGATCTCCCGGGCCAGGTACATCGCCACCTGGCGGGGCAGGAGGACGGCCTGCTGGCGCGAGCGCTTCTTCATCAGGTCGACGAAGGGGAGGTTGAAGGTCTCCGCCGTCATGCGATAGATCCGCTCCGGAGGAACGGCCGCCGTGGGCTCCTCCCCGCTCTGCCCCTGGAAGGCCGCGTGGGCCACTTCCAGGGTGGGCGGCACACCGATGAGGCTCGCCTGGAAGATGACGCGGGTGAGGAGGCCCTCCAGGTCGCGGACGCTGCCCTTGGCCTTGTGGGCGATGAAGGTGAGCACGTCGCCGGGGATGGGCGGAACGTTCTTGAAGTCCGCGTCCTCCAGCTTCTTCTTCAGAATGGCGATGCGGGTCTCGAAGTCCGGGGGCTGGATGTCGGCCGTGAGCCCCCACTTGAAGCGGGTGATGAGCCGCTCGTGGCAGCCCTCCAGGCGCTGCGGGGGCTTGTCCGAGGTGAGGACGATCTGCTTCCCGTGCTGGAGCAGGTATTCCAGGATGTAGAAGATCTCCTCCTGCGTCCGCTCCATCTTCCCGAGGGTCTGCACGTCATCCAGCAGCAGCACGTCGTTCTGCTGGTACTTCTTGCGCATGGGCTCGGTGTTCTTGGCCTTGATGGCCACGGTGAGCTCGTTGAAAAAGTTGTCCACCTTGAGGTAGGCCACGCGGAGCCTGGGATTGCGCGCCAGCAGCCCCTTGCCGATGCCCACCATGAGGTGCGTCTTGCCCAGCCCCGCCCCGCCGTAAATGAATAGCGGGTTCATGCTGAGGGGCGTGGCGGCCTTGCCGTAGCTGTCCACCACAGCCTTGGCCGCGGCGAAGGCCAGCTGGCTGCCGGGGCCCACCACAAAGCGGTCGAGGGTGTAGCGGTTGAAAAGGTAGGGAAACGAGGTGGTGGGCGCTTCCAGCGCGGGATGGCTGCCGGACTCACCCTTCTTCCCCGGCGCGGCCTTCGGTTCGACGGGCGATACGCCGGAGACCTGGAACACCAGGTGGAGATCCGCGAGCCCGCCCTGGGCCAGGGCATCGTTGAACTCCTCGGGCAGCTGCTGCTCGATCCAGAGCTTGGCGGCGGCGCTCGGAACCTGGATCCACAGGGTTCCATCCTCAACCTTCACGGGCGTGCAGGGGGCGATCCACTCCTTGAAGCTGGCTTCAGGGAGCTGTTTGGACAGCCCGAGTCGGATGGTGTCCCAGAGGGTGTTGGGATCGGCGGAGCGCATGGGTTCACCGGGTGCGGTGGTGGGAGCGGCTGACGTGGCAGAGGGCGCGCAGGCGCGCAGCTTCGTGGGCGGGCTTCGCACGCCCTCGGCCACGGGAGACTCGCGGGGAGGACCCCAAATCTAGCACCCCGGACGGTGGATGGGAGGATGGAAATGGCCTTGAGCCGCGCCCCCTCCGCTGATACCCTCGAAGGTTCGTCCTCCTCCCCGGGAGGGGACCCCCGAGGTGGAACCATGAAGCGCACCTTTCAGCCCAACAATCGCCGCCGCGCGAAGACCCACGGCTTCCTGAGCCGCATGAAGACCAAGAACGGCCGCCTGGTGCTCAAGCGCCGGCGCGCCAAGGGCCGCCACGTCCTGGCGGTTTGACGCGGGTCCCGTGATCTTCAAGGGCCGCTTCCGCACGGTCCGCCACAGGGACCACGCGGTGCCCGCGCCCCTGCCCCGGCCGCTGCTGGGGCAGGACGCGTATCTGGACATCCGCGCCTGGCGCCGGTCCGGTGGATCCGGGCTCCTGTTGCTCGTCACCTCGCCCCGGAAGACCGGTCCCGCCGTCCGCCGCAACCGCTTCCGCCGCCAGGTCCGCATGGCCTTCCTGTCCCTTTCCGGGCGCCTCGCCGGCCAGCCCTGGGTCGTCTGGGTGCGCCCCGCACGCAGCGCCCCGCCCCTCGACCGGCTCACCTTCCGGGATATCGAGGGCCAGCTCGCGCTGGCCCTGCGCCGTCTCCCCCCCACGGACACGCCATGAAAAACCGCAATGTCCTTCTGTTCGTCATCGGGAGCGTGATCCTGCTCGCCGCCCAGTTCTGGCTCAGCTCCCGCTATGCCAAGCCGGTCGCGGGGACGCAGGCCCAGACCCAGGTCCAGCCGGCGCCCTCCGAGGCCCCGAAGCCGGCGGCGCCTGCCCTGGTGGCGCCCGCGGCCCAGGCCGCGCTCGAACCCGGCGTGAAGGCCGCGGATCCCGCGGCCACGCACATCCTGGCCACGGCGGACTTCCGTTTGACCTGGCAGGTGGCCACGGGCGCCCTGAAGCAGGCCACCTGGCTCCAGGACGGCACCCAGTTATTCCCCGACGCCTTCGCGGGCCTGGGCGCCTTCCAGGGCGCGGGCTTCGAGACCGTGCACGAGGAGAAGCAGGCCGGTGGCACCGCGGTCATCTTCGAGAACGCCGCCGGGGAGCGCCTGAGCTACCTCGTGCCCCAGAAGGGCTACGAGATCCGTGTGGTGGGGCTTTCACCCCGGAACACCGCCCTCCAGCTGGTGGCCAACCCCACCAGCGACGAGCCCGTGAAGCACCTGGGCCGCGTCTTCACGCTCTCCGAGAAATCCGTTGATGCCGTGACCTGGGCCGAGACCCTGCACGACCCCTTCTTCAGCTTCGTCGGCGCCAAGCGCAAGGAGCTGCCGCCCTCCGCCGCCCGCCTGGGCCTGGACGCGGGCGTGGAGAAGGACGCCAAGAGCCAGCGCAACCACTACTTCGCCGCCCTCTGGAAGCTGCCCCGCCCCGCGGGCCGCGATGCCTCCGGCTACCAGCTGCTGCCCGAGAACGGCCGCCTGGACGCCGCGCTCTACCTGGGCCCCAAGCAGGCGGAGCCGCTGCTCGCCTTCGAGAAGCCCTTCACCCGGGTCATCGACTACGGCTTCTTCGGCGCCGTGGCCCAGCTGCTCTTCTGGATGCTCCGCATGGTCTACCGCGTGGTGGGCAACTGGGGCTGGGCCATCGTGCTCTTCACCGTGATCATCCGCCTGGCCACCTGGCACCTGAACACCAAGCAGACGATCTCCATGCTGCGCATGAAGGACTTCGAGCCGCACCAGAAGGCCCTCCAGGCCAAGTACGAGAAGTTCGGCGGCGACATGACCAAGAAGGCCGAGATGCAGAAGGAGCTCATGGAGCTCTACAAGAAGAACGGCCACAACCCCATGGGCGGCTGCCTGCCCATGCTGCTCCAGATGCCCATCTTTCTGGCCCTCTGGTCCATGCTGAATGCCGTCTTCGAGCTGCGCCACGCGCCCTTCTTCGGCTGGATCGTCGACCTCTCCGCGAAGGATCCCTACTACATCTTCCCGGTGCTCATGGGCGCCTCCATGTTCGCCCAGCAGGCCATGACGCCCGCCGTGGGCGATCCCGCCCAGCGCAAGATGATGCTGGTCCTCATGCCCGCCATGATGACCTTCTTCTTCGCGCAGAGCCCCGCCGGGCTTACGATCTACTACTTCGTCTTCAACATGATCGGCCTCGCCCAGACCTGGTGGATCATGCGGTCCTACCAGCCCCAGCCGATCAAGGTCTAGGAGTTTCGCCATGCGGAAGAGCGGCGCCCCACTGGAATCCGTGCCGGAACTGATCTCCCGCTGGTCGGCCCACCTGGGTCTGTCCCTGGAAGCGAAGCCCGCGCCCTCCGGCGATGAGGAAGCCTTCCCCAACCGCTTGGCCGTATCGGGTCCCGATGCCGGCTGGCTCGCCGCCGACCGGGGCGCGGGCCTGGACGCCCTCCAGTTCCTGGTCCACGAGGCCCAGGGCGAGCGCGACGACACGAAGCTGGCCTACCTGGACGTAAAGGGCGTCCGCCTCTTCCGCATGCAGGAGGTCATGGCCATGGGCCGCTTCGCTGCGGACAAGGCGCGGGAGCTGGGCAGCCACACCCTAGGCGCCCTGAGCGCCCGCGAACGCCGTTGGGTGCACCTCGTGGTGAGCCGGGAAGAGGGCCTGGGCACCGAAAGCGAAGGCACCGGCACCTTCAAGCCCGTGAAGGTCTTCCGGAAGTAGACTGGCCCGGTGAGTATCACTGATCCCATCTGCGCCCCCGCCACTGCGCCCGTTCCTTCGGCGGTGGCCCTGGTGCGCGTATCCGGAGCCGCGCTGGCAGCCCATCTCGCGCCCCTGCTGAGCCTGCCCGAGCCCCGCCTGGCCTCCCTGCGCGCGCTCCGCTGGGACGGGTTCCGGGAGAAGGCCCTGGTGCTGTTCTTTCCGGCACCCGCCAGCTACACGGGAGAGGATCTGGTGGAATTCCAGGTGCACGGCAACCCCCTGCTGGTGCGGCGGCTGGTGGCCCACCTCGGCGGCCTGGGCATCCGCCTGGCGGAGCCCGGCGAGTTCACCCGCCGGGCCCTTCTGAACGGGAAGCAGGGTCTGTTGGAGGCGGAGGCCCTGCGCGACCTGGTGGCCGCCGAGACCGACACCCAGATCCGGCTGGCCCAGGCCCGGGCCGGGGCCTTGCCGTCCTGGATCCAGGAGGCCCGCCAGGCCCTGGCCCCCTGGGTGGCCCGGGCCGAGGCGGCGGTGGACTACGGCGAGGAAGAGGGCATCTTTCTGGATCTCTTGGATTTAAACCGTGATTTGGCCGCTGTCCGGCAGCGGTTCCACGTGGAACAATCCCGGTCCCGGGCCGCCCGTCACCTCCAGGGTGGCCTCCGCCTGGCCCTGGTGGGCCGCCCCAATGCCGGGAAGAGCACCCTCTTCAACGCCCTGGCGGGCGAGGACCGCGCCATCGTCACGGACGTTCCCGGTACGACCCGGGACGTGCTGGAGGTGCGCTGCGAATGGCGGGGCCTGCCCCTCCGCCTCTACGACACCGCTGGGTTGCGGCACACGGAGGATCCCGTGGAGCGCCTCGGCGTGGCCCGGGTGCGCCCCGTCCTGGAGAACGCGGACCTGGTCCTGCACCTGTGGCCGACCCAGGACCTGGACCCTGATCCCGTCCTCCAGGCGGCCCTGGCCCCCTTCGCCGGCAAGGTCCTGGAGGTGCGCACCTTCGCGGACCTGGCCGAAGTCCCGGGCGTGGCCATCGCCGCCCACCGGGGGGAACTGGATGCCCTGGAAGCGGCCCTCAAGGACCGGCTCCTAGGCGGGTTGGCACCGGATGCCTGTCTGGGGGCCCTGGCCACGGAACGGCAGGGGGCGCTCCTGGACGACCTGGCCCGCCAGCTGGATCTGCTTGCGGAGCTGGAGCCGGGGGGCCCCCCGGAGCTGCCGGCCTCCCTGCTCCAGGGCGCCTGGAGCCTCCTGGCCCGGCTCACCGGTGAGGACCGGGCCGAGCGCACCCTGGACGAACTCTTCAGCGGCTTCTGCCTCGGGAAGTAGGCCCCGGCGAAGTAGACTGGCCCGAGGGGGGCGCGTGAAACCTGGGTTGGAAGCCATCATCGGTCTCGAAGTCCACGTCCAGCTGCGGACCCGGTCCAAGCTCTTCTGCGCCTGCCGCAACGCCTACGGCGCCCCTCCGAACACCCAGACCTGCCCCATCTGCCTGGGGTTGCCGGGGGCCCTCCCCGTCCTCAACAATGCGGCCGTCCGCCTGGGCATCACCCTGGGCCTGGCGGTGGGGGCCCGGATCCGGGAGCGGAGCGCCTTCTACCGGAAGCAGTACTTCTACCCGGACCTGCCCAAGGGGTACCAGATCACCCAGGGGCCCGTGGCCCTGGTGGAGGGTGGCACCCTGGAAATCGCGGGCGACCCCACGGTGCGGGGAGGGAGCGGGCCTGTGCGCATCGGCCTGGAACGGGCACACCTGGAGGAGGACGCCGGCAAGAGCACCCACGACCAGCGGCCGGACGCCACCCTGGTGGACCTGAACCGGGCCGGAGTTCCCTTGTTGGAAGTAGTGGGAATGCCGGACTTGAGAAGTCCACAAGAAGCCTCTGACTTCCTGAAGGCCCTGCACCGGCTGGTGGTCTTCCTGGGCATCTGCGAAGGCAACCTGGAGGAAGGCGGGTTCCGCTGCGATGCCAACGTGAGCCTCCGTCGGAGGGGTGAAACCACCTTCGGCACCCGGGTGGAGGTGAAGAACCTCAACTCCTTCCGATTCGTGAAGCAGGCCCTGGCCTTCGAGATCCAGCGGCAGGCCGCCCTGCTGGAGGCGGGCGGGATGGTGGCCCAGGAGACCCGGGGCTGGGACGCGGAAGCGGGCGAGACCCGGGCTCAGCGGAGCAAGGAAGCCGCCATGGACTACCGTTACTTCCCGGAACCGGATCTGCCGGCCTTGGAGGTGACCGAGGCTGAGATCGCGGCCGTGCGCGCCACCCTGCCGGAGCTACCGGAAGCCCGGGGCCGCCGCTGGCGCTCGTCCTTCGGCCTCGGCGAGGAGGAGGCTGCCACGCTGCTCCAGGATCCTGCCTTCGCGGACTACTTCGAGGCCCTGGCGGCCGCCTCTGGGGCGGGCAAGGCTGCCGCCCACTGGATGCTGGGCGAGGTGAGCCGCACCCTGAACGAGCGGGGGACCGGCCTCGAAAGCTTCCCTGTGGCACCGGAGGCCCTGGCGGAGCTGGTGCGCCTCGTGGAAGCCCGCCAGATCAGCTTCGGCGCTGCCAAGGACCAGGTCTACCCCGCCCTGCTGGCGGGAGAAGGCAGCGCCGGGGCCATCGTCGCGCAGAAGGGGCTGGCCCAGGTCGGTGATCGCGGCGCCATCGAGGTCCTGGTAGCCCAGGTGCTGGCGGCCAATCCCGGCCCCGTCGCCCAGTTCCGGGCGGGGAAGACCAGCCTCCAGGGTTTCCTGGTGGGCCAGATCCTGAAGGCGGGAGGCGGCCGGCTGGATCCCAAGGTGGTGAACGAAGTGTTGGCCGAAGGACTGGCCAGGGGCTGATCCGCAACGCATGCTGGGCCCATGAGCAACGAGATCCCCCCCTCCCTTTCGGCGTACCTTCCTGGTGTGGGCCATGTGTGCCAGGGGTGTGGCCGGGTGATCGTGGATGCTGTGGAGGTTCCCGGCGAAGCCTTCCGCTGCCCGGACTGCCGGCCCTCCGATCCGGCTCCCGAGGAGGAGCTGACCCGCGCGGCCCTGGCGGACCAGGAGCCCACCGCGCCACCCGAGGGCCCGCCCACGGTGTGGCGGCTGATGGCGGTCATCGCCTTCGCGGTGGTGGCCCTCGCCCTGGTCTTCTGGAAGTGGTAGGCCGGGCCAGGCTTCCGCGCCTATGCTTGGTGGGAGGAGCCCCGGTGCTCCGCTGCTCCCGTTGAGGCCCGCATGCCCACACCCTGGGGACCCACCACCACCGCCATCCATGCCGGGAGACGGTTCAACCCCACCCGGGCCGTGACTACGCCCATCTTCCAGACCTCCGTATTCCAGCTCATGGAGAACCGGGAGGGCGCCGAATTCGCCTCGGCCGTCGAGCCTCCGGCCTTCTACACCCGCTGGGGCAACCCCAACGCCAGCGAAGTCGAAGCCGTGCTGGCCGAGCTGGAGGGCGCCGAGCGCGCCCTGGTGGCCGCCTCGGGCATGGCGGCCTTCTCCCTCGTGTTCGAGGCCTTCCTGAAGAGCGGCGACCACCTAGTGGCCCCCGCCGCCATCTACCTCGGCACGGAACAGCTCATCCACCGCTGGGAGGTGGAGCGGGGCCTGCAAGTCACCTGGGTGCAGAACACCCTGGATCTGGGTGAATGGGAGGCGGCCATCCGCCCCGGGACCCGCATGATCTGGGTGGAGACGCCCTCCAATCCCACCCTGGCCCTGACGGACCTCGCCGGCGTGGCGGCCCTCGGCCGGAAGCACGGCATCCGCACGGTGGCCGACAACACCTTCCCCAGCCCCATCCATACCAAGCCCCTGCGCTTTGGCATCGACCTCAGCGTGGCGTCCGCCACCAAGTACCTCGCGGGGCACTCGGACGTGGTGGCGGGCGTCATCGCCGGCTCCGACGCGGATGTGGTGGCCTGCTGGCACCTCACCAAGGTCATGGGCCCCACCCTGGATCCCATGGCCGCCTGGCTGCTGCACCGGGGGCTCAAGACCCTCGCCTTGCGCGTGCGCCGCGCCTCG
>DASXUH010000161.1:0-33194 GCA_036504935.1 Geothrix sp. | reverse complement strand
CCGCCCAGGCAGGCGAGGCCGAGGCCGCGCAGGCCGCGGTAGCCGCTGAAGACCATGCCGCCGAAGCCGGCGAGGGTGGTGCCGGCGCAGACGGCGTTCACGCGGGCCACGCGCTGGGGGGCGTCGGCCTCGCCCCGGGCGCGGTGCAGCAGGTTGAAGGCCGTGTCCACGCTGACGCCCAGGGCGATGGGGATGGCCATGAGGGAGAGGAAGGTGAGCGGCTCGCCGCCCCAGCCCAGGGCGCCCAGGGCGCCGGCCTGGCTGGCCAGCAGGGGGATCAGGGCGAACAGCGCGAAGCGCAAGCTGCGGCCGAAGATGGCGATGACGGCGAAGATGCCCACCAAAGCCAGCAGCACGGCCTGCTGGACCGCCTCCCGCGCGATGCCCTTCACCACCCGGAAGAGGGGCTGGGTCCCCACAAAGCGTCCGCCCGCCGCCTCGACCTCCGGGGTGAGCCGGAGGAGAGAGCCCTCGTCCAGCCGGATGGGGACGGTCAGGGCCGCGGGCAGCGGGGCGAGGGCCCGGCCGTGGTGCAGGCGATCCCAGAGTGTCCAGCGGCGGGCCTCTTCGGGTGGCTGGGCGGCCCGGGGCAGCAGGGCCTGGAGGGCCCGCACTGGCTCGCCAGGATCCGCGGCGGCGGAGGCCAGGGCGGACAGGGGCCCCTCCAGGCCCGCGGGGTCCAGGCCCGCCTTGGCCGCGGCTTCCAGCACCTGGCGCCGCCAGGTCTCGGAACCCAGGGCGTGGCGCAATTCGGGATCGAGGCTCTGCCAATCGGGCACAGGAAGGCCCGCCTCGCGGAGGATGGGGCTCAGCTTGTTCCACCGGGCCGGGAGACGGTCGGGATCTTCGAGGGGGACCTGGAGGGCCAGGGGCTGGAGGCTTGCCCCAAGGGTCTTCGTCAACCGCGTCTGGAGGGTGAGGGCGGGATTGCCCTGGGCGCGGAAGCGGCGCAGGTCCTCCTCCCAGCGCGTGCGGGGAGCCCCCACCAGCGCCAGCACCAGCAGTCCCAAAGCGGCCCAGGGGGCCCAGGCCCGGCGGCGGGGCAGGGGCGGGGGCGGGCCTGGGGCAAAGGTGCCCTTGCCGCGGTCCAGCCACAGGAGCAGCGGCGGCATCACGAGGAAGGTGGCCGCGAGGCAGGCCAGCAGGCCGAGGCCTGTGGTGAGGCCCAGGTCCCGGATGCCTGGGAAGGGGGCGAAGGCCAGGGCCAGGAAGGCCAGGGCCGTGGCCAGGGCGCCGGCCACCACGCCGGGACCCGTGCCCAGGAGGGCCGCCTCCAGCGCCCGGGCCTTGGTCCGGCCCGCCCGGCGCTCCTCGCGGTAGCGGCTGAAGAGCAGGATGCCCACGTCATCGCCCACGCCCAGCAGCACGGCGCCGAAGCCCGCGGCCATGAGGTTCACGCGCCCCAGCATCCAGCCCGTGATGCCCAGGGCCCACACCATGCCGACGAGCAGGGGCCCCATGACGAAGCCGTAGCCCGCGAGCGTGCGGAAACCCAGCCAGTAGACCAGGCCGATGAGCACGAAGCTGAGGGCCAGGCTGAGGAGCACCTCGATCGTGAGCCGGTGGGATTCCCAGGCGGTGATGGCGTGGGCGCCCGTGGCCTGGAGGCTGAAGGCGCGGTCAGCCCGGGGCGCCAGGGCGGCCTCGGCGGCCTTCAGTGTGGCCGCCGAGGGCAGGGGACCTTCGCCGCCCCGGCCCAGCCAGGCCAGGGCGCGGGTGGTGGCCTTCACGTCCGTGGCCGGAAAGCCCGCCACCAGGGGCAGCAGGACGAAGCGGCCATCCTTGGTCTCCAGGTAGCCGGTCCGCATGCGCAGGGTGAAGGCCCGGCCCAGGGCCTGGGCCTTGGCCATGCCCTCGCCATTCTGCGGGGCCAGGTCGCGGAGGCCCAGGGGATCCAGCCGGGCCAGGGCCGCGGGCAGGGGCTCGGGCGAGGCCAGGGAGCGGGCCGTGGCCTGCAGGCGGCGCTGGACTTCCGCGGGATCCTTCAAGGGCGCCAGACGGTCCCCCAGCCAGGCCGGGGCCAGGGCATAGAGGGTCTCGGTGGTGAGGCGGCTCACGGCCGCGTCGCCCTCGGTGATGGCGCCCACCGCCAGGAGGGCGGGCCAGGGGCTCAGCCCCCCGGGACCGGGCACTGGCACGGGATCGGACAGCCGGCCTTCGGCGGCCAGACCGTTGAGGGGCAGGTTGCCGCCCGTGAGCAGCCGGTCCACCAGGCCTTCGGCCCAGGCGCGGCGGGCTTCCAGATCAGCCTCGGTGCCCTCGGCCACCAGCCAGAGCAGCTCCTGCTGGCCGACGCCCGCCTCCAGGTTCGCCCGCACGGCCGGGTGCTCGGCGGGCAGGAGGCTCATGAGATCCAGGGCCCGCTCCACGCGCAGGGTGCCCCAGCCCAGCAGCAGGGTGAAGCCCGCCGTGAGGATCCAGAGTCCCGAGGACCGTGACAGGTGCAGGCGGAGGAGGCCGCGGAGCAGGGCTTTCACGTGGCTAGCCCCGCTCCATGCGCTCGATCCAGGGCTTCAGGGCCGGCACCATCTCCACGCGTTCGGCGCCGCGCAACCGCTCCATGAGGCTGCCGTCCTCCAGCCGGGCGAGGGGATGGTTCTCCCGGCGGTCCATGGCCTCGGGGGCCCCCACGGACGTCAGGATGGTGGGCAGCTCCTCGCTGTAGCGGTGGTCCAGCAACTGGGCCAGGGCCGCGGCCACCCGGATGTCCGAATCCATGCGGTCCCAGTCGTCCAGCACCAGGAGGGGCGGCTCCTCAAGGGGCTCCACCAGGTCCCGCACACTCTGGAAGGCCTGGTTCTGGAAGCTGCGGATGTCGTAGTAGGCGTCCTTGATGGCCTGGCTGAGGGCCCGCACGGAGACGAAGCGCCCCCCCCGGCCCGTGCGCTCGGTCCAGGTCCGCAGGGCGGCGGCGGCCAGGGTGCTGCGCCCGCTCTGGGCGGGACCATGGATCCACCACAGCTCCCAGCCGTGCCGGAACTTGTGCTTGCCGTTCGAAGCCCACTGGAAGAGGGCTTCCGCCCCCGCGGGCCGGATACCGTGCTCCGGCCGGCGCTTGAGGGCCTGGAGGAGCTTCGCGAGGTCCTCACGACCCTCCAGCTCGCCCACCTCGTCGGCGGGCCGGGCCAGCAGGTCCTCCAGGTCCGCCACCCGGTCCAGCAGGGCGCGGGTGTGGCTGGCCTGGGCGTTGTTCCACCACTTCCAGAAGTGAGTGAAGTCGGCCTCGCGGTAGCGGGCGGGCAGGCCCAGGGTTTCCGCGTCTGGCGCCAGGTCCACCGTGCAGCCGCAGACCAGCACCGGTTTCTGGGGATCCGGATCGAAGATGAGGCCCTGCCCCTGGCAGCGGGGACAATCGGGACGTCCCTTCATGGCCCATCCCCGCCACGGAGGAAGCCGCCCAGGACTTCGCGGCGCCGCTCGCGGATGCGGGAGAAGGCGCGCTCCTCCAGCTGCCGCACCCGCTCCCGGGAGATGGGCGGGTCGAACTGCTTGCCGATCTGCTCAAGGGTCAGTGGATCCTCCCCGCCAAGGCCGAAATGCAGGGCGATGATCTTGCGCTCCTTCTCGCTGATCGAGGCCAGGCTGGCCTCGATCTGCTCCAGGAACGACTCCTGATCCAGGGTGTGCATGGCGGAGGGCTCCACCTCCTGCTCCAGGCTGTCGCCCACGGTGAGGTCGGAATCGCCCAGGCCCTGTTCGGTGGAGACGGTGGACGTGGTCTGCTGGAGCAGCTGGAGGCGCTCCACCTCCTCCACGCTGAGGTTGGCGGCCTGCGCGATCTCCTGCAGCAGGGGCACCCGGCCCAGGGACTGGCTGAGCTTCTGGGTCACGCGGTTCAGCTGCACCAGGTGGCCTGCCACCTTCTGGGGCAGGCGGATCTTGTTCCCGTGCTCGGCCAGGGCGTGGAAGATGGCCTGCCGCACCCACCAGGAAGCGTAGGTGAGGAACTTGTTCAGGCGCTCGGGGTCGAAGCGCTTGGCCGCCTCGATGAGGCCCAGGTTGCCTTCGCTGATGAGGTCCAGCAGGTCCAGGCCCATGCCTTCGAACTTGCGGGCCTCCTTCACCACGAAGCGGAGGTTGCCCTCCACCAGTTTGCGCAGGCCCTCCGGGTTGCGGTCGTTCTGCCACAGCCGCCCGTTGATCCGCTCCTCCTCCGCCGTCAGCAGGGGCAGGTGGCGGATGGAATCGAAGTATTTGTCGAGCGAACGCTCTTCGAGATGCCGGAGGGGCACGGAACACCTTGGGGGAGGGATCAGCATAGCAAGCGATCCGCCCGGTCCGGGCCTCCCCCTGAAATCAGAAATGCGGGATGGGCTGAAGGATCCGCAGCACGATCCACAGGGGTTCCGCCAAACCCTGCTCGTAGGTGGGATGCGGAATGCGGATGGTTTCATCCAACCCGGCTGCCTGGACCTGGACCAGGAACGGGCGCTTGTCCCGCCAACGGGCTGCGGGAATCTCCCATGTGAAAACCGACTGGTCGTCCTCGGCTTTCCGGGAGACGGGTGCAGAACCTTCGGGAGCCACCTGCCAGGAAACGGCCCCACTGGGATCCGGCAACCGCAACTCGATCGTCCAGGTCTCGGGAGAGGCACGAAGGGCCCGGGCCGTGGCTTGGCGGATGCTCGTTTCCGGGTTCAGATGAGCTTTTTTGAGCGGCGCACATCCAGCCATCAGCAGCGGGATGGCAAGGGTCGCGAAGCAGATTCCCGTCGAGCGCATCTCTCTCCCTAAGTCATGAGCGCTTCCGCAATCCATGGGACGTCAGCTTCACGAGGCCCGTGCCGCTGGCGGGCCGGGGCACATCCTTCACGCCGGCGGCCTCCAGGGCTTGGGCCAGGCGCTCCAGGTCCTCCTGCATGTGGTTCAGGCGGTCCCGCAGGCCCAGCACGACCTCCACCCCGGCCAGGTTCACGCCCAGGTCGCGGGTGAGGTTGAGGATGAACTCCAGGCGTTCCAGATCCTCGTCGCTGTAGAGGCGGGTCTTGCCCTCGGTCCGGCTGGGGGTGAGCAGGCCTTCGCGCTCGTAGAGCCGCAGGGTCTGGGGATGCACGCTGTAGCGCATCGACACGACGCCGATCATGTAGGCGCCCATCCTTGGGTCTCTGGAGCTCATATCGCCTCCCCACGGCTCCGCTGCTTCCGCACGTCCGCGTCATTCAGGTCGGCCAGTTCCCGCAGCAGGTCCTTGCTGCGCTCGTCCTGAATGAGGGGCGTCACCACGGCCACCTCCGCGATGAGGTCGCCCCGCTGGCTGCCCCTCGGGATGGGCATGCCCTGGCCCTTGAGCCGGAGCCGGGCGCCGGTCTGGGTGCCGGGGGGCACCTTGATGGTCTGCTGGCCCTCGGGGGTGGGCACATCCACCTTGGCCCCCAGGGCCGCCTCGGAAAAGCTGATGGGCAGCCGCACGTAGAGGTTCGGCCCCTTGCGCTCGAAGCGGGCGTCCGGCTCCATGCTGATCTGCAGATAGAGGTCGCCGGGACCACCGCCGCGGCGACCCGCCTCGCCCTTGCCGGCCACCCGCAGGCGGGCGCCATCCTCCACGCCCGCGGGAATGGCGATGGTGACGGTCTCCTGCCGGGGATGCCGCCCGGCGCCACCACACTCGGGGCAGGCCGGGGCCCGCGTGCCACGGCCCTGGCAGTCGGGGCAGGTGCGCCCGAACGAGAGGAAGCCGGAGCCGCCGCCGACCTTGCCCTTGCCATGGCACGTGCGGCACATCTCCTGTTTCTTGGCGGCCTCGCCGGTGCCGCGGCAGGCCAGGCAGGGCTCGGAGCGGTTCACGCGCAGGTTGAGCCGCGTGCCCTCGAAGGCCTCCCGGAAGCCCAGGCGCACGGAGTGGACCAGGTCCTCGCCGCGCTCGGGCCCATGGCGCATGGGACGCCCGCCGAACCCCGCGAAGATGTCCTCGATGGAGATGCCCCCGCCCTGCTCGAAGCCTGGCGGGATCTGCGCGCCGGGGCCGTTGGGATCGCCGTAGGTGTCGTAGTTCTTCCGTTTCTCGGGATCCGACAGCACATCGTTGGCCTCGGCCAGCTTCTTGAACTCCGCCTCGGCCTTGGCGTCGCCCGGATTCAGGTCCGGATGGTGCTTCCGAGCCAGCTTCCGGTACGCCTTCTTGATGTCCTCCTCCGAGGCCGTTCGAGGCACGCCCAGGATCTTGTAGTAGTCGGGATGGGACATGGGTTTAGTCTAAAGCACTCAGATTTGTTCTAGGCACAAAAATGGGGAGCCCGCGGGCTCCCCATTTTCATGCCTAGGCTAACTGACGACTTCCGCGTCGATCACATTGTCGTCGCCCTTCTTGTCGCCGGGCTGGGCGCCGGGCGCGCCGGGGGTGGAGCCGCCATCCTGGGGGGGCTCCTGCTTGTAGAGGCTTTCCGCCAGCTTGTGGCTCTTGGCGGTGAGGGCCTCCAGGGCCGTCTTGATGCGGTCCTTGTCGAGGCTGGCCAGGGCGGCCTTGGCCTCGACGATGGCCTCCTCGGCCTCCTTCTTGTCGGCTTCGGGCAGCTTGTCGCCGCTGTCCTTCAGGAGCTTCTCCACCTGGTAGACCATCTGGTCGAGGTGGTTCTTCTCCTCCAGCAGGGCCTTGCGGGCCTCGTCGTCGGCCTTGTGGGCCTCGGCGTCCTTCACCTTGGCGTCGATCTCCTCCTTGGAGAGGCCCGTGCTGCCCGTCAGCGTGATGCTGGCGTCCTTGCCCGTGCCCTTGTCCTTGGCGGTGACGTGGACGATGCCGTTGGCGTCGATGTCGAAGGTGACCTCGATCTGCGGCATGCCGCGCGGCGCGGGGGCGATGTTGCCGAGGTGGAACTGGCCCAGCAGCTTGTTGCCCTCCACCACGGGCCGCTCGCCCTGGAACACCTCGATGTCCACGCCGGGCTGGTTGTCCACGGCGGTGGTGTAGATCTCGGAGCGCTTGGTGGGGATGGTGGTGTTGCGGGGGATGATGACGCTCATCTGGCCGCCGTTGGCGTTGATGCCGAGGCTGAGCGGCGTCACGTCGAGGAGCAGCACGCCCTTCACGTCGCCCGCCAGCACGCCCGCCTGCACGGCGGCGCCCAGCGCCACGACCTCGTCGGGATTCACGCTGTGGTTCGGCTCCTTGCCGAAGATCGACTTCACCATCTCCAGCACCTTGGGGATGCGGGTGGAGCCGCCCACCATCACCACCTCGTCGATCTCGTGGTGGGCCAGCTTGGCGTCCTTCACCGCGTTCTCGCAGGGGCCCTTCAGCTTCTGGAGGATGGGCTCGATCATCAGCTCGAACTTGGCGCGGGAGAGCGTCTGGTTCACGTGCTTGGGGCCGCTGGCGTCGGCGGTGATGTAGGGCAGGCTGATGTCGGTCTGCGTCGTGCTGGAGAGCTCGATCTTGGCCTTCTCGGCCGCTTCCTTGAGACGCTGCATGGCGTCGGCCTGCTTGCGGAGGTCGATGCCCTCGGCCTTCTGGAACTCGTCCGCCAGCCAGTCGATGATGGCCTGGTCGATGTTGTCGCCGCCCAGGTGGGTGTCGCCGTTGGTGGACTTCACCTCCACCACGCCCTCGCTCACCTCGAGGATGCTGATGTCGAAGGTGCCGCCGCCGAAGTCGAAGACGGCGATGGTGCCGTCCTTCTTCTTGTCCAGGCCGTAGGCCAGGGCCGCGGCCGTGGGCTCGTTGACGATGCGCTTCACATCCAGGCCCGCGATTGCGCCGGCATCCTTGGTGGCCTGGCGCTGGGCGTCGTTGAAGTAGGCGGGCACGGTGATCACAGCCTCGGTGACCTTCTCGCCCAGGTAGGCCTCGGCGGCCTCCTTCATCTTGGTCAGCACCGCGGCGCTGATCTCCTCGGGGCTGAGGTGCTTGCCGTTCACCACCACGGCGCAGCCGCCCTTGTCGGCCCGCTCCACGATGTAGGGAACGAGCTTCTGTTCCTTGTCGGAGTCGGCGAAGGGCAGGCCCATGAACCGCTTGATGGAGTAGATGGTGCTCTTGGGCTGGGCCACGGCCTGGCGCTTGGCCGGGGTGCCCACGAGGCGCTCGCTGGTCTTGGGGTTGAAGCCCACCACGGAAGGCGTGGTGTCCGCGCCCTCGGGATTCGGGATCACCTTGGGCTGCCCGCCTTCCATGACGGCCACGCAGCTGTTGGTGGTGCCGAGGTCAATGCCGATGATCTTGCCCATGGTGTCGCTCCTTCTGAAGGGTGCTGCTGGGGGACAGGCCGGGCTGCGCCCACCCTGTCCCTACAGGATAGAGGAAAGGAACCCTCCGTCAATACGATCTTCTTATTTCAACTCATATTTTCTTCATGATTGAACAAATTCCGTGAAGAGATATGCTGACATCATGACGCTTCGCCCCTGTCCCACCTGCCGCACGCCCACCTCCTGGGAGGGCAACGCCTTCAAGCCCTTCTGCTCGGAGCGCTGCCAGCTCCGGGACCTCGGTGCCTGGTCCAGCGAAAGCTACCGCATTCCGGAAAAGCCCCAAGAGGAAGACGGCGAAGGTTGGAGTGGTGAGGGCGAGGAGGGCTGATCAGGCCCGAGCCTGAGCCCGGACCCGGACCCGGATCTCCTCCAGACCGGAGGGCGCCGGGTGGAGGTCCCAGCTGCGCCCCGCGTGGAGCACTTGCCCGGGCACGTCGTGGCCCACCAGCTCCGGCAGGCTGCGGGCGGCCGCCAGGAGGCGCGGCAGGTCCACGGCCACCGGGAGGCCCATGGCCTGGAACATGTGGACCAGGTCTTCCGTGCACACATTCCCCGTGGCCCCGGGGGCGTAGGGGCAGCCCCCCAGCCCGCCCAGGGAGGCATCAAAGCGGTCCACGCCAGCCTCGGCGGCGGCCAGGGCGTTCGCCAGCCCCATGCCCCGGGTGTTGTGGAGGTGGACGGTCAGCTCGGCGGCGGCGAACCGCGCCCGGAAGGCGCCGCAGAGGGAGGCCACCTGCCCCGGATGGGCCATGCCCGTGGTGTCGCAGAGGGTGATGCCCGCCACGCCCCGGGCCAGGAACCGCTCCGCGAGGCTCAGCACCGTGGCCTCGGGGACCGCGCCTTCCATGGGGCAACCGAAGCTGGTGGAGATCGATACGTTCAGGGCCGCGCCGGTCCCCTTCGCCAGGTCCACCACCTCCAGCAGCCGTGCCGCGGACTGCTCCCGGGTCATGTGGAGGTTCAGCAGGTTGTGGGTCTCGCTGGCGGACATCACTAGGTTCAGCTCGTCCGTCCCCGCGGCGAGGGCCCGCTCGGCGCCGCGGAGGTTGGGCACCAGGGCCGTGTAGACCACGCCGGGGACGCGCCGGATCCCGCGCATGACTTCGTCGGCGTCCGCCAGGGCGGGGATGGCCTTGGGCGAGGTGAAGGAGGTGACCTCGATCTTGGCCAGGCCGCAGAGGCTCAGGGCATCGACCAGCTCGATCTTGTCGGCCGTAGGGACGAAGCGGTTCTCGATCTGGAATCCGTCGCGGGGCCCCACTTCCTGGATGAGAAGCCGCCGGGATGCGAGATGCTCGAACATGGGTGCCCCCTCAGATCACGCCCTTGGCGCGCAGTTCCGTCATGGCCGCTTCGGACACGCCCGCCCGGGTTCGGCCGTGAGGTGGCGCAGGCCGCCCATGGCCTCGCCGATGACGCCGAAGCCCGGGCGGTCGCGGTAGGGGCCCGTCTGGCCGTAGCCGGAGATCCGCAGCATCACGAGGCCGGGGTTCAGGGCGTGCAGCTCCTCCCAGCCCAGGCCCCAGCTCTCGAGGGTACCCGGGCGGAAGTTCTCGATGAGGACGTCCGCCTCCTTCGCGAGGTCGCGGACGATGGCCTGGGCCTCGGGCTTCCGCAGGTCCAGGGCCACAGACTGCTTGTTGCGCGACTGCACCTGCCACCAGACGGAGGTGCCGTCCTTCAGCAGGCGCCACTTACGCAGGGGATCGCCAGCGCCCGGCGGCTCGATCTTGATGACCTCGGCCCCGAACTCGCCGAGGATCTTGGCCGCGAAGGGGCCGGCGATGAGCTGGCCCAGTTCGAGGACGCGGATGCCGCTGAGGACGGAGGGCTGCATGGGGACTCGCGAGAGGGGCGGGGTCTAGACCACGCCGAGGATGCCGAGGAGCGCACCGGCAGCCAGGAACCAGAGCACATGGAGCCGCGTTCGCCAGACCAGCAGGGCTGCGACGGCCGTCAGCAGCCAGAGGGCCACGTTCGTACCGGAATCGTGGGGCGTGCGGGCCAGGATCCAGCCGGTGGCCAGCATGAGGCCGATGACGACGGGGGCCATGCCCTGCTTGAAGGCCCGCACCGCGCGCAGGTGCCGGTTCCGGTGCCCCCACTGGGAGGCCAGGTGCGTGACGATGGTACTGGGTAGCAGGATGCCGGTCAGGGAGAGGACCACCCCGGCCAGCGCCAGCAGCGGCCCGCCGGAGTTCATGCCCAGGTTCCAGCCCAGGAGGGCCACGAAGAGGATGTTCGGGCCCGGCGCCGCCTGGGCGAGCGTGATGGAGCTGCTGAACTGGGTCTCTCTGAGCCACCGCTGCTGGAGCACCAGGTAGCGGTGCATCTCCGGGGCCGTGGTGAGGGCGCCGCCCACGGACAGCAGCGACAGCAGGAGGAAGTGGCCGAAGAGCTGCAGCCAGTCCCACCCGTGCAGGACGAGAGGCCCCGGGGCGGCCATCACGGGTCCAGCCTCACGTAGGCGGCCAGGCAGGCCACGCTGCCGAGCCCCAGCAGGACGAAGGGCATGGGCCAGTGGAGCAGCGCCACCCCGCCGAAGGCGGCCACGACCAAGGCCCCGCAGGCGAGTGCGCCGAGGGGATGGCCCTTCAGCCCCCCGGAGAGGCGGAGGCCCGCGGCCATGATCAGGCCCGCGGCCACGGCGCCCATCCCGCGCAGGGCCCGGGCCACGGCAGGATGCTGGCCCAGCCGGTCGTAGGCCACCGCCAGCAACAGGACCAGCAGCAGCGGCAGCGCGAGCATGCCGGCCATGGCGGCGAGGGCGCCCCGCCAGCCGAAGCGCCGGCCGCCGATGACCAGCGAGAGGTTCATGACGTTGGGGCCGGGCATGATCTGGGCCACGGCCCATTCCTCGACGAAGGCGGCCTGGGTGAGCCACCGCTTCCGCTCCACCAGCTCCCGATGCGCCACGGCCATGACGCCGCCGAAGCCCTGCACGGCCAGCCAGGTGAAGGTGAAGAAGAGATCTGTAAGGGACCGGGGCCCTGGTTGATCCTCGGGAAGGGTCTCGTGTTCGGTCATGGTCATCCGCTGGGAACAGGAAGGGTGAGGGGGACCCGCGCCCGGCAGGTCCCCCTCACTGACTGCGAACCTACCAGAGGTGCAGCACCTTCCACCAGGCACCACCGACGACCACCCAGATGAGGATGTTCACGACGCTGACCATGAAACCCAGACGCCACCAGGTGCCGATGGGCACATAGCCCAGGCCGAACATGGCCGGGGCCGGGCCCGTCCCGTAGTGGGTCATGCTGGCGTGCAGGTTGGAGAAGAAGCAGAGCACCAGCGCGGCGAGCATAGGCGGGGCGCCGAGGGTGATGGCCACGCCCAGGAAGGCCGCATACATGGCGCCGGCGTGGGCCGTCATGCTGGCGAAGAAGTAGTGGGCATAGAAGTAGGTCACGGCCAGGACCAGGAAGCCGAAGTGCCAGCCGTGGCCGGCCATGGAGGCGCCCACCACCTTGCTGAACCAGGGGATCATGCCCAGCTTGTTCAGGAAGCCCGCCATCATGATCAGGCCGCCGGTCCAGATGAGCACGTCCCAGGCATTGTGCTCCTCCAGGACGTCCTTCCAGGTCAGCACGCCCGTCAGCAGCAGCAGGGCCAGGCCCAGGAGCGCGGCCGTGGTGCCGTCGATGCCGAAGGTCTTCTCGCCGATGACCCACAGCACCAGCACGAAGCTGAACACGGCGACCATCAGCCATTCGGCCATGGAGGGGCGGCCCATCTCCTTCAGCTTGGCCGTGGCCATCTCCACCGCCTCGGGCGTCTCCGTGATCTCCGGCTTGTAGAGCTTGTAGAAGAAATAGGGGATCACCAGCAGGCCTATGAGGCCGGGCACGATGGCGGCCACGAACCAGCTGTTCCAGGTGATGGTGATGCCGAAGTCCGCGGCGAACTTCTGGGTCATGGGGTTGGCGGCCATGGCCGTGAGGAACATGGCGCTGACGATGAGGTCCAGGTTGAAGCAGGTCATGGTGAGGTAGGCGCCGATCTTGCGGGCGGTGCCGTCCTCGGGGTTGCTGCCGTAGGCCCGGGCCAGGGAACGCATGATGGGCATGATGATGCCGGCCGTGCGGGCGGTGTTGCTGGGCACCACGGGCGCCAGCACGAACTCGGTGGCGGCGAAGCCGTAGGCCAGGCCGAGGGTGCGCTTGCCCAGCAGGCGCATGAAGAAGTAGGCGATGCGCGTGCCAAGGCCCGTCTTGATGAAACCCCGGGCGAACATGAAGGCCACGATGATGAGCCAGAGCGTCTTCTCCGCGAACCCGCTGAGGCTGTCGGTGATGGGCAGGGTCCCCGTGATGGCCGTGAGACCCACACCCACCATGGCCACGGCACCCATGGGCAGGGGCCGGAGGACGATGCCTAGGATGGTGGCCACGAAGATGGCGAAGAGGTGCAGCCCGCGGACCCAGTCAGCCTGGCGGACCTTCTCGGCCTCGACCTTCGCCTTGGCATCCGTCTCCGCCTTCACCTTGGCCTCGGCGTCCGCCTTGACTTTGGCGGCGGCCTCGAACTTGACCTTGGCCTCGGCCTCGATGCGCTGGACTTCGAGCTCCTTGGCGCTCGGCTTCTTGGCCGTGGCGGCCGGCTTAGGCTCAGCTTTGGACTCGGCCGCCTTGGCTTCCACGGGCTTGGCCTTATCGGCGAGTTTGCCCGCCTTCTCACCGGGCTTCGCGCCCTTCTCGCCAGCCTTGGCCTTGGCGGCGGCGGTGCCCGCGAAGAACTTGGCGTCGGGCACCGGCGCCACGCGCGGCAGGATGAAGTAGAGGAGGCAGCCCACCGCGAGGGTGGCCAGGAGGCGGAGGGGCTTGGCCCCCTGCCATCCACTGCCTTGGGATTCAGGGTTGGACATGTCGGTACCCTCTAAGGTCGATCCAGGAGGCCTGGCGACGGTTGATGACGGGGATGGTCGTCAGAAGATGGGAGGCGGTTCCAGGGCTTCGGGCTGGGCCGCCGGGTCCCGAGGGACCCGGCGGCTTGCAGGGCCTGCACCGGGCGGCCCTGCCCCCCTCCCTCACAGCGCCCGGATCCGGATGCCGATGGCATATTCCGTCTGGCTGTCGTGGCCGTTGGTGGCCGCCAGCTTGTAGCCATCCTTCAGCGTCATGTAGTCGAAGGCCACGTAGGCTTCCATGCGCTTGCTCAGGTGGCGCATGACCATGCCGTAGGTCGTGTCCTTGGTCCCCGTGCCGAAGACCGTGGAAGCCGCTCCGTTGGAGAAGGGGTTCTGCATGAAGCCCTTGGAGGACAGGCCGGCATCATTGGCCTTCATGGACTGGTGCCCCAGGTGGTAGCTCCATTTCGGGGAGGCGTAGATCGTGGCCGACATCGTGTAGGCGGAATCGCTGCGCTGGGGCTTCAGGTCCCCCTGGTCCGCGGTGTAGTGGAAGTAGCCCGCGTTCAGCCGGAGCCAGGAGACGGGCAGGACATTGCCGCCGACCGAATAGGACTTCTGGGTGAAACCGTTGTTGTTGGCCTGGGTGTAGAAGCTGGAGATGTGGTAGGTGGCGGCGTTGTAGCCCAGGGCCACCTCGGCCGTCGAGTTGGTGGTCGAGGTGTTGGGCTCCGTGGAGGTCAGGTTGTACCCGGCTCCCATGGCGAACCCGCTGTCCGTGACCTTCTTCCAGACGATGCCCTTGTTGGTGCGGGTTCCGTCGACGCTGGCCGCGAAGTAGATCAGCTGCTTGAAGTTGTTGGTGTTGGTCCAGCCGCCCTCGTCGTAGTTGACTTCCGGATGGGCGAAGGGATCGCCGTAGATCACGGCGAAGTCGCGCGCCAGGGTGTTCTGGCGCCCGAAGGTGATCTGGCCGATCTCCTTGCTCTTGAACCCGACCCACGCATCGCGGTTGAACAGGACGCCGGGCGTATCCATGGCGCCATCGGCCGTCGTGTACTCGCTTTCCAGCTTGTAGATCACGTTCAGCCCTTCGATGTTCGTCTTGATGGAGCCCTTCAGGCCCCAGCGGCTGCCGCTCATGAAAGGGGTGGCCATGTCGAACTTGGTGCGGCCGTCGGCGGTGGCGTTGGTCTTGGCCACGAAGGTGGTGTCGATGAGGATGTACGGGGTCAGCTCCGCAGGGAACTTGAGCGGGCCGACCTCGGGCTTCACTTCAGACTTCTTCTCCAGTTCCGCGATGCGGGCGTTCTGGCGGGCGAGCTCGGCCTTCAGGTCCACGTCCTGGGCTGGAGCCTGGGCCTGGACACAGCCGGCAGCGAGAGCGGCTGCCAAGCCGGCGTACGTTGCGATTCTCATGGAGCACCTCGGAGGGTGGGGGGGGAGTGGGAGGGCTGGAACCAGACGGCCTGGAGGCCGCCGATCCCCGTTGGCGATGCAGATGGAGTGCAGGTGACACGGGAAGCCTAGGGACCGAAGCTTTCAGTCCGCTTTCAGCACCTTCGAAAGTGCTTTTTGTCACGCGGGGGGATCTTCCGGCCGTGACTTCGACCATCCTGGGTGGGACCTGCCGGGAGGACGCGCCGGCGGATCGCTCAACAGGAGACCGCATGGCAAGTACTCTCAGGCCATCGTTGCTCGCGCTCGCCCTGCTGGCCGGGTTCCCGCAGAGGGCGCGCGCCGCCGAGCGGATCGTCCTGATGGTGGGCGGTGTCGAGAAGATCATCTATCTGCCGGTCAAGCTGGCCCAGCAGCTCGGCTACTTCGAGCAGGAAGGCCTGACCGTGGAGCTCCGCAGCGAGTGGGCCGGCGTCCGCGGGGTGGACATGCTCCTGGTGGGTGGAGCCCAGGGGGTGGTCGGGTTCTACGACCACACCCTCTACATGCAGGCCCAGGGCAAGGCCGTCACCTGCGTCGTCCAGTTCGCGCAGGCCCCGGGCGAGGTCGAGCTGGTGTCCTCCCGGCTGCCGAAGGTGCGGACCATGGCCGACCTCGGCGGACAGACCCTGGGCGTCACCGGGCTGGGCTCGTCCACCCAGTTCCTGTCCCGCTACCTCGCCCTGTCGGGGGGCCTCCGGCTGAACCAGGTGACCTTCAAGCCCGTGGGCACCGGTGATTCCTTCATCGAGGCCATGACCAGCGGCGCCATCGGGGCGGGCATGACCACCGAGCCCACGGCCTCCCGACTGCTGGCCACCGGCAAGGCCCGGGTGCTGGTGGACCTGCGCACGCCCGAGGACACGGCCCGGGCCCTGGGCGGCCCCTATCCGGCCTCCTGCCTCTACATGCAGACGGCCTGGATCAGCCGGCACAGACCGGAGGTGCAGAAGCTCGTCAACGCCCTGGTGAAGGCCCTCCACTTCATCCAGAACCACACGGCGGCGGAGATCGCCGACCACCTTCCCGCCGATATCTACGGGGGGGACCGGGCCATCTACATCAAGGCCCTGGCGCGCAGCAAGCCCATCTTCATCCCCGACGGCCGGATGCCCGCCAACGGCCCTGCCAACGTCCTGCGCGTACTGACCCACACGGAACACTCCCTCCAGGGGAAGGCCGTGGACCTGGCCAGCACCTACACGCTGGAATTCGTGAACGCCGCCCACTGACACCCTGGAACCCGCCACCATGAAACTCCTTCTGGTCGAGGACAACCGCCCCCTCTCCGAGTGGCTGGCCCGGACCCTCCGCGCCGACAAGTACACGGTGGAGTGCGCCTGCGACGGCCACGAGGCCGACGGGCTCCTCCGCACGGAGACCTACGACCTGGTGATCCTGGATCTGGCCCTGCCGGGGCTGGATGGGCGGGAGGTCCTGAAGCGCGCGCGCAGCCGGCGCAACCCCGTGCCGGTGCTCATCCTCACGGCCTTCGACGCCACCCGCGACCGGGTGGAGGGCCTGGATTTCGGGGCCGACGACTACATGGTCAAGCCCTTCGAAGTGCATGAGCTCGAGGCCCGCATCCGGGCCCTGCTCCGCCGGTCCAACCAGCAGAAGAACCCGATCCTCTCCTGCGCCTCCCTCACCTACGACAGCAACCGCCGCGAGTTCACCCTGGGGGGTGCTCCTCTGGCCCTCACGCCCCGGGAGCACGCCGTGCTGGAGGTGCTGATGATGAAGGCCGGCAAGACCGTGGCCAAGCGCGCCCTGGCCGAGAGCCTGTTCTCCTTCGACGAGGCCGTGAATCCGGAAGCCATCGAGATCTACGTCCACCGCCTCCGCCGGAAGCTCGAACCGGGCGATGCGGTGATCGTCACGCTCCGGGGCCTCGGCTACCTCCTGAAGCCGCGCCATGAGGCCTAAGAGGTCGTATCGACACCCCGACGAGGCCGCGATGAAGCCAGGCTGGATGCACCGCAAGGAAGGGCCCGCAGGGCGATGCGGGACATCGTTCAAGGGTCCTGACGCCACGGAGCGCCAGCCTGGCTTCATCCCTCCGGGCAAAGGCCGGCGGGCGTCGCGACGCTTCGTCACGCTCGTCGCGCGTAGTGCCCACTACGCGTCTCCTCGCCTTCCTCGTCTCGCTCGCCCGGCGGCCCTTGCGCGGCCCCGTGGGGGTGTTGATACGACCTCCAAGCGCGCTCTCAGCCTCCGGGCCCGCCTGCTGCTGTGGCTGCTGGTGCCCCTGGGTGCCCTGGCCCTCATAAACCTCGCGCTGGCGCGGCGGGAGGCGCGGCGGACGGCCGACATGGTGCAGGACCGCCTGCTGCTGGGTTCGGCCCGCATCATCGCCCAGCAGATCCGCTTCCAGGACGGCCTGCTGGACGTGGCCATCCCGCCCGCGGCCCTGGAGCTCTTCCAGTCCGGGGCCCAGGACCGCGTGTACTACCGCATCGCCTCCCCCCAGGGCGTCCTCCTCTCGGGCTATGCGGAACTGCCGTCTCCGGCCGAGGCGCCCGGGCCTGAGGAATCCGTGTACTTCCCCGCGGAAGTCCGGGGCGAGCCCGTTCGGGTGGTGGCCTACGCCCAACCCATCTTTGCGGCTCCGATGGAAGGCCCGGTGGTCATCGAGGTGGCCCAGACCCTTCAGGATCACGATCAGCTGGCCCGGAAGCTCTGGACCACCACCCTGCGGCAGGACCTGTGGACCCTGGCCCTGGCGGCCGCGTTGATCTGGTTCGCCCTGCGCCGGGGCCTAAAGGACATCCTCCGGCTCCGGAACGAGGTGGGCCGGCGGTCGCCCGGCTCCCTGGAGCCCCTCCGGGCCGGCCCCATGCCGCAGGAGCTCCGCCCCCTCGTGGAGGCCCTTAACGGCTACATCCAGCGCCTGGACACCCAGATGGCCATCCGGAGCCGGTTCATCGCCAACGCCTCCCACCAGCTCCGCACCCCCTTCGCCGTGCTCCAGACCCAGGCCAGCCACGGCCTGCGCAGCGCCGACCCGGCCCTCAAGGACGAGGTCCTGGGGGCCATGGCCGAAAGCGTCCGCCAGGGCACCCGCCTGGTGAACCAGTTGCTCAGCCTGTCCCGGGCCGAGGCCGGAACCCTGGCCCACCGGTCCGGCGAGAGGGTGGACCTGGCGGAGCTCGCCCAGCGGGTGCTCGAGGAGCAGGCGACCTTCGCCCAATCCCGGAACATCGACCTGGGCTTCGACCACCCGGAAGAACGCATGGATCTGGCCGCCCCGTCCGCCATGCTCCACGAGCTGGTGGCCAACCTCGTGGACAACGCCCTCCGCTACACCCCTCCCGGCGGGCGGGTCACCCTCTCGCTCCGCATGGCGGATGGGTGCCCGGTCCTGGGCGTCGAGGACAACGGCCCGGGCATTCCCCCCGCCGACCGCACCCGGGTGTTCGAGCGGTTCTGCCGGCTCGGCAATGACGACACGCCCGGGTGCGGCCTGGGCCTGTCCATCGTCCAGGAAGTGGCCCGTGCGCTGGGTGCCGAGGTCCGGCTGTCCGATCCCGCCACGGGTCCGGGCCTGGTCGTCACCGTGGCGTTTCCGGGCGGGGTCGCCGGATAAGGCCGGGGTCCGGGCCCTACTTCGCCTGGTGGACCTTCTTCACCATGTACCGGGGCCGGTCGCGCACCTCCTGGTAGATGCGGCCGATGTACTCGCCCAGCAGGCCGAAGGCGATGAACTGGCAGCCCACGAAGAAGAAGAGGATGGCGAACAGGGTGAACACGCCCTGGGCCGTGCCTTCGGGATGCAGGAAGCGGTAGACCACCAGGCCCAGGAAGAGCAGGAAGCCGAAGGCCGCCGTGATGACGCCGAACACGCTGAGGGCCTGGAGGGGCAGCAGGCTGAAGCTGGTGAGCAGGTCGAACTGGAGGTTGATGAGCTTCCAGAGGCCGTACTTGCTCTCCCCTGCGGCGCGCTCGGCGTGGGCCACGGGGACTTCAGTGATGCGCCTGGCAAAGCTGTTGGCCAGCGCGGGGATGAAGCTCGACCGCTCCTTGCACAGCAGCATGGCGTCCACCACGTCGCGGCTGTAGGCCCGGAGCATGCAGCCGTAGTCGTGGAGCTTCACGCCAGTGGTCTTCCGGGTGATGGCGTTGACGATCTTGCTGGGCATGGTGCGGAAGAAGCTGTCGTTCTCCTGGCGCCCCTGCCGCCAGCCGCCGACAACGTCGTAGCCCTCCTCCACCTTGGCCACAAGCTTGGGGATCTCCTCGGGAGGATTCTGAAGGTCGGCGTCCAGGGTGACGATGATCTGGCCCTTCACCTCGGCGAAGGCTCCGAAGATGGCGCTGTGCTGGCCGTAGTTCCGGTTGAACTCCACCACCTTCACCCGGGGTTCCGCCTTGGCGATCTCCATGAGCATGGCCAGACTGCGGTCCCGGCTGCCGTCGTCCGTGAGCACGATCTCCCAGGGCTTGGCCGGATCCGTGAAGGACTCTGCCATCACCTTGGCCAGGCGCTCCCACAGCGCGGGGATGTTCTCCTCCTCGTTGTAGATCGGGATGACGATGCTGAGATAGGGGTCCATGGGCGCTCCGGATGCCATTCTAGTAGGATCAAGGCCTGTCTGGAGTCTGCCATGCCCGAGCCCAAGATCCTGCTGGTGGAAGACGAGCTCAGTCTCGCCGAGGGCATCAAGCTCAACCTCGAGATGGAAGGCCTGTCCTGTGTCTGGATCCCCCGGGGGGACCAGGCCCTGAAGCGCATCCTGGCGGAGGCCTTCGATCTGGTGATCCTCGACGTGATGCTGCCGGGCATGGACGGCTTCACCATCTGCGAGAAGGTGCGGGAGGCCAAGAACTTCACGCCGGTCCTCTTCCTCACCGCCAAGAACACGGACGACGACCGGGTGCATGGCTTCGAGACCGGCGCCGACGACTACCTGGGCAAGCCCTTCCAGGTGAAGGAGCTGCTCCTGCGGGTGCGGGCCATCCTCCGGCGCGAGGCCTGGTACAAGAGCCGGGAGATGAGCAGCCGCCAGGCCTACGGCGCCCACTGGGTGGACTTCGACAACTACTGCGGCGAAGGGCCCAACGGCCCCTTCCAGCTGGGCATGAAGGAGTGCATGATCCTCCGGCTGCTCATGGAGCGGCCCGGCCAGGTGGTGAGCCGCACGGACATCCTGGACAAGGTCTGGGGCGAGGACGCCTACCCCACCAGCCGCACGGTGGACAACTTCATCGTCCGCATCCGGCGCGTGATGGAGCAGGATCCCCACCACCCCCGCTGGGTCCACACCATCCGGAGCGTGGGCTACCAGTTCGACCCGGAAGGGAAGCAGCGGAAGGGCGAGGAATAAAGAACGGGGCGCCTGGCGCCCCGTTCTTCTGGAAGGAAAGGCTACTTGGCGTCGAGGTCCCGGCTGCGGGCCTGGTTCTCGAAGGCGGTCATCTGCGTGGCGAGGTCCGCGGCAGGGGCGCCCTGCTTCACGTCACTCAGCACCTGGCGCTTCTCCTCGCCCTTGCTGAACTTGCTTTCGGCCAGCACGGGCTCGAAGGTGGGCAGCAGGGCCAGGTCGCCCGCGGGGCCTTCGGGGCCCTTGGAGGTGGCGATCTCATTGGCGTGGACCAGCAGGGCGGCCCCCGGCGTGGCCCCCAGGCGACGCAGATCGAACCAGCCGAGGCCCGGATCCCGCAGCAGGTCCAGGTCCTCGTTCTCCAGCCAGATGAGCAGGCCGTTCAGGGCCTTGGTCTGGGCCGGATCCGGCACGCGGCGCATCTTCTTCTCGCCCTTGACGTCCACTTCCTGGGGCGTGTTCTCGATCCAGGCCTGGGCGCGCTTCACCCACAGGGTCGTGATGGCCTTCTGGGCGGCGAAGCCTTCCGGGGCCTTGGGACCCTTCACGGCCTTGGCCTTCTTGCCCTTCGCGGGAGCCTCGGGGGCGGTCCAGCTGGGAGCCGTGGCGTCCACCTTGGGATCGAAGAGCAGGCCCTTGAGCTTGAGGAGCCTGGGTTCCAGGCCCTTGGCGCCGGACTTGGCCGCCGCCCGGGCTGCCGTCAGAAGCTCCTTCCAGGTGCCTTCGAGCAGGACCTTCTTCCCGTCCGCATCGTAGAGGCCATGGTTGGCGCGCAGCTTGGCCAGGTAGGCTTCCACCGCCGGGAGAGCGGTCCGGGCCTTCTCCGGAAGGTCGGCCTTGGCCTTCACCAGGGACAGCAGGGCCTCCCGGGCCTCGACGGCCTTGGGGTGGCTCCGGTAGTAACCCAGCTCATGGGCGGAAAGGGCGGCTCGGTGCAGCGTGTAGGCCAGCTTCCGCTGGCTGGGACGCAGCTGGTCGAAGGCCTTCGGCTCCGGCTGCGTTCCCGGCTTCGGCGCGACCGGAGCCTCCAACTTCATCTCGGCGGGCTTGGGCTCGGGCTGGGGAGCCTGCGGCGGGACCTGCGCCGGTTCGGTGGTGGGTGCGGGCGCCGGGGCGGGCGCCGGGGGCGGAGGTACGGGAGGGGGCGTCTGGGCCAGGAGGCCCGAACCCACGATGACTGCCAAGACCCAGCGGCGCTGCATAGGAAGCTCCTCGTTGAGGGTGCGGTGCGATCCACCATTATGCCGCAGCGGCAAGCCTCACGCCTCGATCGGAGTCTCTAGCAGATGCTCCAGGCTTTGTTTTAGCTGCTTTAGATCGAAAGGTTTACCCAAGTAGGGCACCTGGTTCGTCTCCAGGAAGTCTCGGGTCTTCACATCGAAGGAATCGCCCGTGGTGTAGAGGATCCGCCGGGTCATGGCGGGGCGCTGGGCCTGCAGCCACGCGAAGAGGTCCACGCCCGAGAGGCCCGGCATGCGGATGTCGGAGACGATCAGATCGAATGCCTCCGCCTGGAGGCACTGGATCGCCTCCTCGCCCCGGCCGGCCGATTGGACCTCCAGACCCCAGACCTGAAGCGCATCCACCAGGCACTCCAGCAGGAAGGCCTCGTCATCCACCACCAGGGCCCGGCGGCCCTGGAGCCCGGTGGCCTGGGCGGCGGCCGCCTCCCCCGCTTCCGGCATGGCCTGGACGGGCAGTTCGAGGAGGAAGGCGTTCCCCAGGCCCTCCTGGCTCCGAACTGTGAGCCGGCCCCCATGCTGGCGGGCGATGATGCTGGCCACCGGCAGGCCCAGGGCCTCCGGCGTGGCGGCGGAGGCGGGATCGAAGAGATCCGCGAGCTCGGCCTCGGGGATCGTAGCTCCCGAATCCTGGATCACCACCTGGACCTGGCCATCCACGGCGCGGGTGGCAATGCGCAGGCGCTTCGCGGGGCTCGTGGCCAGGGCCTGGAGTCCGTTCAGCAGGAGGTTGGTCAGGGCCTGACGGAGCAGACACGGATCCAAGGCCACCTCGGGCAGGGCGGGATCCAGGTTCAGGTCCAGGGAGGCCTCCATGCGCCGGGCCTTCAGCTCCACCAGGGCCACGGCCTCCTGGATCACCTGGTTGAGCTGGGTCTGGGCCCGCTGGGGCACAGGAGGATTCAACACGGTCTGGAGGGGATCCAGCAGGCTCTGCACCGAGTCCACCGCCTTCACCAAGCGCGCTGCCTGCTCGGCCTGATGGGGATCCAGGGCGGATTCTGCGATGAGCCGGGCTTCCAGCAGGACCGGCGTGAGCCGGTTCGAGGCTTCGTGGAAGAGGGCGGGCACCAGCCGTCCCAGGGCCTCGTGCTTCTGGGAGTGGATCAGCTGCTCCTCCAGGGCCTGGGTCTGGCTGGTATCGCGCACCAGGGCGGAGAGAGCGATGACACGGTCATCGGCGCCCCGCACGGGAGCGTAGGTGATGGCCGCCGGGAAAGTCTCGCCCCCTTTGCGGACGCGCACCGTCTCCGGGTCACGGACCACCTGGCCACGGCCCACCTGATGGGCGATCTGATCCAGTTCACCCACCAGGTGGCTGGGCGAGAGCTGGGAGATGCTGCGCCCGACGATTTCAGGCCGGGCATAGCCGAAGATGCGCTCGGCCGCCGCGTTCCAGGTGAGGACCTTCCCGTCGGGCGCGAAGGACACCACCGCCTCGCCCATGTTCTGGACCAGGCCCTCCAGGTACTTCCGGGTCTTCTGGTTGTCCTGGTTTACGCGCTCCAGCTGGGCGTAGAGCCGGCTCAGCTCCTCGTTCTTCTTCTCCACCGACTCCTTGGCCTGCTTCAGCTCCGAATAGAGCCGGGCCGTCTCCATGTTCGACTTGAGGGCGTTTTCCAGCAGCTCCTGGGGATCGGCCGCTCGGCCGGGCTGGAGATCGTCGACACTCACGTTGCCGTGCTTCAGCACCGTCGCATCAGAGGTGGGAACCGGATCTACGACCGCCCCGGGCGCCGCCTCTCGAGGCACCGGAAGCTCCCGCAGGGTGGACCGTACATTGGATTCGATGAGGGCGAGCATCTCGTCGAAGTCCTTGATCTTCTTGTCCAGGTGGTACTTCTTGAAGGTGTACGCCACCGTCTCCCGGGTGATGGCCAGGAAGGTGTCCAGAACGCCCGTGCCGCGGTTGGCCACGGACTCGAAGTAGGGGACGCTGCGGAAATTCAGGCGCCGGTTCATGACGCCCACGGCCATGGCATCAGGAAGATCCCGCTTGTTGTACTGGAGGACGAAGGGGATCTGCTTGATGTTCAGGCGGTTCGCGTTGAGGTTGTGGTACAGGTTCGACAGCGAATCCACGTTGTCCTGCATCTTTGGCTCACTGGAATCCGCCACGAACACCACACCGTCCGCTCCGCCCAGCACCACCCGGCGGCTTGCGTCGTACTGCACCTGGCCCGGGACCGTATAGATCTGCAGATGGACAGAATTGCCGTAGACATAGCCCAGGTTAATGGGCAGCAGATCGAAAAAGAGGGTGCGATCCTCCTGGGTATTGACCGAGAACAACTCACCCCGCTGGCGGTCCGAGCACATGGCGTGCAAGGACTGCAGGTTGGTCGTCTTGCCCGACAGACCCGGCCCGTAATAGACCAGCTTGAGCAGGATCTCGTTGGCACGGGTATTGAACTGAACCATGGGGTTGCCAGGGAAAAAGTGGAGTCAAGCCTATCACGGGCCTTCGGAAGCCAAGCGGCTCCCCTGCTCTACGGCAAGTCCCGTGCTAGCATTATCTTTTTCACCTTTTCGAGGTTTCCGGCGCGATGACCGTCCCGATCCACGTCGCCATCATTATCTCGGTATGCCCCGCGGGCATACGCGAGGCCGGCCACGCGGGGCAGACCTTCAAGAGCGGCCGGTAGGGCACGCGATGACCGTGCCGACCCATGTGGCCATCATTATCTCGGTATGCCCTCCAGGCATACGCGAGGCCGGCCACGCGGAAGGTCCCGGATCCTCCTTGGTGGGGAGCCCACGATGACCGTGCCGACCCATGTGGCCATCATTATGGACGGCAACGGCCGCTGGGCAGCGCAACGGGGATGGCCCCGGATCAAGGGGCACAAGGCCGGGGTGCAGGCGGTCGAACGCATCCTGGAGGCGGCTTCGGACGCGGGCATCCGGCACCTGAGCCTCTACGCCTTCTCCACCGAGAACTGGAAGCGCCCGCCCCTGGAAGTTGGGGCCCTCATGGCCCTCCTCCGCATGTACCTCCGCATGTTCGTCCACCAGCTCGCCAAGAAGGGCATCCGCTTCCACCACCTGGGGGCCATGGAAGGCATGCCCACCGGCATCCAGACCGACATGAAGGCCCTGGAAGCAGCCACGGCCCAGAACACGGGCATGACCTTCCACCTGGCCGTGAACTATGGCTCCCGGCTGGAGCTGGCCCAGGCGGCCCGGCGCTGCGTCGAGGATGGCCTCCGCCCCGACCAGGTGGACGAGACCACCCTGGACGCCCGGCTCTGGACCGCCGGGGTGCCCGACGTGGACCTGCTCATCCGCACCAGCGGCGAACACCGCATCTCCAACTTCCTGCTGTGGCAGTCCGCTTATGCCGAACTCTACATGACCGACCTCCTGTGGCCCGACTTCGGCCCCGCGGAGTTGAAGGAAGCGCTTGAGGACTATGCTCAGCGCGAACGGCGCTTCGGGGGGATCTGATGGAACGGACCACGCCCAAGGTGGACACGAAGAACATGACCGTGCGCATCACCACGGCCCTGGTCTTCGGCGTCTTCTTCTTCAGCCTCCTCTGGTTCGGGGACCGCCCCTGGGGCCCCTGGGCCTACCTGGCCGCCATGGCCGTCGCCACCCTCATGGGTGTGCGCGAGATGACCCTCATGGCCCGGGTACGGGGCTTCAACCCCTCCCTGGCCACCGGCACCCTGGTGGGCTGGGGCATCCTCGCCCACTTCTTCCTCGCCAAGGGCGGCCTGGATCCCCTGCCGCTCTGGCTGGTCTTCGCCGCTGGGGCCCTGGTCATCCACTTCGGCGCCCTGTTCTTTGACGCCAAGCTGGAAGAGGCCCTGCCGAGCCAGGCGATCACCTGGCTGGGCGCCCTCTACCTGGGCATCGGCCTGGGCTTCCAGCAGAAGCTGTTCATGCTCCAGGGCACCCTTCCGAAGACCGGCAGCCGCCTCATCCTCGCCCTCTTCATCATCACGTGGTTCGGCGACTCGGCCGCCTACTTCGTGGGCAGCTACCTCGGCAAGCACAAGCTCGCGCCCCGCGTCAGCCCCAAGAAGAGCTGGGAGGGCGCCCTCGGCAACCTGGGCGGCAACCTCCTGGGCGCCTTCCTCATGCAGGCCACGGTCTGCTCCGAGTGGTCCCTGGTGGACGTGGTGGCCCTGGGCCTGCTGCTGGGCATCGCGGGCCAGCTCGGCGACCTGGTGGAAAGCACCTGGAAGCGCAGCGCCGGCGTGAAGGATTCCAACGCCGGCGGCGTGTCCATCCCCGGCCACGGCGGCGTGCTGGACCGCGTGGACAGCCTGGTGTTCGCCGCCCCGGTGCTGTTCGCCTACGTCCACTTTGTCAACGGGTTCAATTGACGTGAGGCACCTCGCCCTCCTCGGCTCCACCGGGAGCATCGGCACCTCCACCCTGGACGTGGTGCAGGCGCATCCAGGCCGGCTCTCGGTGGTGGCGCTGGCGGGCGGGCGGAACCGGGAGCTGCTTCGAGCCCAGTGCGACACCTTCCGGCCCCGCTGCGTGTCCGTAGGCTCGAAGGAGGATGCGGAATGGCTGCGGTCCGCCCTGGCCTACCGGCCGGAGGTGCACTGGGGCGACGAGGGCCTGCTGGCCTGCGCCCTGCACGCGGACGCCGATACCGTGGTGGCGGCCATCGTGGGCAGCGCGGGGTTGACTAGCACCGAGGCCGCCCTGCGCGCCGGCCGCCGGGTCTGCGTGGCCAACAAGGAATCCCTGGTGGTGGGCGGGGCCCTCATGCACGAGGCGGCCCTGGCCGGCGGCGGCGAGCTGCTGCCCGTGGACAGCGAGCACGCGGCCCTGCACCAGCTGCTGGACGGCCGTGACCCGGCCTCCGTCCGCGAGGTGCGCATCACCGCCAGCGGCGGCCCCTTCCGGGACTGGCCTCTGGCCCGCATCCAGGCCGCCACCATCGAGCAGGCCCTGAACCACCCCACCTGGAAGATGGGCCCCAAGATCACCATCGACAGCGCCACCCTCATGAACAAGGGCCTGGAGGTCATCGAGGCCTCGGTGCTCTTCGGCCTCACGGCCGATCAGGTGGCTGTCACCGTGCATCCCCAGAGCCAGGTGCACGCGATGGTGGGCTTCCACGACGGCAGCTACCAGCTGCAGGTCTGCGCCAACGACATGAAGCTGCCCATCCAGTACTGCCTGCTCCACCCGGACAAGCAGCCGGGCCCCGTGGCGCCCTATCCCTGGGACGAGGCCCGCGCCTGGACCTTCGAAGCCCCCGATCTGGCGCGCTTCCCCTGCCTGGAACTGGCCTTCGAGGCCCTGCGCGAAGGGGGCACGGCCCCGGCCCTGTTGAACGCCGCCAATGAGGTGGCCGTGGCCGCTTTCCTCCAAGGAAAGCTCCGCTTCTGGGACATCCAGGCCTGTAACCGGGACACCCTGGCCCACCTCCCGGCCCAGCCTCTGGGGTCCCTCCCCCAGGTGCTGGATGCGGATCGGGCCGCGAGGCGTCATGCTGAAGGATGGGTCCGAGCCCGGACCTGATCTTCGGGTGTCCATGAACCGCTTCCGCCTGTCCCTGTCCTTCTGTTTCGCCTTCGCCGCCGTCTCCATCGTCGCCATCAAGCTGCCGGGCGCCGGGTTCTGGGGCCCCATCCTCATGCTGGGCGGCCTCATCTTCCTCCACGAAGGAGGCCACTTCCTGGCCGCCAAGGGGATGGGCATGCCCGTGGAGGTCTTCTCCCTGGGCTTCGGCCCCCGCCTGTTCGGCTTCAAGTGGCGCGAGACGGATGTGCGCCTCTCGCTCCTGCCCCTCGGCGGCTATGTGAAGCTGGCGGGCTTCAACCCCGAGGAACCCGGGGCCGAGGATCCCTACGGCTTCCTCCAGCAGCCCTTCACCAAGCGCATGCTCTTCTACAGCGGCGGCATCCTGGCCAACCTGGCCACCACCCTGGTGCTCTTCGGCCTCGTGGGCATCCACCAGGCCCGCGTCACCAAGGTGCAGGAGACCTGGACTGTGGTGGAGCTCGTCGCCGGGGGCGCCGCCGAGCAGGGCGGCCTCAAGGTGGGCGACGAGCTGCGGGGCATCGGGGACCTGAGCTTCCCAGGCGCGGAGTGGGAGGCCGCCGTGGCCTACATCCAGGCCCACCCAGAGCAGGCTGTCCCCTTCCATCTCACCCGCGACGGCCGGCCCATGGACCTTTCGCTCACCCCCCGGGGGGAGGGCGGCAAGGGACGCCTGGGCTTCATGCCGCTGCCCGTGGCCACGCCGCTGGAGCTCCGGCCCTTCCAGGCGGGCGATCTCCTCACGGGGGGCCGCTACGCCGTGGAGACCTCCTGGCGCCTCACGGGCCAGGTGTTCGGCTTCCTCAAGCGCCTCGTCACCTTCCAGGCCCGCAGCGCCGAGGTGGCCGGCCCCATCGGCATCATCCGCCAGGGCAGCCGCGCCGCCCAGCACGGCTGGGAGACCTTCCTCTTCATGTGCGCGGCCATCAGCCTCCAGCTGGCCATCCTCAACGCCCTGCCCATCCCCGCCCTGGACGGCGGGCACATGGCGCTGCTGGCCTTCGAGAAGCTCCGCCGCAAGGACCTCACCATCGAGCTCAAGGAGAAGATCCTCACCGGCGGCTTCCTGCTGCTGGCCTCCCTCATGGCCCTGGTGGTCTTCCTGGACCTGATGAAGCTGCGGAAGTAGCGGCTCCTTCGAGGGCCCCGGCCCGGTCGGTTCCGGCCCGGGGGAGCAGGATCCGGAAGGTGGTGCCCCGGCCGGGGGCGGTATCCACCTGGAGGGCCCCCTGGTGCTGCCGGACGATCCCGCGGACCATGGCCAAACCCAGGCCGGTACCGCGACCGGAGGGCTTGGTGGTGAAGAAGGGCTCGAAGATATTGCCCTGTATCTCGGGCGCGATGCCGCTCCCGGTGTCCGACACCTGGATCCCCGCGTATTGACCGGATCCTGGCTCGGTCCAGTCCGCACAGTCCCTTTCGCGGAGGGTCCAGTTGGCCGTTTCCAGTGTGATCCGGCCATGGCCCTGGATCGCGTCCCGGGCATTGGCCACCAGGTTCGTCAGCACCTGCTCCAGCTGGGTGGGGTCCACCCACGCAGGCCACAGGTCGTCCCCGCCGGGTTTCCAGGTGATCTCGATGCGCTCACCGGCCAACCGGCTAAGCACGGGCAGAAGGTCCACGACGGCCTGGCCGAGGTCCACCTCCTTCGGCTCCGACGGCTGGCGGCGGGCAAACCCAAGCATCCGCGACGTGAGGTCCGCCGAGTGGCGGGCCGCCTTGAGGATCTCCTCGAGGTACTTCCGCTCGGGACGGTCCTCCCCCATCCGGATGAGGGCCAGGTCCGCATTCGCGAGGATCACGCTCAGCATGTTGTTGTAGTCGTGGGCCACCCCGCCGGCGAAGCGGCCCAGGGACTCCAGCTTCTGCGCCTCGTAGAGCTGGGCCTGGAGCTTCGCCCGCTCCCGCGAGTGGCTGTCCTGCTCCGTGATGTCCCGCGCGATGCCCAGCACGCCGACGAACCTGCCGGACTGGTCCAGCATGGGGGTCTTCAGGGTCTCGAGGAGGACGCGGGCGCCGCTGTCCGCCAGGGTGATCCACTCCTCGTTCACCCGGGGGCCCCCGGCGTCCATGGCTTCGCGGTCCTTCTGGCGGAAGAAGTCCGCCTGGTCCTTCGGCACGAAGTCGTAGTCGGTCCGGCCCAGGATCTCCGGCTCCCGCGCGCCGAAGAAGCGCTCGAAGGCCGGGTTGCAGGCGAGGTAGACGCCCTCGGGATCCTTCAGCCACACCATGTCGGGGATGGTCTGGATCAGGGTGCGGAGCTGGGCCTTCCGGCTCGCCACGCCGGCCACCAGGCGCTTCACCATGTAGAACAGCAGGAGGGCGGTCACGGCCACGAAGGCCCAGCCCTTGAGGATGCTCAGGGTGGTCATCCAGGCGGGGTCAGGCGCCAGGGCCTCCACCAGGCGGTCGGACAGCAGGATCCACGCCCCGGAGATGAGCGCATAGGTCAGGGCGATCCTCGCGGCGCCCGTGGTGGCGGCTTTCGACGGCAACGCTGGATTCGGGCTGGATGCGGGCATGGACATGTCCGGTTGCTCAAGAGGCTAGCGCAAATTCCGCCCAGAACCGCACACCCATACTCGTTTTTCTCCCGGTCTGGCACGATCGCGCCCGGGTGGGCATCCAAGACAGCGTCCCCAGGAGCCCCATGCGCCTCGCCTCGATCCTAGTCCCCACCTTGGCCCTGTTCACTGGCCTCTCCCTCCCCGCCACTGAAAGGAAGGTCCCCATGTCCCTGCACGAGATCACCCTCAACACACTGGAAGGCAAGCCCCAGTCCCTGGCCACCTACAAGGGCAAGGTGGTGCTGGCTGTGAATGTGGCCAGCGAGTGCGGCTTCACGCCCCAGTACGCCGGGTTGCAGAAGCTCTACACCGAGTACAAGGACCGCGGCCTGGTGATCCTGGGCTTCCCCTGCAACCAGTTCGGCGCTCAGGAGCCCGGTACCGCGGCCCAGATCGAGGCCTTCTGCCAGACGAACTACGGCGTGACCTTTCCCCTCTTCGAGAAACTCGAGGTGAAGGGCGCGAAGCAGGCGCCGGTGTACCAGTTCCTTACCGCGACGTTCAGCGAACCCGCCTGGAACTTCCACAAGTACCTTGTCGGCAAGGATGGGCAGGTGCTCGCAGCCTTCCCCAGCAAGGTGGCCCCCGACAGCGCCGAGTTGAAGACCGCCATCGAGGCGGCGCTGAAGTAGCTACTTTGTCGCGACGATGGCCGCTGGCGGCGTCTCCCGCATCTCGATGTAGAGGGCCTTCACGCCGTTGATGAGGAACTGCATGGCCACGGCCGCCAGGATGAGGCCCATGAGCTTGTTCACGACCTTGGTGCCGATGGCCCCCAGGCGGGCGAACACCACCGGGGCCTTGCGCAGGAAGAGGTAGACGATCCAGGCATTCAACAGGATGGCCAGCAGCACCACGCCGTACTCCAGCCAGCCGATGCCCGCGATCATGCCCATCACCGTGGAGAGCGTGCCGGGCCCCGCCACCAGCGGAATGCCGAAGGGGATGATGGCGAAGTCCTCCGGCAGCTTGCGGCTGGCCTCGGCCTTCTCGTCCTCGGTGCTGCGCTCGCGGGGATCCTCGCCGTAGAGCATGGCGATGGCCCGGTAGAGCACCAGCACGCCGCCCACGAAGCGCATGGCCAGCGCCGTGAAGCCGAAGAGGCTGAACATGAACTGGCCCACGAGCGCGAAGGCCAGCATGGCGGCGCCCGCCGTGAGCGCGGCCTTCTTCGCGCTTCGCCGCAGGGCCACCTCCTCCATGCCTGCGGTGGCGCTGGCGAAGATGGCCGCCGCGCTGATGGGGTTCAGCACCGAGAACAGCGACGTCGCCACACCGAGGGCGAAGGACAGGGTGGGCAGGGGGCCGAGGTGGGGCATGGGGGGAGTGTAGCGGGAGGCCGGATGGTTGGAGATCGGAGTCCAGCTCCCTCCCGCTACCATGGCCCCATGCGCGACCTCGAGGCATTACGAGACCAACACAAGCGGCGTCTGGCCTGGATGCCCTGGCTGTACTTCGCGCTGAAGCCGCGGCACCGCGCCTGGGCCGAGGCCTGGCAGGCCGAGGTGCAGGCGCGGCTGGTGGCCCAGGAAACGGTCCAGCTCGGGACGGGCTGCTTCATCGCGCCGGACGCCGCCATTTTCGGAGAACCGGGCCGAGCCGCGGTGCTGGGCGACCGCTGCGCCATCGCCGCCCAGGCCTTCCTCCACGGGCCCCTCACCCTGGGTGATGACGTCAGCGTGAATGCGGGTGCCCGGCTGGACGGCGGCCGCAGGGGCCTCGTCATCGGCGACGGCACGCGCATTGCCAGTGGCGCGGCCCTCTATGCCTTCGACCACGGCCTGAAGCCGGACCGCGATATCAAGGATCAGCCCGTGCGGTCGCGGGGCATCCGCCTCGGGCGCGATGTCTGGATCGGCGCCAACGCCGGTGTCACGGACGGCGTCACCATCGGCGACCATGCGGTGGTGGCCATGGGCGCCGTGGTCACCCGGGACGTGCCGGACTGGGCCATCGTGGCGGGCGTGCCCGCGGTCGTGGTGGGGGACCGGCGGCGGCCCTGAGCCTGCGTCGCCCCCTGCCACGCCGGGGTCCCAGGATGTTGCAATTCGCTCGGCGGCACCCGAAGAGTGGATCGTCAACTGCCTTGTTTGCATGATTTTCGTATCTGGCACGGGTCATGAGATACCTCCGCCATGGGGTGGAAACATCCGCTCCGAGAAGGAGGTCCCATGCGACGCCTGATCCTGCTCGCCCTCGTGGCCCTTGTGGCCTTCCCCCTCTCCGCCCATGGACGCTGGGCCCGACCCCGCCGGGTGGTGGTCTACGAAGATTCCTGCCGGGATTCCTACCGCCGCTGGGACGACGACCGCTGGGAAGGCCGCGGCCCCAGCTACTACCGGGGCTACTCCCGTGGCGATGACCGCCGCTACGACTGCGACGACGACCGCTGGGAAGGCCGCGGCCCTAGCTACTACCGGGGCTACTCCCGTGGCGATGACCGCCGCTACGACTGCGACGACGACCGCCTGGTCCTCCGGCCGCTGCCCCGGCCCCTGGCGCCGCCGTTCCAGGGGCGCCTGGAACTCTGGATCCGCTGACTTCAGGTGGATTCGACAGCCGGTGTCCGATCCCCGGCGCGAAGCTGGAAGGGCTCCACCCGGTCTGTTGAGAAAATTTTTCGCCCTAGACTTGACGAACGCGAAAAAAAGACGAATATAGTAGAAACGGGACAGACGGAGCCCCCATGCGGACCTCTTTTCGCAGTTTCGGCTACAAGTTCAGCGGCTACTTCATGGAGTACGGCCCCCTCGAGGCCGAAAGCCTGGAGGCCGCCAAGGCCCAGATCCGCAAGCGCCTGGGCGTGAGCCGTCTCCCCCTCGGCCTCCAGGTCTGGGACTTGGCCGAACGGCCCATCGCGCGCTGGCGGGTGGCCACGGCCAGCTGACGGGGCTCAGGCCTTGCGGGCCTTCGACGCCTTCCACCAGGCCTGGCCCTCGGCCACATCCCGGGCGATCTGGAGCCGGAGTTCGTCTATGGAGGCGAAGCGCGCTTCGCCGCGGATGCGGTGCAGGAAGCGGAGCTGCAACCGGGCGCCGTAGAGATCGGCCTCGAAGTCCGGCAGGTGGGTCTCCACCGTGAGGCGCTGGCCCTCGAAGGTGGGCTTCTCACCCACGTTGGTGAGCCCCAGGCGCGCCCCCCCGTGATGAGGCAGGAAGGCCTCGGTGACATAGACACCGTAGGCCGGCAGCTGCTCCTGCTCCCAGGCCAGGTTCGCCGTGGGGAAACCCAGGTGGCGGCCCCGCCGGTCGCCTTCCACCACCACGCCGGTCAGGGTGTAGGGATGGCCCAGCAGCTCGGCGGCGGCTTCCACATCGCCGTGATCCAGGGCCTCGCGGATGCGGGTGCTGGAGAGCCGCCCACCATCCGGAGCCCGCAGGGCCAGGGTGTGGACCTCGCAGTCGTGCGCCGCACCCCAGGCTTCCAGGGTCTCCACGGTGCCGCTGCGATCGCGGCCGAAACAGAAGGCCCGCCCCACATGGAGCTCCACGGGCGCGAGGGCCCGCCGGACGCCGCCGAGGAACGCCGCGGGGCTCAGCTCCGAGAAGGGGCGGCTGAAGGGGATCACCCAGGCCAGGTCCATGCCCTCGGCCGCGAAGGCCTCCAGGCGCTGCTCCAGGGTCATCAGGAGTTTCGGCCGGCGCTGGGGGGCCACCACCACCGTGGGATGGGGATCGAAGGTGACCACGGCGGCCCGCAGGCCCGCCGCCCGCGCCCGTCCCGCGGCGATCCGCAGCAGCTCCCGGTGGCCCGCGTGGACGCCGTCGAAGGTGCCCAGGGTGACCACGGAGGGGCCCGCCGCCGGAGCGGCTTCCAGGGTGTGGCGCCAGACCTCCATCATTCGGTCCCGTCCTGCTCCAGGGGCCAGGCCAGGCTGGCGATCACGCTGCCCATGAGGATCGCCCCGATGACCAGCAGGCTGTACTGCACCGGGATGTGAACCCAATCCGCGACGCACATCTTCACGCCCACGAAGGCCAGCACCATGGCCAGCCCCGTCTTCAGCCGGTGGAAGCGGTCCATCATCTTGGCCAGCAGGAAGTAGAGGCTCCGCAGGCCCAGGATGGCAAAGATGTTCGAGGTGTAG
>DASXUH010000160.1:0-6418 GCA_036504935.1 Geothrix sp. | reverse complement strand
TCCAGGGCCGTGAGGTAGGGAACGAGGTTGAAGCTCTGGAACACGAATCCAAGGTACTCCCGCCTGAAATCCGCGAGTTTCTCGGTTCCGAGGGCGTAGAGGTCGATTCCGTCCACGTGGATCACCCCTTCCGTCGGATGGCAGAGCCCCCCGAGCATCGAGAGGAGGGTGCTCTTGCCGGATCCGGATTGCCCCATGATGCCCAGGAACGTCCCCTCGTCCACGTCCAGGTCGAGCCGCTTCAGGGCTGCGACCTCGTGGCCGCCCGTCCCCCGGTAGACCTTCCTCAGGTTCTTGATGTCAATGAATGCCATGAATCCATCCTTCAAGGGGGCGCCATGCGCCGAGAGCGGGTCGAGCTTTCCGGGGGCGATCAGATGGCCCTCAATGCTTCGGTGGGGTCGAGCCTGCTCGCGTGCAGGGCCGGGTAGAACGAGGCCGCCGCGCCCACCAGGACGGCCATCAGCATGGAACCGCCCGCCAGGACCGGGCTCCACACCAGGTGCGGGTGGCCCTGGGCCAGCCATGGAAGGAGCAGGCGCGTGGCGCCCATGCCCGATAGGTAGCCGAGGACACCGGCCAGCAGGCTGACGCCGGCCGCCTCCATCAGGATCAGGGTGGTCACGTGGCTCCGGCGGAACCCGAGGGCCCGGAGGATCCCGATCTCCCGGGTCCGTTCGTTCACGGAACCCATCATGGTGACGAAGACCACCATCGCGCCGACCAGGAGGACGACGATGGCCACTCCGAAAGAGAAGGCCTTGAATTGATCCAGGGCGTGGAGCCGGGTCTTCACCACCTGCTGGATGGCGCTCACTTTCGCGTCCGGAAGGGCCTCGGAGATCTGCGCGACCATGTCCTCCACGGGGCAGTCGCCGCAGAGCGCCGCCACCTCGACCAGGGACACCTCGCCTTCCTTCCGCAACAGGCGTTGGGCCACCGGGAGCCGCGCGATCAGCAGATCGTCGTCCTGGGAACCCGTCTCGCGGAGGATCCCCGTGACCGTGAAGGCCTCCCCCTGGATGGGAAGCGTCGACCCGAGGTCCAATCCTAGTTTCCGGGCCGCGTTCCGGCCTGCCACCAGCTCATGATCCGACGCCGGGCGCCGGCCATCCAAGGCCCACCAGCCCTTCACCCGGAACTCCGGCCCGGGATCGATCCCCATGAGCATCAACCGGGAGTTCCCGACAGCCACGGCCCCCAGAACCTTCGGAGCCACGGCGGCGATGTTCCGGTGGTTGGGGATGCGCTCCAGCCGGGCCAGATCCTGCTCCCGGATCTCCTGGACGTCGAGGGATAGGCCGCCCAGTGTGATCCCGCCATAGGACAGCGAGAGTTCATCACTCTTCGGAGCGATCACGATGTTGGCGCCGTAGCTCTCCAGCTTGTGCTCGGCCTCCCGGGTCAGGGACTGGGTCAGCGAGAGGAGGGTGACCACCGTGGCGACTCCGAGGAGCAGTCCGGCCACCAGGAAGGCCATGCGGGATTTCCGCCGCTGCAGGTTGTTCCAGGCGATGGTGGGCAGGTTCATGCCAGCTCCTAGTAGAGACGGAAGTAGGCAGCGCCCTGGATCAGGTCCGACTCAAGGATGGCCACTTGGTTCCCCGCGATGGCGCGGGTGAGGGGAACCGGATTGCAGCCGCCTTTGACCTCGTTGATCAGGTTGGAGTGGAAACGCTGGTTGCACTTGTTGCAGACCATGAATCCCCCCTCCTGCCGGTAGCCCAGACGGCCTCGGTAGCAGACATCGCAGGAGTCGATGGCCGCCCGGATCTGGCCATCCAGGCTTTTCAGCACGAGGAAGTTCACCTCCGTTTCACCCGCCTGATACGTGAAGAAGTGCGCCCTGCCATCGGAGACTTCGGCAGCGGGGATGAGGATCTGTCCCTGGGAGGCTTTGGCGGAAGGGTACTTTCCTCGGCGGCCGCCGAGGGCGCTCCACCCCAGGAGGGCCACGACGATAAGCCCCGCGGATCCGAGGATGGCCAGAAGGCTCCTCCTTTTCTTCTCGGCCTGGATGAACTGGGCCTGCTTGGATTTATGCTCGGACATCGGATGACTCCTGTAGGAGAGAGGGCGCCCTGGATGGGGCGGGGGATTGGGAAACAGACTCCGTGGAAGGGAGGCGGGCCATGGAGGCGGACCCGTTCATGGTTCATCCACCAGCGGAAACTTGAGGGTGATCTCGTTCCGGCCGCGATCGGCATGCGCGATACTCACCGCTCCGCCCATGGCCTGGATGGTCTCGGCGGCATTAAAGGTGCCGAACCCGTCGTTCGAGGGATCGCTCGAAATGCAGTACAGGGGATCGAAAATCCTCGCGAGCTCAGCCTCCGACTCGCCGCGGCCCGGGTCCTGGATCCTGACCACCATCATGCCATCCTGCTGATGGCTGGAGATCTGGACAGAAGCGATTCCCACCGCCACGTCCAAAGCGCGCTGGATCAGGAGTTCAAGGCTGCGGCGCACCAGGCTAGCAGGGCCTCTCACGAACCCTGGGTCCTGCTCCAGATCCACCTCGATTCCTGCGATGGTTCCGCGATCCAGATGGAAGGATGCGATGACTTCCTGGAGGCAGACCTGCAGGTCGAACACCCGCACATCCGGGGATTCTTCCGCCGCCGCGGCCGTGTGGGCGAACTGGCGCAGCAACAGCGCCGCGTGTTCCGAGGCCCGATGCAGCGTTTTCCACGCGTCCAGCTGCGCAGGCCGAGCATCAGCCCCCGGCTTCAGGATCTCCTGCGCGAAAAGCACGGGATGCATGGTGTATTCGAGGTCCTTGGCGATGGCGCTCGACCGCCGTCCGATGTCGGCCTGCCACCGGAAAGTCGCCATCCGGCGCTCCCGCTCCACCTCCCTGGACACATCCCGGATCACGGCGAAGTGGGTCGGCCCCCCGGCGTGGGGCAGGTACCCTACCCTGGCATCCACGGCGCGGAGGGCTCCCGTGGAATGGACCAGATTCATCCGGACGGGCTGGCTGGAGGGAGCCGACTCAAGGCGGCGGGTCGCGTCCTCGGAAAGGAGGTGGTGGATGTGGAGTCCAGTGGCGTACTGGACCGAAGGAAGGCCCACCAGCGCGGCCATTCCCGGATTGAGCTGATGGACCTCACCCCGGGAGTCCCAGGCGAGAACCCCATCGGGGATCGTATCCACCAAGGTCCGGAGGGAGTCCGCGAACAGCTTGGTGCGGTACCTCTGATAGATGGCCAGGCCCCCCGCCAGGCTGAAGGCCACTGCGATGAGGATCGAGGCTCCCGCGAATACGGAAAGCTGATTCGCATTCCGCTGGCTGGACCGGATGGCCAGCTCCAGCATGTCCTTGTGATAGTGTGCCAGCGCCTGGAAGCTTCCCAGCACGGTCCGGTGCTGGTGGTCCAAGTGGGCAGTGGACTCCAGAGCTTCCCGCCATTTCCGGCTTTTCTCAGGCCCGGAGGGAATGCTTGCCAGTTCGAGAACCTGCCGTTTTGTGAGCTCCACCTGTGAGAGATAACTCGACACCGACCGGTCCACCTCGGCGAGGTAGGGGTCCGGTTCGTTCCGGGTCCGACGCCTGAATTCCTGGCGTGAAGCCGTCAAGCGGTCGAGGGCCGCCTCCAGGGAGGCGGCCTCGATCTCGGGGTGTTCCACATGCAGCAGGCCCGTGGCTTTCTCCTGGACCTCCTCCAGGACTCCCAGATGCCGGGAGGTCTCCAGAGTCCAGGTACTACAGTGCTCGAATCCGAGGGAAGCGGCCCGGGTGGACTGGATCAGCGCCACGGACCACAGAAGCAGCCCGAGAAGGGGCAGGACCACGGCCCCCAGGATCCACATCCTTCGGGTGGGGGGAACGACCGGATGCATGAAAACCATGGCCTGCTCCGTTGGTTGGTTCGTTCACTCGGACAGACGCGAGAGTTCCTAGCGCGCGTGATGTTCGTGCCCGGGGGCGGGCTTCGCCGGATCCTTTCCGGGGTTCTTCAGGGTCCCGTCCTGGTTCAGATACTTGGCGGGGTCCTTGGTGAGCTTGGCGTCGCAATCGCCTGGGCAGCACACGCGGTACTCCTGGCCCCGGATCACGACGGTCTTGCTCTTGGCGGTCACCTTCAGCCCCAGGACGGGACAGATTTCGTTGGTGGCGGGCTTGACCTCGGGACTGGCCGCAAGAGCCAGGGCGACAAGCAGGTTGATCATGAGGTTTCCTTCACGGAGTGGCGGCCTTGCCGTGGCGGATGAGTCCCCGGCCGCATTCGGGGATCACCGGAGGGAGACCCTTGAGTGGGAGCCAGGCATCCCTTCAAGGGAAGAAGTGAAGGTCCGGCGCCGGGATCGTTCAGAACCCTCCAGAACAGAACGACCCTGGCGCCGGTGGCACCCTTGGGGGTGCCATCCCCTCCCACCTCCGGTTGCGGCATCGGGAGCCCATGGCCGCATGAGCCGGAGGCAGGGCGGGGATAGGGTTCCGGAATCACGCGGAAACCTTTCCGGGATGGGCAGCGACATCCGGCGGAACGGGGGCGATCCGGACAGTCTGTGGTATGTCATCGGGCATAAACCCTCCTTTCCCTCCTGTTGGAGGAAGAGCACCTGCTCAAAACAGATTCACGTGGGGGGGAGCGAGACTCCCCCGTGGAACAGCAAACCTCCTTAGGAGTGGTGGCCTTCATGGGCCGCCGGGGCCGGCGTTGGATTCTCTGCTTCCTTCTTCGGCTCGGCCTTGGGGTCGCGCTTCGGATCGTTGAGAGGCCGGCCGTCCGGGTCGAGGTATTTGTCGTAGTGCTCGGACATCTCCGGGCCGCATCCGTCGCAACAGACCAGGTACTGGTTCCCGCGGATGACCACTTCCCGGTCGCGGCCGGGCTTCACGGGTTTTCCCATGACCGGGCAGATCGTGTTGGTGGCTTTGACTTTCGGCCCGCCTTCCTGGGGCTTGGCTTGATCCTGGGTGCGGCTGTGCCCCGCGTGGCCGGAGTGGCCGGGACTGCACTGGGCCATGGCGGGGGCCGCGGCCAGCGCCAGCAGGGCGGGAAGGATGAGGTTGGTCACGTTCATGCGCGTCTCCTTGAGGAAGCAGTCAGTGTTTGGAGTATTCCGTTCGCAGCGTGGCGTTCGGGAAGGGCTTTGATTGGACCGGAAGCGGATCATGGCTGGTGGGCCTTCGGCGGGACTGGAACCGGACCGGACGGCTGATCCTTTTCGGGATCAGGGGGCTTGGCCTCGGAGTCCCGGTCAGGCTGGTCTTTCCGGAGTCCTCCGGATGGTGGCGCATCCGCAGCGACCGGGTGATGGTCCCGGCCCGGATTGCCGCCGTGATGGCCTCTGCCGTGGAAGAGCAGCAGCATCAGGGCCATCATGGCGCCCATGACGAGGATGTTCATGCGGAAGCTCCTTTCTGAATGGAGGGATTGAAAATGCTCATGCCGGCGCGGTGACGGGCTCGGGAAGGTCGGTGGCCGGCCCTTCCACCACCTCCTTGCGCTTCCAGAGGTAGTAGATGGAGGGATAGACCAGCAGCTCGAGCAGGAAGCTGGTGGCCAGGCCGCCCACCATGGGGGCGGCGATGCGCTTCATGACATCGGCGCCGGTGCCGGTGCTCCACATGATGGGCAGCAGGCCCATGAAGGCCGCGAAGACGGTCATGGCCTTGGGGCGCACCCGCTTCACAGCCCCGTGGATGATGGCTTCCACGAGATCGCCCGTGGTGTTCAGGCGGCCTTCCTTCCGGGCCTCGTCATGGCTGAGATCCAGGAAGAGCAGCATGAAGACGCCGGTTTCCGCATCGAGTCCCATGAGGGCGATGAGCCCCACCCACACGGCAATGCTCATGTTGTAGCCGAGCAGCCACAGGAGCCAGAAGGCGCCGATGGCGCTGAAGGGCACCGCCAGCATCACGACCGAGGCCTTGAAGGCGCTCTTGGTGTTGGCGTAAAGCAGGCCGAAGATCAGCACCAGGGTGATGGGCAGGATGATCTTCAGCCGCTCTTTCACCCGGATCATGTTTTCGTACTGCCCGGACCAGGTGAGGCTGTAGCCCGCGGGGAGCTTGAGCTCCTTCTCCACCGCGGCCTTGGCGTGCTGGACGTAGGTGCCCACGTCCAGCTTCGACGTGTCGAAGTCCACCAGCACGTAACCGTTCATCTGGCCGTTCTCATCGCGGATCATGGCGGGGCCGTTGGTCCACTTTAGGTCCGCGATCTCCTCCATGGGCACCAGGGCGCCCGTCGGCGTGGGGACGAGAACCCGCTTCAAGGCATCGGGGCTTTCGCGGTAGTCCCGGGCGTAGCGCACGTTCACGGGGTACCGGGCCCGGCCGTCGTAGACCGTGCTCTGGTTGTCGCCACCGACGGCGGTCATCACCAGCATGTTGGCCTGCTCGACGCTGAGGCCGTAGCGGGCCAGCTGGTCCCGCTTCAGCACGAAGTCCAGGAAGTAGCCCTGG
>DASXUH010000159.1:0-7857 GCA_036504935.1 Geothrix sp. | reverse complement strand
GATGGCGAAGAAGAAGCGTGGCTGGGGCGGACGGATCCTGGTGGTCCTGACTTGGATGGTGGGCCTGTTCCTGGGGCTCAGCCTGGTGCTGGTCCTGGTGTTCCGCTGGGTGCCGGTGCCGGTGTCGGCCCTCATGGTGCAGCGCCGGGTGGAATCCTGGTCCAGCGACAAGCGCTACACCCCGTACCACGCCTGGGTGCCCCTGGAGGACATCTCGCCCAGCCTGGGGGCGGCGGTGATCGCGGCGGAGGATCAGAACTTCCCGGATCACTTCGGCTTCGACCGGCAGGCCATCGAGAAGGCCATCCAGCACAACGAGCACACCCGCCGGAAGCGTGGCGCCTCCACGGTGTCCCAGCAGACGGCCAAGAACCTCTTCCTCTGGAACACCCGTTCCTGGACGCGGAAGGGCGCCGAGGCCTGGTTCACGCTGATGATCGAAGTGGGCTGGTCGAAGAAGCGGATCCTCGAGGTCTACCTGAACATTGTGGAGTTCGGGGAGGGCGTCTATGGTGCCGAGGCCGCCGCCCGCACCTACTTTGGGAAGTCCGCCAAGCGACTGACGCCCGGCGAGGCGGCCCTGCTGGCCGCCGTGCTGCCCAACCCCCGCAAGTTCCGCGCGAACGCCCCCAGCGACTACATCCGCGGCCGCCAGGCCTGGATCCTTGGCCAGATGCGCCAGCTGGGCGGCGAGCAGATGGTACGGGAGATGGAGGCGAAGGTCTTCTAGCCGCGCCTCAGTGCCAGACCAGATCCCCCTCGCGGGGGCTTTGGCGCAGGTCCACGGTGCCGGCCTGGGCGCAGAGGGCGGGGCCCTGGTCGAAGCGCTGGGCGAGGCCCTCTGGAAGGCCGGAGCGGGCGGCCACGCCCACCCAGCCGTCGCGGCCCGAGCGCTTGGCGGCATAGAGGCAGCGGTCCGCCACGCGCACCTGGTCCTCCCAGGAGGCGGCCTCCAGGTGGTCCGCCTGGAACGGGAAGAGCGAGAAGCCGATGGAGCAGGTGATGGTCACGGGCTGCCCGATCCCCAGGTCGAAGGCGTGTTCCCGCATGGCCTGGTGGAGGCGGGCCACCACCGTGGCCGCGCCGTCGAGGTCCGAGGTGTGGCCCACGAAGAGGATCTCCTCGCCGCCCCACCGGATCAGGAAGTCGGACTCGCGGGCCTCGCGGCGGAGGACGTCCGCCACCTGCTTCAGGGCCAGGTCCCCGGCGGCGTGGCTCCAGGTGTCGTTCACGCGCTTGAAGTGGTCCAGGTCGATCATGGCGAAGACGAGGCAGGCCTCGCTGGGGCTGTGCTCCGCGGCCAGATGGTCGCGCTGGTTGCGCAGGACGAGGGCGATGACCGGGGGCAACTCCTCCTCCAGGTAGCGCCGGTTCCGCAAGCCCGTGAGCGGGTCCGTGGTGGAGATGGTGGCCAGGGCGAGGTTGCTCAGCTCCAGGGCCTCGGTGCGCTGGTAGACCAGCAGCTTTAACTCCTCGTTGCGCTTCTCCAGGAGGCGGACGCGCCAGTGGAAGACCGCCAGGCCGGCGCAGACGGCCAGCCCGCCCCAGAGGGGCCAAACCCACCAGCGCAGCCACCAGGGGTGCAGCACCCGGAAGGCCGCGGAGGCGACGGGCCCGGCGGTGCCATCATCGAGCAGGGCGCGGACCTCCAGGACATAGCGCCCCGGAGACAGGGCGGAGTAGCGGAGATCCTGGTTGGGGATATCCACCCAGCCCTCGTCCAGCCCGGTCAGGCGGGACTGGAAGCGGAGGCGTCCTTCGTGTTCGAAGGTCAGGGAGGTGAAGTGGGCCGCCAGGGTCCGATCCCCGAAAGGCACGGCGCCCAGATTCACGGGGCCCGCGAAGGGATGCGCCCACTGGCGGCTCCCCAGCCGGAAAGAGACGAAGAGAGTCCGGGGCAGGTTCTGGGCCTGGAGACCCGGCTCGGGCCGGTGGTGGAGGAGGCCCGCGGTGGAACCGAACCAGACGCCGCCGTCCGCGTCCACCCAGGTGGAGAAGGGATTGCAGTCGGTGCTGGTCAGGCCGTCCTCCCGCCGGAAGAGCCGGTGCTCCTGGCCTTCCAGCCGCTGGACACCCCGGGGTCCACCCACCCAGAGGCGGCCTGCGGAATCCGCCACGAGGCTGTAGACCGAATCGCTGACGAGGCCTTCCTGGCGGGTCCAGTGCCGCACCACCTGGGGCGCTTCGCCCCGCAGGTCCACGAGCGTGAGGCCCAGGGGCTCCCGGTAGGCCACCCAGGCCGTGCCGTCGGGCAGAGGGGCCAGGGCCGCCAGGGGCGCCGGCCGAAAGCCGATCTCCCGGCCCCAGAGCCGCCAGCCGGCCGGGTCCAGGCGGGCGAGGCCCTGGCCCGTGGCGGCCCAGAGGCGGCCCCGGGCGTCCTCGTGCAGCGCCGTGATGGCCTCTGTGGCCGCGGCACCGGGGAGCTTGGCCCGGTGGAACTCGGGGCGTCCCCCGGGATCGGAGACGTGCCACAGCCCGTCGTGGGAGGTGCCCACCCACAGGCTGCCGTCGCGCTCGAAGGCCAGGACCAGGGGTACCGCCATGCTCTGCGACGGCGGCAGCGGAACGCGGGTCAGGCTGGACCGGTCGGGACTGATGCGGATGAGGAAGGGATGCTCGCCTCCGCCCCAGATGGCGCCGTCCGGGCCTTCCTTGAGGGCGTACAGCACGAGACCGGCGGCGGGGGCGAAGGGCACGGGGCCCTTGGCCGTCATGCGGGCGACGCCCCCGCTGGCGCTGATCCAGAGCACGCCGGACCGGTCCCGGAGCAGGCCCCAGATGTTGTCCGCGGGGAGGCCGTCCAGGTGCGTGAAGTTCTCCCAGGCGCCGCGTCCCTGGAGCCGATGCAACCCCAGGCTCGCCACCCAGAGATTGCCGGCGCGGTCGACGAAGGCCTGGTTGGCCCAGCCCGAGGGCAGGCCCCGGGTTTCGTCGAGGAGGCGCCAGGTGCGGTCCATGACGTGGAGCAACCCCTTGGCCGTGGGGATGAACACGCCACCGTCGCCGTCGGGGCTGAGGGATTCCTCATAGAAGCTCACGCCCAGGGGCGGGAGGCCCAGGGCGGGAAGGGTCAGCCGGGTGTCCCCGGGCACGAGCACGCGGAGCTGGCTCGGTGTCCGCGCCCAGAGCGCGCCGGACTTGATCATCAGCAGGGCTTTCACGGGCTCCGCCGGCACGCCTTCGTGGGCGCTCCAGGTGCGCCAAGTGCCGTCTTCATCGAGGTGGTGGAGGACCGATGCCCCACCCACCCAGAGCGAAGTGCCGTCCTGGGCCAGGGCATAGGCCGGGCCACCCGGCCAACCTTGGACCAGCGTGAAATGCGGGCCGCCATCGGCGCTCTGGAACAGGCCGGAGTCGGCGGCGACCCAGACCCGGCCACGGTCATCCCGGAGGATCCGGTGGATCTGCGCCGAAGCCAGGGGATCGCCGGGCGCCAGGGCCTGCACCCGGCCATTCCGCAGCAGGCAGAGGCCCGCCCGGGTGCCGATCCACAGGCTGCCGTCGGCGTTGGGTCCGAAGGCGCGGACCCAGGCGGAGGGCAGGCCCTCGGGGAGGCTCCACAGCCGGAAGCCCGTGCCGTCGAAGCGGTAGGCGCCACCTTCGGTGCCCACCCAGAGGAAGCCTTCCGCATCCTGCGCCAGGGTGGTGATGCTGGTGTGCTCCAGGCCTTCGGAAGGACCGTAGCTGCGGAAGACCATGCGTCCAGAGTTGGGGATGCCCGCAGCGGTGGCACCCAGCGCGAGACTGGTCAGCAGGAGGATCCGGGCGAAGCGGAGAAGGGTATGCATAAGCAGGTCAGATTCCATCCTAACGGAGGATTGACAACGGATCTTTCCTGTTGGCGTGATGGAGCGAATCTTTCCACGGGGCTGACGGGAAGATGGATATCGGTCACGGATTCCCGACCCGCCGGTTTCCTGTTCCGCCGCACGGTATAGAATGAGCCACATCTCCCAGGAGGATCACCATGAAGCCCCCCGTTCGCGTGGCCGTCACCGGCGCTGCCGGTCAGATCGGATACAGCCTGCTCTTCCGCATCGCCAGCGGTGCGATGCTCGGTGAAGACCAGCCTGTGATCCTCCAGCTCCTGGAGATCACGCCCGCCCTGAAGGCGCTGAACGGCGTGGTGATGGAGCTGAAGGACTGCGCCTTCCCGCTGCTGGCGGGTGTCGTCACCTCCGACGATCCCATGGTCGCCTTCAAGGATGCGGACTACGCGCTGCTCGTGGGCGCCCTGCCGCGCAAGGCCGGCATGGAGCGCAGCGACCTCCTGAATGCCAACGGCGGCATCTTCAAGCCCCAGGGCGAGGCCCTGAGCGAAGTGGCCAGCCGCACGGTGAAGGTGCTGGTGGTGGGCAACCCCGCCAACACGAACGCCTTCATCGCCCTGTCCAACGCCCCCAAGCTCAAGCCCAGCCAATTCCACGCCATGGTGCGCCTGGACCACAACCGCGCCATCTCCCAGCTGGCGGAGAAGACCGGCAAGCCCGTCACCGCCATCAAGCAGATGACCATCTGGGGCAACCACAGCGTCACCCAGTTCCCCGACCTCTACCACGCCACCGTGGACGGCAAGAACGCCTACGACCTGGTCAATGACCACGCCTGGTACGAGACCACCTACATCCCCACCGTGGCCAAGCGCGGCGCCGCCATCATCGAGGCCCGCGGCCTCAGCAGCGCCGCCAGCGCCGCCAATGCCGCCATCGACCACATGCGCTCCTGGGCGCTCGGCACCCCCGAGGGCGACTGGACCAGCATGGCCTTCCCCTCCGATGGCAGCTACGGCGTGCCCGAGGGCCTGGTCTACGGCTTCCCCGTCACCGTGAAGAACGGCCAGGTGGAGATCGTGAAGGGTCTGGAGATCAACGCCTTCAGCCGCGCCAAGATGGACGCCACCGCCAAGGAGCTCGAAGAGGAGCGCCAGGCTGTGAAGGATCTGGGCCTGGTCAAGTAGAAAGCCCAGTTACCGGAAAACCAGCACCAGAAACGCAGGAGGAGCGATCCTCCTGCGTTTTTTACAATGGCAGGACGTGGCCCGGAACCTATGTTTGGCTTGAGCCGGAGGTGGACCATGATCGAACAGGTCGAACGGCGCAAGAAGGCCTGGAGCCGCATCGTCGGGGTGGAGCGCCGGGCTGCGCCCCTGCACGATCTGGCCGGACACCCCCTGCCGGATCCGACGAAGCTGGAGGACGAGGAATTCGCCGCCACCCAGGCGGAACTCGCAGCGGCCAAGAAGAAGGCCCTTGAGCACCAGGATCGGTGGAACAATCCAGACCTGTTCGATTGACGGGTGCATGTCTTGACAGGTAGGGAGGCGATGGGGGAAAGTGGCGGGGCCTTGAGGCTCCTGCATGTCCCGAGTCGCATTCACAGCTAACCTCCAGCGCCATGTGGCGTGCCCGCCCTGCACGGTGGCGGGGGCCACGGTGCAGGAAAGCCTGCAGGCGGCCTTCGCCCTCTACCCCAGGCTCCGGGGCTACGTGCTGGACGAGCACGGCGCCCTGAGGTTCCACATGGCCGTCTTCGTGGACGGCGTTCCCATCGCGGATCGGCGGGGGCTCACCGATCCCGTGTCCGCGGCCAGCGAGATCTATGTCATGCAGGCCTTGTCCGGAGGGTGATATGTCTGACCAGCTGCTCGTGTCCACCCGCAAGGGGCTCTTCTCCGCCCGCCGCACGGGGAAGGGGGCCTGGGCCCTTGAAGGCGTGTCCTTCCTGGGGGACAACGTCTCGCTGACCATGCAGGATCCCCGCGACGGCGCCTGGTATGCGGCCCTGGATCACGGCCACTTCGGCGCCAAGCTGCACCGCTCCCGGGACCGCGGCGCCACCTGGGAGGAGCTCGGCGTGCCCGCCTATCCCACGCCGCCCGAGGGCCACGTGGAGAAGGACTTCATGGGCCGCGAGATCCCCTGGCGCCTCGTCCGCTTCTGGTGCCTGACGCCGGGGCTCGCGACTCAGCCCGGCGTGCTCTGGGCCGGCACGCTGCCGGGGGGCCTCTTCTGGAGCGAGGACCTCGGCGCCACCTGGCACATGGTGGAGGCCCTCTGGAACATGCCGGAACGCCGCAAGTGGGCCGGCGGCGGCGCCGACGTGCCGGGCATCCACTCCGTCGTCGTGGATCCGCGCGACGGAAATCGCGTGGTGGTGGCGGTTTCCAGCGGCGGCGTGTGGCACACCACGGATTGCGGAAAGACCTGGACCGCCCACACCAAGGGCATGCGGGCCGACTACGCGCCGCCGGAACTGGTGGAGGCGCCGGAATCCCAGGATCCGCACCGCATGGTGCAGTGCCCGGGCGCGCCCCACGTCTGGTGGATCCAGCACCACAACGGCATCTTCCGCAGCACGGACGACGCCATGACCTGGACCGAGATCACGGACGTGAAGCCCTCGGTGTTCGGCTTCCCCGTGGTGGTGCATCCGAAGGATCCGGATACCGCGTGGTTCGTACCAGCCATCAAGGACGAGCGGCGCATTCCCGTGGAGGGGCGTGTGGTGGTGAACCGCACGCGCGACGGCGGCCGCACCTTCGAGACCCTGCACCGGGGACTGCCCCAGGGCTGGGCCTACGACCTGGTCTACCGTCACGCCCTGGATCTGGACGCCAGCGGTGAGCGCCTGGCCTTCGGTTCCACCACGGGCTCCGTGTGGATCAGCGAGAACAGCGGCGACGACTGGCTCACCCTCGCCGAGCACCTGCCGCCCGTGCATGCGGTGGCCTTCGTATGAAGCCCCGGGAACGGGGCCAGCCAAGGAGCGGGGTAAGATGAGGCTGCGGTGCGATGGGCATACCTCTCCTTGCATCCTGTCCCCGGAGGACCCGTGACCCGTACGACGCGCACCTTGGCTGCCTTGATGTTCGGCGGCACCCTGCTGATGGCCCAGATCCCCAACCCCCTGAACCTGCCCGATCCCCTGGGCCTTTCCAAGAAGCCCGCTCCGGCGCCAGCACCGCGGGAGGGCCGCCGAGTCGAGGGGAAAGCCAAGCGGGGCCGCCACGACAACGGCAAGCACAAGGGCCAGGAGAAGCGTGAGGACCGGGAAGGCGGCGACCGCAAGGGGCAAGGCAAGCACTAGGTTCCAGCCGACCACCTCTCCAGCAAGCTACAGCCCGATCCCGCTGAATTGGAGGACGCCCGCTGGTTCCGCCTCGATGACCTACCGCGACTCCCCAGCGCACTCAGCATCGCAAGGTGGATGCTGGAGGCAGCCGTGGCAGGAGGATAGGGTTCCTCCTGAGCGGTCGTGGGGCTCTCGGGGCTTGAAAGAATGTAGATAAGCGGAGGAAAGCGGAAGGGCAGAGGAGAGCGGAGGAATTCTTTATCTTTCTCCGCTCCCCTCCATCCCTCTGCTGTCCTCCGCTTGCATCAGCACTTCTTTTTGATTTTCTAGCTGCACCCCGTCGTGGCCCCGCAGGTCTGGCATTTCATGCAGGCGCCGTTGCGGACGAGGGTGAGGTGGCCGCACTCGGGGCAGGGATCGCCGGTGTAGCCCTTTTCGCGGGCGACCTGGGCGGCGGAGGCGACCCGGGCGCCTACACCCACGGGTTGCAGTACGGGCTGGAGTTCCTGCTCGTGGGCGGCGGCGCCGGCCTCGGGGAAGGGCAGGGGCGTGCCGGTGGGCAGGCTGGGGAGGTTCGCCACGCCGGGGGCCTGGCTGTTGGGGCGCAGGCCGGTGGCGGCATTCATGAGCTGCTCGGGCTCCACGTGGGCCAGGTCGTAGCGGCCCAGGTAGCTGATGGCCAGCTCCCGGAACACGAAGTCGATGAGGCTGGTGCTCAGCTTGATGGTGTCGCTGCCGGAGACCATGCCGCCGGGCTCGAAGCGGGTGAACAGGAAGGCATCGCAG
>DASXUH010000158.1:0-9647 GCA_036504935.1 Geothrix sp. | reverse complement strand
CTGACGAACAGCACGGACATTGAGGTGAGGATCGTCCGGCCCAGCGTCTGGTTGATGGAGTCGTTCACCAGCTTCGTGATTGTGGACCGCCGGTACTCCGGCCGGTGGCTGTTCTCGCGGATGCGGTCGAACACCACGATGGTGTCGCCCATGGAATAGCCCATCAGCGTGAGGAAGCTCGCCACCACCGGCACATTGAACTCGTAGCCGAAGGCCGCGAACAGGGCCAGGGCCATGAGCATGTCGTGGACCAGGGAGACGATGCCACCCACGGCGTAGCTGGCGGTGAATCGGAACATCACATAGACCAGGATGGCGCCGAGGGCCCAGGCCACGGCCGTGAGGGTCTTGCGGGTCCATTCCCCCGAGATGCTGGGCGAGAAGCTCTCGTCCTTGAGGAGGCCCACCGCGCCCAGGCGGTAGGTCTTCTGGATCGACTCCTTCACCACCTGGGGCAGTTCCTGGGGCAGCTCGCCGAAGGTCTGATAGAGGCCGGAAGGCAACCGGTCGCGGCCCGCGATGACCTTTTCCGCGAAGGGCGCGTAGGCCGCCGCGAGGGCCGCCTCGTCACCCGCGATGCCGGCGGGATTGGCCTTTACCAAAGTTTCGGTGAGCGTCTTGGAACCCTCGAGGTTGAGCGCGGGCAGCGTACTGGTGGCGCCTTCGGGATCCATCTGCTTGAAGATGGCCCGCAGGGCATTCGCCTGCTTGGTGCTGTCTTTCTGGTCAGCGTCTTTCCTGGCCTTCACCTTGATCGAAAAGTCGCGGACAGACTTGTCCTTGTTCTCGTAGGCCACCACGCTGGCATCGGCGTACCCGTGCTTCGCCAGGGCCTCGCGGATGGTTTCGGGCTCCATGGCGCCGCGGAAGCGCACCGTCATGTCGTTGCCGCCCACGAACTGCATGCCGAGGTGGATACGGTTGCTGTGGGTGAGATTCCAGGGCCGCACGTAGAGAAGCGAGATAAGGATGATGCCCCAGCTGATGGCGATGGCCGTGCCCTTGTATTTCATGAAGTCGTAGGACGATCCCTTGAAGAAGGTGTGCGTGCCCACGGAGAGGGTCTTCGTGCCGGGATGGTGCTCGAGCACCCAGTCATAGATGAAGCGGCTGATGTAGATGCTGGTGAACAGCGAGGCCACGACGCCCACAGTGAGGGTCACGGCGAAGCCCTTCACGGGGCCCGTGCCGAAGATGAAGAGCAGCAGGGCGGAGAAGAGCTGGGTCACATGGCTGTCCACGATGGTCCAGAACACGCGGTCGAAGCCCGCGTCGATGGCGCCCGGCACGCTCTTGCCGAGGCCCAGTTCCTCCTTGATGCGCTCGAAGATGAGGATGTTGGCATCCACGGCCATGCCCAGGGTGAGCACGAAGCCCGCGATGCCCGGCAGGGTCAGCGTGGCCCGGAAGGAGCCCAGCAGGCCCATCATGACGATCACGTTCACCGTGAGGGCGACGATCGCGTTCGCGCCCGACCAGTGGTAGAAGATCACCATGAAGCCGAGGATGGCGGCGAACCCGACGATGGCCGCGCGCACGCCGGCATGGATGGAGTCGCGGCCCAGGCCGGGGCCCACAACGCGCTCCTCGAGGAACTTCATGGGCGCGCGGAGGGCGCCGCTGCGGAGCTGGCTGGCTAGGTCGTCGGCTTCCTGGGCGCTGAAGCTGCCACTGATGCGCACAGCGCCGCCGATGATCTTCTCCTTGGCACTCAGCTCCGTGACGACCTTGCGGTCGAGCACGATGGCGATGAGGCGGTTCTCCTCGGAGGCGACACCGGTCAGGCGGGCGAAGTCATCATCCCCCTTCTTGTTGAGGGTGAAGTTGACCTCGTTGGCCTCGGTCTGCGAGTTGGAGGCCCGGTGCGAGTCGATGATGTCGGCGCCATCCACGGCCACGCGGCTTTCCAGCAGCACCCAGCGGCTGATCTTCTCCTCACCTGGCTTGGCCTTCGCCACAGCCTGGCCGGCGCGGCGGGCCTGGCGCTCGCTCTCGATCTCCGGCAGGAGCTCGAATTCCGGGGGGATGGCGCCCTTGAAGAAGGCCAGGGCCTCCTCCTTGGAGCTGAAGTAGAGCTGGGGCGCCTTGGCCAGCAGGCGCTGCTCCAGGTGGCCGGGGGTGGCCAGCAGTTTCTTGATGCGCTCGCGGTCGCCTTCCTCGATGCCGGGGATCTCCACCACGATGCGGTTGCCTTCGGCGCCGCTGGCGGTGATCTCGGGCTCCAGCACATTGGCGGGGTCGATGTCGCGGATGCGCTTCTCGATGACCTCCAGGGCGCGCTTGTTGGCGTCATCCTTCAGCTGCTTCTGGTAGGAATCCCTCTGGGTGAGCTTGAAGACGTCCCCCTCGGCGGAGAAGACGTAGCCGGAGAAGAAGTCCTTGGCGACCTTCTCCACGGTGGCCTTCTGGTCCGCGCCCGCGCCCTCCACGCGGAGGGCATCGCCATCCACGCGCACCATGGCGCCCGGAAGGCCCTTCTCCTTGAGCCGGGCCGCAAGGCGGTCCTTGCTGTCGCGCAGGTCGGCCGCAAGGGCCTCCTGGCCCTGGACCTCCAGCTCGAAGTGGACGCCGCCCCGGAGGTCGAGGCCCAGTTTCACCTTGGAGAGTGGCGTGAAGAAGTATCCACAGCCGAACAGCACGGCGAGGACGATGGCTAGGCGCCAGAGGCTCCGCTTGCTCACGGGGCGCTCCTAACAGAAGGCGGGACGGCCCAACAGTGGTGTGTTGGTCCCGGCCCGGCAGGTCGGGGAGATCAGTTCTGGGATTCGGGTTCGTTGGCCAGGGATGCCACGGCCGCGCGCCGGGCCTTGACCACGGAGCCGCCGAGCTTCAGCCAGATGTGCTTGTCCTCGACGCGGTCGATGGTGGCGTAGAGGCCGGAGGTCAGCACGACCTCGTCGCCGGCCTTCAGCTTCGACAGGCGGGCTTCCATCTCCTTGCGGGCCTTGCTCTGGGGCCGGATGAGGAGGAAGTAGAACATCAGGGCCATGCCGCCGATGAATACGAACTGGATCCAGGCGGGGCCGCCACCGGACGCGGGCTGTTGAAGAAGGGCGTACATCATCATCTAGGGCTCCTCGGTCTGCCATCGAGCGCGCGCGGTCTGGGCGAACGCTGGAAAGCGGTTTTCCAGCAGGGCCTGCCGCGCAGCGCGGGTGAGCCCCACAGTGTAGCTCAGGTTGTGGATCGTGTTCAGCGTGAAGCCCAGCAACTCGCCGCAGCGGTACAGATGGTGGAGGTAGGCCCGGCTGAAGGTCCGGCAGGTATAGCAGGCGCAATCCGGGTCCAAGGGCAGATCCGCTTCCCGGTGGCGGGCGTTCTTGAGGTTGAGCTTGCCGCGGCTCGTGAGGATCCGGCCGTGCCGGGCCTCACGGCTGGGCAGCACGCAGTCGAAGAGATCCACCCCCTGCTCGATGCCGAAGAGCAGATCCTCCGGCGTGCCCACGCCCATGAGGTACCGGGGCCGGTCCTCCGGCAGCTCCTTCACGAACTCGGCCAGCACAGCGTTCATCTGGTCCTTGGGCTCGCCCACGCTGAGGCCACCGACCGCGAAGCCCTGGAAGGGGGTCTGCGCGTCCAGGTCCATCGCCTCTGCCAGGTGACGCCGGCGCAGGTCCAGGTGGGTGCCTCCTTGATTGATGGCGAACAGGCCCTGGTGGGGCTGGAGGGGCACCGCCCGGCTCCGGGCCAGCCAGCGGGTGGTGCGGTCCATGCTGATCTCCAGCTTGGGCCGGTCCATGCGGCCCGGTGGGCACTCATCCAGGGCCATGCAGATGTCGGAGCCCAGGTTCCGCTGGATCTCCAGGCTGCGCTCCGGCGACAGGAACCGGGGGCTGCCGTCCAGGTGGCTCTGGAAGGTGACGCCTTCTTCGGTCATCTTCCGCAGGGACGCGAGCGAGAAGACCTGGAACCCGCCTGAATCCGTGAGAATGGGCCCATCCCAGCCCATGAAGCGATGCAGGCCGCCATGCTGGGCCACCAGGGCGTCCCCGGGACGGAGCCCCAAGTGGTATGTGTTCCCGAGAATCACCTGGGGACCGATGTCCCGGAGCTGTGCCGGGGTGATGCCTTTCACCGTGCCCTGCGTGCCGACCGGCATGAATGCTGGTGTTTCGACCTCGCCATGCGAGGTGTGGAATTTCCCGGCACGACCCTCCCCAGAGGCCCCCTGGGACTCGCGGATGAATGAGAAATATGGACTTGTGATCTTCGGCATGGGGAGTTCCGACTTTCTTAACAAAAATTAACAATGCCACTCTTTTGAAACGCAGATGAGTGTTGCGAAACCCACCCAAAAAACGCCGAATGCCCTGTTCATGGGGGCTTGCGCCCGTTATTCCAGCTTGACCATCCGCCCGCCCTTTGCCATCTTAGCCGTTGGGCTTGCCCCAGTTCTTTATCTCCATCTCCGTAGCCGCATCGATGTTCCCGTCGATTCGGCTCGCTGTTTTTTCCCCTGGATCTTTCACGGGAGTCGCATGAGCAAAGATCCCAAGAAATCAACCCCCGCAAAGCCGGCCCCTCCTGTGGAGACGCTGGAGGACGCAGTCTACAAGTCCTCCCTCGCGGCCGGAAACGACGCTATCAGGCGGGGCAACCCCAAGGTCACCATCCCCACGACAGTAGCCATGTACGCTCTGTTCGCGCTTGTGGCCTTCCAGCTGGCGAAGCACACGGAGGCTGGCCAGAAGGTGCTCAAGACCATGGCCATCGACCTCGCCGAACAGGCTGAGGCCGCGCCCCCCCCGCCTCCTCCTCCCCCGCCTCCGCCGCCGCCGCCACCGCCGCCGATGGCCGTGTCCGCCGGCAAGGTGGACTCGACCCCCATCGACCCGCGCCAGGAAGTGGTGCCTGAGCAGGCGCCCAAGGAGCTTCCCAAGCAGGATCATTCGCTCGGCGGCGTCCCCGGCGGTGTCCCCGGCGGCGTCCCCGGTGGTGTGATCGGCGGCGTGGTCGGCGGTGTGGTTGGCGGTGTCGTCGGCGGCACCGGCAAGGTGGTGGACTTCGACTTCAGCCAGATCAAGGTGAAGTACCAGCCCCCCGCCCCTCCCTATCCCCCCCTCGCCAAGATCGCCAAGATCCAGGGCACGGTGGTCGTGGAAATCGTGGTCGGCCCTGATGGTGTGCCCACCTCGGCCGTCGCGAAGGAAGGCCCCCCCCAGCTGCGGCCCACGGCCGAAGCCTACGCCATGCAGTGGAAGTTTGAGCCAGCCCTTCTGAACGGGGCCCCCCAGTACGCGCGCTTCAAGCTCACGATGCCGTTCCGGCTCAGGTAGCCAGCGCCCCTTCCCACGTCCAACCTCTCCTCATTCCATAAGGAAACCTCATGAACCTGCTTGCCACCCCCCTGATGCTCGGCCTTGCCGAAGGCGGCCACGACAGCTTCTCCGCAGCCGAAATCTGGCGCGCGGCCTCCATCGCCAACAAGTTCATCATCACCGTCCTCTTCATCCTGATGGCCTACCAGATCTACGTCGCCATCGAGCGCTTTGTGACCTATGCGCAGAGCAAGCAGGCCTCTGACAAGTTCCTGAAGCTCTTCATGGACACCCTCCGCCGTGGCGACTTCGAAGCCGCCAAGCGCGCCGCCACCACCCACAACAAGAGCCACATCGCCCTGGTGCTGAAGCACGGCCTGGACATCTTCCAATACGAGAAGCAGCTCAAGACCATGAACCCCAACCATGACGCCATCCAGCCCGTGGAACGCGCCATCCAGCGCGGCACCGCCGAGGTGGTCGAACTCCTCAAGAAGGGCATGAGCGGCCTGGGCACCATCGGCGCGCTGGCCCCCTTCATCGGCCTGCTCGGCACCGTGATCGGCATCATCAAGGTCTTCTCCGACCTCAAGACGAAGGGCGCTGGCGACATCAACGCCCTGGCCGGCTCCATCGGTGAGGCCCTGGCCACCACCGCGCTCGGCCTGTTCGTCGCCATCCCGGCCGTGTGGATCTACAACTTGCTGACCAACAAGCAGGATGTCGTCGTCACCAACATCAACAACGCGGCCTCCCAGATGATCGACGAGTTCATCCGCCGCGAGAGCCAGAGCTAAGGATCCGCCACCCAGCCCGGGGGCGCGAGCTTCCGGGCGATTTCTAAGGAGAACACACCATGGATACAGGTGGTTCCAAGGGTGGGATGAAGTCCGACATCAACGTCACGCCACTTGTGGATATCGTGCTGGTGCTGTTGATCATCTTCATCGTGATCACGCCCGCCGTTAACAATGCCGTGAAGCTGCCGTTGTCCAAGCATGCCCCGAAGGTCGACCAGCAGGTGGACGCGGGCCAGAAGTACCTGACCCTCATGCTGACCTCCAAGCGCAACGACAAGTACGAGGTGACCGGCCCTGGCGCCGTGCTCATCGACGACAAGGACGCCAAGGACGAACGCTTCTTCATCAACGATGAAGGCCAGCGGCAGAAGCTCGAGGACTACATCAACCGCAACGTGTCCCAGCTGAATGACAAGCGGGTGTTCATCAAGGCCGACGCGGATCTGCCCTTCAAATACATCAACGAACTGTTCCAGTCCTGCCGGAAGGGTGGCGCCGATGAGGCCTCCATCGTGACGAGCGAGGACAAGGACAAGAAGGAAGGGGGTAACTGATGGATGCCGGCGGCGCAAAAGGCAAGGCAAAAACCGATATCAACGTCACCCCGCTGATCGACATCGTGCTGGTGCTCCTGATCGTGTTCATCGTGATGGTGCCCGGTCTCAGCAAGGCCATGAAGGTCGTGGTGCCCCAGGTCGTCCAGACCACCACCCCGCCCAAGCCTGATCCGAACAACATCCTGATCCAGGTGGACCAGGACGGCACGATGACCCTCCAGCAGGACAAGATCGACGCCCAGGGCATCAAGGACAAGCTGCCCGAGGCCGTGATGCTGCAGCCCCTCAACTACCGAAAGGTCTTCCTGAAGGTGGATGAGGACGTCAAGTTCCAGGCCATGGTGGACGTCCTCGATGCCATCCGTGTCGCCTCGGACATGGCGAAGAAGAAGTCCCTCGACCAGCTCGACAAGTTCCAGGGCCAGGACGGCGGTGATGTGAAGGTCGCCGTCTCCCTCAAGAAGCGCATCGTGGCCGCGCCCGTCAGCTAGGCGCCCACGATCTACGAAAAGGGCCCTCCCCGGGGCCCTTTTTCATGCCCGCTTGCGGTGCCCCAGCACGGTGCCGTAGGCCACGCCCGCCACGGTGATCAGGACGCCCGCCAGCCCGGCCCCGGTGGCGCGCTCCCCCAGCATGGGCACGGCCAGCAGGTACTGGACGATGGGCAGCAGCTGGAGCCAGACCGCCGCCTCGGATATCGACAGGGCTCCGTAGGCCTCGGACATCAGCATCTGGCCGCCAAGCGCCAGCAGGCTCATGAGGCAGGCCAGGCCCCAGGCCCCGAGGCCGCCGGGCCAGGGCGAAAAGGAAAAGGGCAGCACCACGGGAAGGCCCGCCACGCAGAAGAAGAAGAAGATGGTCGCGGCATTCTCCGTGTGGCGCGCCGCCCGGATGGCGTTGGCGCTGGTGGCCGCGAAGACGGCTGCGCCCAGGGCCGCCAGTTCGCCCCGGCCGAGGCCGAGGCCCAGGTGCCCTTGGCTGAGCACCAGCACCACGCCCAGGGAGGCCGCCAGGATCGCCAGCCAGAGGTGGATCGTGGGCCGTTCCTTGAAGATCGCCAGGGACATCACCACAGCGATCACCGGGAACACGTTGTAGAGGATGCCCGCCTCCCCCGCCGGAATGTGGGCCAGGGCGTAGAAGTAGAGCACCACCACCGCGCCGCCGGAGAGCCCCCGCGTCACCAGCAGCCGGTAGTTGCTGGGCCGGTAGAGGCCGGGAATCAGGCCGAAGGCCACGAGGCTCACCAGGGCCCCCACCACGAAGCGCAGCACAGCCAGATGCCCCGCCGTGAAGCCCATGCCCGGTAGCGTGAGCTTCCGCGCGAGGATGGCCATGAGCCCGAAGCAGACCGCGGAACCGGCCAGTTCCGCGCGGGCCACCATGCGGCGGCGGGACTGGGCAGGGAGATTTGGCATCCCATGATTCTTCCACGCCTCCGGGCTTCGCCCGGAGGTTAACCACGGCCGCTTTGCGGCCGTGGCAGGAACGGCCTCACGGGTTGTACGCGCCCTGCGGCAGGTTCAGGCCGGCGGTGTGGAAGGCCGAGGTCAGGGCCCCACCCCGGAAGGCGCCGCGGTCGGCGGCCTCCAGGTGATCCAGCAGGTGGGACAGGTTCGCGCCGCTGGGCACGGCGGGAACGCCCAGGTCCGCAGCCAGTCCGGTGAGCGTCAGGTCGTCCAGGAAGGTCCCCTCCTCCCGCACCACCACGCCCCGCAGAGTGTACTGGTCCGTGGGGCCCGTGTGGGTGCGCAGGCTGGAGGAAGGCACCACCACGGCATCCACCCAATCCGTCCGGCCGCCCCGCTCCGTTCCTCTGGTGTGGGCGTCCCGGTCGGTGTGGGCCGCGTACTTCAGGTCCTCGCCGCAAAGCAGGCCCGCTACGGTGACGCTGTCCCCGAAGCTGAAGTTCCGGGCGGGCACCACGCGCAGGTGGCTCCCCACGGCGCGGTTCAGCTCGGCAGCCACCCGCGAGAGGGTGGGCGCGAAGCTCGATCCCGTCAGCAGCAGCACCCGCCGGCCCTCGAAGCCCTTCGCCCGGGGACTCTTGATGAAGCGGCGGCTGTGCTCCAGGAAGCGGCGTACCAGGCCCACACCGTTCTCGAGTTGGGCCCAGGAGCGCGAATAGAAGGCCCGCCCCGGCACTTCGATCCCAGCCCGGGTGAACCACTCGTCCGCCAGCAGCAACCAGGGCTCGCCATCGTTGGCTTTGGCGTACTTCCGCACCTCGGGCGTCCACCGCGCCACCCAGTCCCGGGCGAAGGCCGCGTCCACGTCCTGCACCGAAGGCAGGTTCTCCCGGTGGGTCGTGAGCCCCACAGGCACGCAGGACAGGCTCAGGACACTGCCCCGCCCTTCCTTGCGCCGGCCCCAGAGGTCGTCCACGGTCTGCTGCCAGATGGCTCCGTCGTTGAGGCCCGGCGCGACAACCGCCTGGGTATGCACATCGATGCCACCCGCCAGCAGGCGGTCGATCTTGCGCAGGATGTGGCCCTCGCGGGGATTGCCCACCACCTTCACCCGGGCTTCCGGATCCGTGGCATGGACCGAGACGTGGATGGGGCTCAGCCGTTCGCGCACGATGCGGTCCAGCTCCGCTTCGTCACTGCTGGAAAGCGTCGTGAAGTGGCCGTAGAGGAAGGAGAGACGGACATCCTCGTCCTTCAGGTAAAGCGACTTCCGGAAGCCCTTGGGCATCTGGTGCACGAAGCAAAACACGCAGTTCTGCTTGCACACCTTCACCTCGTCCTGGGCCAGGTCCACCCCGATGCCCTCGCCCCCGTTCTCCACGAGAGCCTTGAAGGTGCTGCCATCCGGCCGCAGCACAAGCAGCTCAGCCTCGTCCTCCCGGGTGACCAGATACTGGTAGTTGAGCTGATCCAGCACCGCCTCGCCATGGATCTCCAGCAGCGTGTCGCCGGGACGCAGACCTGCCTCCTCGGCCAGGCTGCCGGGTTCCACCGCGATGATCTGAACGCCTTTCTGGGCCAAGCGCCGCTCCATGCTCCGGATTCCCGTCGGGAATCCGGAGA